>QEUW01000055.1 GCA_003577005.1 Chloroflexota bacterium | reverse complement strand
ACGGTCCTGCGTCTGGGCAAGGTCGTCAAAGCTGATGACGTGGCCGGCCAACCGTACGATCCTCTTTGGGTGGACATGAGCGATGTGGCGCAGGCGGCCCAACAGGCGCTGGTCGCCGCCACGGGCCGCTGGACGGTGTTGCATGTGCAACACGAGGGTCTACAAGCGCGCTTTGCGATTGCGAACGCAAAGCGTGTTTTGGGTTTTGCGCCGGCGGTTAATTTCACACGATAATACCTGTCAATTGCTCAAGCAAAGACCTTCTATGCAAAAAATTTTGATCCTCGGCGGCGCCGGGATGCTTGGCCCTCATGTGATTCCCGTCTTACAGGACCGCTACGACCTGCGTGTCACCGATATCAAGTCTATGCCAATCCCCTTCAAAGGGGAGTTTCGCCAGGTGGATGTGGCCTCGCTCGACCAGGTGATGGCTGCCGCTGAAGGGATGGATGCCATCATTAACCTTTCGGTGTTGCGCCAGGACCGCCAACTGGCGTTCGATGTAAGCACGCTGGGCTGCTATAACATGATGCGCGCCGCAGTAGCGCATGGAATCCGCCGCGTGATCAACACTGGGCCTCATTTCACCATTGCCGGCCCGACCTATGAGCAGTTCGACTTTGACCTCAACCCTGATATGCCGCCACAGCCGGGTACAAACCTCTACGCCTTGACCAAATCACTCGGTCACGAGATCTGCCGCGTCTTTGCTGAACAACATGACATCTATGTGCAGATGTATCTCTTCTACATCTTCCGCGACCCGAACGACCCCGCTGAGATGCAGCAACGGGGCAACGAATGGCCGTGGCTGATCTCCTGGCAGAATGCAGCGCAAATCTTCCCGCTGGGGTTGGAGATCCCGCTTGAGCGCCTTCCCTCGCGCTGCGAGGTCTTCAATATCCTGACGGATATGCCGCACGGCAAGTTTAGCAACGAGAAGGCCAAACGTATCCTCGGCTTCGAACCGTGGCATGACCTTGAGGCAATCTGGCAGAAAGCGTAATGTGACCAGGGTCGATTTGCGGTCGTCACCTTACGCCGAGTTGCTCATCGTTGCGCTGGCTGCGGTCGTCCGCTGCTGGCGGCTGGCCTACCATAGCCTCTGGTTTGACGAGGCGGTCACGTTGCAGTGGGCCACCTCCAATCCCGCGTGGACCTGGCAGCGCACCTTCTCGCTGGCCGAGGACAAGCATCCGCCTGGCTACTATCTGCTGTTGCACTACTGGATCGAATTGCTCGACCTGGTGGGGCTGCCGCGCAACGATGCCGCGCTGCGGGCCTCTGGTAGCCTCCTGGGCGTGCTCACCGTCATCGGCGTGCTGCTGTTGGTGCGACGGTTGAGCGGTCGAGCCACCGCGCTGCTGGCCGGTTCGCTGGTGGCCCTGAGCCCGGTGCTTGTCTGGTACAGCCAAGAGTTGCGTATGTTTCAGCCGGCTACAACCGCGCTCGTTTGGGCTGGCTATTGTCTGTTGCGCGCCTGGGAGACGGCTGGCTGGTGGCCGCGCTGGGCCTGGTGGCTCGGCTTTGTATTCGCATTGGAACTGGCGATCTACAGCTATCTCTTCAGCGCCTTTCTGCTCCCCGCAGCGGGACTGACGCTGCTTGCACTGTTTTGGATATCCCGCCATCGGGTGCCCTTCACTCGTCTGGTCGAAGGAGGTGTTGCCCTGGCGGTCGCGGCGGCGCTCTTTCTGCCGCTAGCCTACAACGCCTGGATGATCACCGGCGACGAAGATCTGCCGGGACAGGCTTTTGCCGGTCTAGCCGAAAACCTTGTACGGCTTCTACGGGTCTTTACGGTCTGGCGCGCTGACTGGCCTCCATTCTATAGCACCGGCGCGTTGCTCCTCTTCGGCGGGCTACTCCTAGTCGGGATCACGATTCCTCTTTATCCTCAAGAGAATCCACGTCCATCCGCCGGGGTGCCCCCTGGGCCCGCCAAATCCGCTGTCTCTCTCGACCGCCTCTGGCTGCTGATCTGGCTGGGTACGCCGCTGCTGGTCGGCAACCTCTTGCTGGCACGCAGCGCATCGGTCTTTGCCGAGGATCGTTACTTTCTCTTTCTGGCGCCTTTTGTCTTGTGGGCAGTAGCCAGGGGGGCCGTTGGATTGGGGCAACGATGGCGTTGGGCCGGAGGTGTCACGGGGTTGTTGGCTGTCGTCATCCTGGCGGCCGCGCTCCCCCACCTTTGGAGCCCGGCCATGTTTCGTGAGAATTGGCGTGCCGTAGCCGGATACATCATCGACTATCAGCGCGCCAGCCCTACGCTGCCGGGAGCGGTCATCGCCCACGTGGATTATACACGGCGGCCCTTGCAACGCTACCTCCGCCCGGCGTTGGCGGCGGATGAATTGCCCATCTTCTTCCCCTTTGGCGGCGCGCTCACCCCCGAACAGGTCGAGAGCGTCATCGCACCGCCGCTCCAGGGGATCGCCGACCAGGGCGTCGCTACGCTCTGGCTGACGCAGAGCCATCTCGATGGGGTGGATGACGGGCGGCTGGTCGAGCATTGGCTAAACGAGCGCTTTCCCATCGTTACCGAGCAGTACCCAACCGGCATCAAACTGAGCGGGTACGCACTGCAAAGCCGCTTCGACCGGTTGCCAGCGTTGGCTGATGGCGCACACTACCCGGCGGTTGAGCTTGCGCCGGGGTTCCAGTTGGTCGCCTGCGAAGTGATGACCCCGGAACTGGCGGCACGCGACGACCAGATGCACCCGCCCAGCGGGTGGGTCCATATCCGACTCTGGTGGCAAGCCACAGCCACACCGGCCGATGATTATATCGCACGCGTCCAGATGGTTGGCCCGGAAGGTGTGTGGGGCGAGCGGCTCTACCGCGACAACGAGGCCCTGCGCCGCTGGCCGACGAGCACGTGGACACCCGGTGAGATCGTGCGCGACGAGGTCGATGTCAATCTCAACCCGGTCACACCGGTTGGGGAATATCCGATTGTGGTGGGCCTATTGGACGGGGCAGCACAGCCGCTGGCAGCAACGGCGGAATGTGGCCGGGTAAAGGTAACTGAGAAGAAGTAGACGAAAAATCTCGGAGAACACCCTGAAGCGTTTCTACTGAATAACCTGGATCAATTCGCTCAAGTCACCGTAATCGTAGGGTGGTCGTTGTCGGATAGCCATTACATCAACGGCTGATGCTTCTTCATCGATGGCATAAATAATCCGCCACTTTTCAATTTTGAAGCGGTGGAGGATTACACTGTGTTTAGCAATGGCTATATCTGATAGCTCGACACTGCCGGATGGTCGTGGATTTTCTGCGAAGCTATCAATGATCCGTTTTACTCGTTGGCGTACGTGACCAGGTAAACGCTTGACTTCGTGTAGGGCTTGCGGAAGGACGTAGACTGTGTACATGATTACTCTACTTCATCTCGCACTTCTTCCCAACGCAGCCACCCCGCCTTTTCACGGTTGCCACCTGCCTGTTCTAGCTGTTTGTAACTTTCCTTAAAAACTTGTAGATCCTCCAAGGTTTCCAGCCATTCGACCAGTGCTTCCCATTCTTCTGCTTCGATCACAGCGAAACGCTTCTCCTTAATAGTAACAAACTGAACATTCTGAACTGCTTCCAGGGCGGTCATTATTGTGCTCCCTCCTACTAGTAGACGATCCATTCAACCTATTCTAACACAAAGGAAGAGCCGATGTGAAACCAACCTGTTTAGGGGAGTGTGTCTAGAAAAAGAGGCAGGTTTGTGTGACAACACAAGATTATTCCCGCTCTTCCAGCTGCTTCTCCAGCGTGGCGATGCGCTCTCCCTGGCTGACGATCAATTCGGCCAGAAAACCAACGAGGATCAACAGGACGCTGATCACGGCGAGGATGCCTGCCGTCCAAAAGATGGGGCGCTGCTGGGTGTCGGTAAAGACATAGAGCCCTGTCAGGTAAACAAACGTAAACAAGCTGACGACAAGACCGGCCAACCCCAAACCGCCAAAAAAGCGCATCGGCTTCTGGCTAAAGGTGAGCAAGAATTTGAGCACGAGCACATCCAACAGGCTGATGGGGATGCGCTCCCAGCCAAACTTGCTGCTGCCGGCTGCCCGTGGCTTGTACGAGGTGGGCACTTCTCCGATGCGGAAGCCCTGGTGTGCGGCGATCATGAGGAGAAAGCGGTGCCAGTCGCTGCGTAACGGCGGGAGCTGCTCGAGCACCTCGCGCCGCATCGCCTTGATCCAGTTGCCGTCGTGGACGGGCACATTCGCCAGCGTGCGCATGACAAAGTTGTAGACGGCACTGGCCATTACCTTGCCATCGCGTCGCCCCTGCCGCCAGCCCGCCACCACATCCAGACTCTCTTCTTCCAGATGGCGCACCAGGATGGGAATATCCTGCAACGGGTCGGACTCCATATCCGCCGGCATCAGGATGACAATTTCGCCGCGGCTGGCAGCAAACATACGCTGGAGCGCGGCCGTCATGCCCTGGCTGCGCCGGTGGATAAAGACGCGCAAGGCCGGGTGGATTACCTGCAAATCGGCAAGGATCGTAGCGGTGCTGTCGGTGCTGCCATCGTTGACTACCAACACTTCGCCTCGGCGTCCCAACTCGTCGAGTGCGCGCAGGCTGCGCTCGACCACCTGCCAGATCGTCGCTTCTTCGTTGCGCGCCGGGATGACGATTGAGACGGAGCCTGGATCTGTTGTGTCGTCGCCGCTGCCCCGGCTTTGTTCCTGCTGTGGAAGCGGAACCAGTGGCGCAGGCGTTTGGGGCATAGTGCGTTCCATTGTCACCCCAAGAAATCACGGATCAAGCCGGCGACCCGCTCTTGCTGGTCGTCGGTCATTTCAGGATAGAGCGGTAGGCTGAGACAGCTCTCCGCCATTGCTTCGGTCACGGGCAAGTCGCCTGGCCGGTAGCCAAGCGCAGCGAACGCCGGCTGTAAGTGCAACGGAACAGGATAGTGAACACCTGTCTCGACCCCGTGGCGTTTGAGGTGGTCGGCCAGTTCATCCCGCCGCGGCGTGCGGATCACGTAGAGATGCCAGGCAGGCTCTGCTTCGACAGCTACCTGTGGAAGAACGACTTCACAATCGGCTAACAATGCGTTATAGCGCTGTGCCAGCCGGCGGCGTGCAGCCGTCCAACAATCGAGATGAGGCAGCTTGGCTGCCAGGATGGCCGCTTGCAACGTATCCAACCGTTCGCCAAACCCCACCTGTTCGTGTAGATATTTGGAGCGGCGGCCATGGTTACGCAAAAGCCGCGCCTGTTCAGCCAGGGCTGCGTCATTGGTCGTCATCGCTCCGGCGTCACCGTAGGCACCGAGATTCTTCCCCGGGTAAAAGCTAAAGCAAGCCAGACGGGAAAGATTGCCGGCTTTCTGGCCGCACCAGGTGGCAGCGTGGGCCTGGGCGGCATCCTCGACCACGGCCAGCCCGTGCGTTTGGGCGATCTGGTTGATGCGAGTCATGTCGGCTGGCTGGCCATAGAGATGCACCGGGATCACAGCGCGAGTAGCGGGGGTGATGGCCGCATCCACGTGGTCCGGGTCGAGCGTGTAGGTGTGCGGGTCGATATCTACAAAGACGGGCCGAGCGCCCACGGCGCAGATCGCCTCGGCGGTGGCGATAAAGGTGTGCGACACGGTGATCACCTCGTCGCCAGGGCCGACGCCGAGCGCACGCAGCGCGAGTGTCAACGCGGCGGTGCCGCTGCTCACGCCGACACAGTGAGCGACGCCACAATAGGCGGCGAACGCCTCTTCAAAGGCGCGCACCTCTGGCCCCATGATAAACCGGCTACTCTGGATGACGCTCTGGATGGCCGCATCAATCTCCATGCGGATAGCGTCGTATTGCACCTTCAAATCGACAAGAGGGATCGCAGTTGTCATGCCAAAAACTCGTATAACAATTGGTGAAAGTGGTGAACCCTATTCTCGCGCAGGCCTCATTCTCGCGCAGGATAGAGTAGCGGCCCTGGTTATAGACGCCGACCTGAAGGTTGCGCCAGACCGATTCGCAGAGTTCCACATCCTCGCGCTGGACCTCGTCGCTAAACTCGATGCCTGCCTGGAGCGAGTTCCAGCTTTCGGGCGTGCCGGGGTCGGCAAAGTACCACTCGAAGACCGTGAGCGTCCGGTCGTGGCTCATGGGTACGACGATGTTGAGCGTCTCAATTTCGCAATAATGCGCCCAAAAAGGCAAAATAGATCACCAGAGCCAGCAACGCCGTGATCTGCGCTATGACTGCGCCGGGAGCCCCCCCTAGACCGCGCAGGAACAGTGCCAGCGCCAATAGCCCCCACACAGCGGCATGGCCCCAGCGCAAGAGCAGGTACCGCACCGTCGAAATGCCACTGGTCGCCTTGGCGCTGGGCCAAAAAATGGTGAACGCGGCGGCTACGGCCAGGCAAAGGCCGCCCCATGCCACAAAGGGAATCCCTAAAAAGCGAGCATCCATGCTGGCAGATTATATGCCATTCTTGGCGCGGCGCCCAAACCGCAGCATCTGCAAACGGTTGTGGTTGCGCGCCTCGGCTAGCTGACCCAACCTCGCCTATGACCACACTTCATCCAACCGAACTTTGCTGCCACCTTGTTCCAGGCTGCGCTGGCCGGCGGTAAGCACCGCCACCACGCGCAGACCATTCTCGCCATCTGTCTGCGGCTGTTGCCCGTTACGGATACAATCGATGAAATGGGCACATTCCAGTTGCAGCGGTTCGCGCATGTCAATGCGGGGGATGAGAATGTCGCCACTGTGCAGCCGGTATTGAAATTCACCGTAAATGGGGTCGCCTTTGCGATAGACACCCTTATCGTAGATACGCACCTTGCCCTCGGTACTGACATCGTCGTAGACGATCATCTTCCGGCTGCCGACGACTGTCAGCTCGCGAACCTTGCTCGGATCGAGCCAGCTGACGTGAGTATGGCAGAGCACGTCCCCCGGAAAGTGCAGCGTCAGGAAGATGACATCCTCGACTATGCCATTGAGACAACTGGCCCCCTGGCAACTCACCGCCTCGGGCAGTTGGCCAAGCAAAAAGAGCGCAATCGAAATATCATGCGGGGCAATGCTCCAGAGCGCGTTGACATCACTCTGCACCCGGCCCAAATTGACCCGCCGGCTGTACAGATAGAAGATTTCACCGAGTTCCCCGGCCTCTATTGCCTCTTTGATATATCGAACCGCCGGGTTATACTCAAAGACATGCCCCACCATGAGTACCCGCTGCCGCGTTGCAGCCAGGTCGATCAGTGTGCGGGCCTCCGCTGTGCTCATAGCGAGTGGTTTTTCGACAAAGACATGTTTGCCGGCCCGCAGTGCATCCTGCGCCAGGGTGAAGTGGGTGCGCGCGGGAGTGGCGATCACCACAGCGTCCACGGCTGGATCAGCCAGCATCACTTTTGGTTCGTCTGCGGTGCGACACCCGTAGAGCCGCTGCGCACGGTCAAGCGCCTCGGGGTTGCCATCCACCACATAGGCCAGTTCGGCGCCGGCTAATTGGTGGAAGTTGCGCGCCAGGTTCGGCCCCCAGTAGCCATATCCGATCTGGGCAAGACGGACGGAGTGCTGCCTGTTGCTGGTCATAGACAAATCCTCGCTCTATCGTGTGGAATAATCTGGGAAACAGCCTACCACCAAGACGCCAAGACACAAAGGCGTGAAAGCATAGAAATGCAAAAGAAAGCCACGCCCCGCATCTCCACTTTTGACAGTGCGACCTGGACTCTGTATTCTTAGGGCGGAACCATGACGATGGTTCCGCCGTCTCCATAATAACCTCTTTTCAGAGCAAGGCCCGTGTGGTCAGGAATCAACATCAACAGTGGGAGGTAAGCCATGCGTATCAACTGGCTGGTGGTTGGCGCTATTGCGGCCATCATTGTGGCGCTCTTTGCAGGTTTTTGGGGCGCCCAGTTGTGGCAAGAACGCACCAGCGAATCGCCCACATCGTTGACGGTTGTACCGACGATCACCGAGATTCCTGACACGCCGACGCCCGATTTTGAGTCCACTGCCGCGGCTCAAATGGGCACTGTCCAGGCTGCGGTGGACGCGACGGTGACCAGCGTCGCCGAACAGCCGGCTGCCACCGTTGACCTTGCCCTCGCCCAACAGGCAGTCGATGCCACGGTGCAGGCAGCCGTGGCCGATGCGTTGGGAATCGCCGCCCAGACGAGCACAGCCCAGGCGCTGCTTACGCTTGAAGCAAGCGGTGCGCCCGATGCTACGCCCGAGCCAACCTGGACGCTCGCGCCCACTCTTTCACCGACCTGGACACCGGCGCCGGACTTGACTGCTACACAGACGGCGCTGCAGGCGACAGTCCAGTCCGCCCTGGTGGCCACACTGACGGGTTTGCCACCGACCCCCACGCTCTCGCCCACGTGGACGCCGATCCCGACGGCCACCTGGTCGCCGACGCCGACGCCGAATTTAACAGCAACGGCTCATGCGCTCCAGACGATTGTGGCAGCCACGTTGACTGCGCTGCCACCCACCCCGACCTTGAGCCCAACCTGGACCCTGACGTCCACGGCAACGGTGACAGATACACCCACTGCGACTATCACCCCCACGGCAACGAACACGCCGGATCTGACCGCCACGGCAGTTGCCTTTGAAACAGAGGTGCAGCAGGCCGTCGGCGCTACATTGACCGCGTTAGCGCCCACCGCCACAGTGACCCCAACAGCAACCCTGACACCGACTGCCACCGATGCGCCAACGCCGACGCCTACACTGAATATAACCGCCACAGCGAAAGCCGTTGCTACTCTGGTCGACGAAGCCGTTGTGGCAACGCTGACCGTTCTAGCGCCGACAGCCACCCTCACGCCGACCGCAACTTTCACGCCGACATCGACTGATACCCCCACGGCGATACCCAATATCACGGCCACCGAGGAAGCGATTGCCACGTTGGTTGAAGAAGCAGTACAGGTGACTTTGGCGGCGCAAACACCGACGGCCACGCCCAACATCACCGCTACAGAGGAAGCGATTGCCGTCACCGTTGAAGAGGCAGTTGAGGCAACCGTCACCGCGCTGGCGCCCACTGCTACGTTCACACCGACGGCAACCCTCACGCCGACTGAGACAGCTACGCCCACACCACTCCCCGATCAGACGGCAACCGCTGACGCCCTACAAGCCGCAATCGAGGCCGGCATCGAGGAGACGCTGACAGCGCAGCCGCCCACCGACACGCCCCCTCCTACGCAAACCGCTACGCCCACCGAGGTGATCACACCGACGGCAACCCCCGATGAGACAGCCACGGCGCTCGCTTTTGACACCCTGCTTCGCACAGCCGTGGACGCAACGCTAACTGCTGTCGCCACCGAGGCTACGCCAACGCCTACCGCAACCGCAACACCCGATGAGACGGCCACGGCGGAAGCGCTCGCAACTGAAGTGGCCGGTGCTGTCTCGGTCACGCTGACCGCCATCGCCGCTGAGGCTTCACCAACGGATACACCAACCCTCACTCGCACACCGACGGCCACACCCGACGAAACTGCGACGGTCCAGTCCTTTGAAGTTGCGTTAGCCACCGCCGTTTCCGCCACGCTCACCGCAATTGCAGACGAGGCGACACCGACACCGACTGCCCCTCCGACGCCGACGCCTACCCGCACACGGGACGCCACCGCCACAGCAGAGGCGCAAGAGCAGGAAATTGAGGCCGCCGTCGAGGCCACGCTCACCGCTGCGGCCCCGGCCATCATCGTGCTGCCGCCGGATGAACCCGACGCCACCGCCACCGAAGCCGCCGTGCAACAGCGGATCGAGGATGCGGTGCAAGCAACGCTGACAGCTATCTCTCCCGTCCCCACTACCACACTTGAGGAGACGGAGACTCCCGACGAGACGGCTGAACCAGAAGAGACCACCGAACCCGACGAAACAGCTATGCCGGACGAGGCCGAGACACCCATCGAAACCGGTGCCACACTCACGCCCACCGTGACTTTGACGGTGACGATAACCCCCACAGAGACGATGGTGATCACACCCACGCCGACTCTCGAAATAACTGGAACGCTGGTGATCACATCGCCCGAACTCATCACAACACCAACACCGGCCGCCCTCGAACTCGCTGACCCACAGACCCTTTTCATTGAAGAACTGGCGGACGAACCAGGCAGCCTGAGCAGCGATGTCGCTTTCTCGCCCGATGGCACTACGCTGGCCGTGGCGACCAGCCTGGGTGTCTGGCTCCGTTCGCTGGCCGAAGATGAAGAACCGCGCTGGCTGCCCCCAGCCGTGCCCATCGCCAGCGTAGATTGGTCGCCGGATGGGACGCGGGTCGCCGCCGCGGCAGGCGACTGGACGGGCAACGGCAACAGTGATCACACAGTGCGAGTGTGGGATGCGGAGAGCGGCGAACTGGTCGCCAATCTGGTTGGACATACCGCCGATGTGTGGAATGTACGCTGGTCGCCCAACGGCGCCTGGCTCGCCTCGGCCTCGAGCGATGGCACGGTACGCCTGTGGGATGTCATTGCAGGTGAAACGATTGCCTTGCTCGAGGGCCACCAATCTCCAGTGTGGGCGATCGCCTGGTCACCTGATGGCCTCTTGCTTGCCTCGGTCTCCGGTGACCCCAACGTCGACCCTGCCGGCGACAACACGCTGCGCATCTGGGATCTGGAGACTAGCACTCTCGTACACGAACTCGGTGGACAAAGTGCACCGCTCTGGACGGTGGCTTGGCAGCCGGACGGTCGTACAGTTGCCACGGGCAGCAACGACGGGATCGTGCGTCTGTGGGATGCGGATGAGGGCGTCCCGAGCGCCACATTTGAACAGCAGCCCTTCCCGATTTGGAGCGTCGATTGGGCGCCTGCAGGCCAGCAGTTGGCCTCCGCCAGCAGCGATTTGACGGACAACGACGCCACAGCCAACGCGGTCGTCGTGTGGGAGGCCGCCATCGACCCGGCGATTGCGATGTCCGCCGATCTGCTTATGCCGGTCGTGAGCGTGCGCTGGTCGCCCGCCGGTGATCAACTGGCGGCTGTTGCATCCACCGGAGTGGTGTATGTCTGGTCGATAAAGTAAGCATACTTTTTGCAACGGAAATTCGCAGCAGGGCGGCAGAAGATGTTTCACCGCAAGGGGAGTGTCTGCTGCCCTCTTTATTTCATGTCCCCACAGGACGAAAACGGGCGCTTCTAGGAAACTCTAGCGCTGAGCGGCCTCTGCTTGCCCTGGCCTCGCCAAAACGTGCGTCGTGCGCGCTGGCTTTGCCCCTGAAAGAATGTTCATTCCCTCCTGGTCACATGACCAGGCTGAAAATCCCCTAACTGGCGACCACGAAACCGCCAGGAAGACCGGCAAACCTACGATCAAATGCTGCCATACTGGTAATAGGAGTCCGTATGCTGCGGACGAACGCGGGCGCCGCTGGTAGGCGGCAATTGATGTTGTCTGCCGGTTGCGCACGCACACAGCAGTCTGTGTGCGACCGCGGGAGAGAAGCAGAGTGAGGCCCTGATGATCGTCCGAAACCTCTGGCGTCGTGCGACGCGCAGCCTGTTGACGGTGCTTGGCATCGCCGTCGGTGTGGCAGCCGTGGTAGCGTTGAGCGCCATGGCGCAAGGCATCGCCACCAATTACATAGGCGCGGTTGGCCTCAGCAATGATCTCCTCGTTACCCAGGCTAACGCATACGATGTGGTGTTCAGCAGCCTGGATGAGGCTTTCGGAGAGCGCATTCAGGCTGTACCCGGCGTCGCCAATGTGGATGCCGGCATCTTTGGCTGGATCAACGTCGACACGATGCCCTATTTCCTGGTCTTTGGCTACGAGCCGGGCAGCGCAGCCATCCAGCACTATCGCCTCGTCGAGGGGAAACCGGTGACGGGTCCCCGGCAGATCGTCATCGGTCGTCGCGCCGCGGATGCCTTGAAGCGTGGGGTCGATGACAACCTGCGCATCTATGGCGTCCCTTACCGGATCGGCGGCATCTACGAGACCGGCCAGGGCATGGAGGAATCGGGCGGGGTCGTGACGCTGGCCGACGCCCAGACGATTACCCAAAAACAGCGCCAGGTCAGCCTCTTTCAGATGGGTTTGCAGCGCGGCGCCGACCCCGACCAGGTGATCGAGCGCATCGAGAAGCTCGATAAACAACTCACAGTCAGCAAATCAAGCGAGTACGAAGGCAGCCAACAGTGGACAGCCTATCTCCAGGGCTTTGCCTGGTCCATCGCCGCCATCGCCATCCTCATCGGTGGGCTGGGGATGATGAGCGCCATGGTGATGAGCGTCATGGAACGCACGCGCGAGATCGGCACCCTGCGCGCCATGGGCTGGAGCCGCACCCGCGTCATGCAGATGATCCTCGGTGAGGCGCTGGCGTTGAGCGCAGTGGGCGGCCTCCTCGGCCTGGGGATCGGGGTGGGGCTGACATGGCTGGCAGCACAGGCCCCCGGTGTGGGAGCCTTTCTTGAAGGTTCGTACTCCGTCGGGATCTTGCTCCAGGGTTTGGGTACAGCGCTGATCCTGGGCCTGGTGGGTGGCGCCTATCCGGCCTGGACGGCAGCCAATCTTCAGCCAGTGGAGGCGCTGCGCTACGAAGGCGGCGGGGCAGGAGAAACGGCCGGCTGGCTCAGCCGGGTAGGCAGCCAGAGCTTTCGAAACCTCTGGCGACGGCGCACGCGCACGTTGATCTCGGCCAGTGGCATTGCCGTCGGCGTGGCTGCATTGGTTATGCTCGGCGGCCTCACCGATGGGCTGATGGTGCAGCTAAACTCGCTCGCCGGCAGCGGCGGTGTGGGGAACCTCACTGTTATGCAGCGTGACGTGGCGGACATGAGCCTGAGCAGTGTGGATGAGCGTGTTGTATCGCAGATCCGCAGCATGCCACAGGTCAAAGCGGTCAGTCCCTTTGTCTTTGGCGTCGTCAGTACGGCGGATATGCCCTTCTTTATGCTCGGCGGTCTCGACCCCAACGACCCGGCCATCGCCCACTACCGGCTGACCGACGGGCGCTACATCCGGCGGCCAAACGAGATCGTGTTGGGGAAGATCGCCGCCGAAACGTACAAGCTGGGCGTGGGGGATACCATCACGCTGCTCGACAACCGCTATCGCGTGGTAGGTATCAGCGAGACAGGAGTGTCATACGAAGACGGTGGCGGTATGCTTGCCCTGCGCGAGGCGCAACGCCTGCTCAACCGGGGGCGCACGGTCTCGTTCATTTTTGTCGATGTCCACGACCCGCGCCAGGCTGAGGCAGTCGCGGCGGCCATCGACCGCCGTTCTCCCGAGGTACGCACCAGTCTCAGCAGCCAGTTTGCACAAAACACCGATGATATTGCCAACATGATGGCAATCACCACCGCCATCCGTCTCCTGACGATGGTGGTGGGTGGCATCGTCGTCGCCAACACCATGGTCATGTCCATCTACGAGCGAACGCGCGAGATCGGCACGCTGCGCGCCATTGGCTGGCCAGCCAGGCGCATCTTGAGCCAGATCATGCAGGAAAGCCTCTACCTCTGTCTCCTGGCCGGCGTCTTGGGCGCCGGATTCGGCGTGCTCTTGCTTACGCTGCTGGCCCGTCTGCCCGGTGCAAACCAGTTTGTGGCGCCTTTGTGGACAGTAGAAACCTTTGTCCTTGCCTTGAGCGTCGCAGTGCTGCTTGCTTTGCTTGGCGGCATCTATCCTGCCTGGCGCGCCAGCCGTCTGCAACCGGTCGAAGCGCTGCAGTACGAGTAGAAAGGGGACAGGATGAAACGAGTGATTGGTATCTTGGTTGTCATCGGGCTCCTGGCAGGTGGGTGGTGGGTCTATACAACCTATCAAGCCCGCCAGGCTGAACGCGAGGTCCAGCAGGCGGCAGCGGCCGAGCAAGCCGAAGAACTGGAGCATATCATCTGGGCATCGGGTAAACTGGAGCCTGTGGTCTGGGCAGGGCTGAGCACGGCAACAAGTGGCGTTGTGAGCGCCATCCACGTGGAAGAGGGTAGCTGGGTGAGCCAGGGCGATCTGTTGCTCGTGCTCGAAAACGGCGTCTTGCAGAGCCAGGTTGATGTGGCGGCGGCAGCGGTGGCCGAGGCCGAGGCGGCATTGGCCAGCCTGCACGCCGGCGCCACCGCAGAGCAGCTTGCTGCCGGCGAGGCCAATGTCGCGGCAGCCGAGGCGAATGTTGCGCTGGCAGCCGGCCAGATGCTCGAAGTGCAGGCCGCCATTGACACGGCCAAGGCCCAGCTCAATAGGGCGCGCGCCGAATACGCCGAACTGGCCAGCCATCCCACCGAGGCCGAGCGAACGGCGGCTGTCGCGGAGGTGGCTGTCGCCCAGGCAGGTATGGAACAGGCGCAGGCCGCCTACAATCTGGTCCGCGGCGACCCGGCCATCGGCGCCCGCCCCGAATCGATGACCTTGCGCCAGATGACGGCGCAGTGGGAGGCGGCCAAAGCCGCTGCCGCGCTGGCCACACAAGGGCCGACGACACAACAACTGTCGGTCGCAGCTAATGCTATCAGCATTGCCCAGGCTCAGGTGGCGATGGCCGAGAGCAAAGCGCCGGGCGCCGAGGCCGCGGTCAAGGCTGCCCTGGCGCAGGTCGAAAGCGCCAAAGCGACGTTAGAGGTTCTACACACCGGCGCCACACCGGAAGAGCTTGACATGGCAACGGCGCGCATCCAGTCGGCCCAGGCGGCGTTGGCCACCACAGAGGCACAGTTGCGCCAGAGCCAGCTCTTTGCGCCATTCTCCGGCCAGGTGGGCGCGGTCAACATTCGTTTGGGGGAACTGGCGACGCCCGGACAATTTCTGGTTCTGCTTGGCGATGCGCGACAGATGCACATCAAAACCACCGATCTGCGCGAAACCGATGTGGTGCATCTGGATGTAGGCGCCCCGCTTGAAGTCACCTTTGATGCGCTGCCCGACCAGTTCTTCGCCGGCCGGATCACCAAAATTGCGCCGGTGAGCGTCACCCAACAGGGCAGCACAAATTACACAGTCGAGATCGAGGTGGAGAACCTGAGCGAGCAGGCGCGCTGGGGGATGACTGCTTTTGTAAATATACCTGTGGCGCAAGATGCTGCACCAACGGCGAGACGTTGAGAAGCGTAGGAGAGACAAAGCGGGCGCGCTATAACGGTCACAGCCTTATCTCCCCAACCTCGTCTCATAACGGATGATGATGAATGAGCTGATCCGTACAACCCATCTGACCAAAATCTACGGCAGCGGCGAGACGGCCGTGCGGGCGCTGGACGATGTCAATGTAACCGTGGAGGCAGGAGAATTCTTTGCCATCATGGGACCGAGCGGTTGTGGCAAGAGCACCTTGCTCAATATGCTTGGCGCGCTCGACCAGCCTACGGGTGGCGAAGTCTGGGTGGAGGGCCAGAACCTGGCGCAGCTCAAGAATGTGGACGAATTCCGCGCCCGCACCGTTGGCTTTGTCTTCCAGTTGCACAACCTATTGCCTACGCTGACCGCCCTTGAAAATGTAGAGGCGCCCACGCTCGGCCAGGGGCTGGGGCGGCGCCAGCGGCTCGACCGGGCCGCCGAATTGCTGACGCTGGTTGGTCTCGACGGGCGTTTTCAGCATCTGCCCAACCAGCTTTCGGGCGGGCAGCGCCAACGGGTGGCCATTGCCCGCGCCCTTGCCAATCGACCCAGCCTGCTCCTGGCCGACGAGCCAACCGGTGCGCTCGACAGCCAGAGCGGTGAAGAATTGCTGGCGCTGCTGGCCGAACTCAACCGCAACCAGGGCACGACGATTGCCGTAGTGACACACGACCGCCGCGTGGCGCAGGCGACGCAACGTATCTTGCGCATGCACGATGGGCGCATTGTCGACGACCACCCCCTGCTTGATCCGCTGGAGGAAGACCTGCGCACCCTGGCGCAAAGCAAGCTTGGCCAGGTGATTCTCACAACCGGCGACGTACCACAACACCTGATCACTCCCGCCGAAGAGGCAGTCTTCCGCCAGGTTCTGCAGCGTCTTCAGCAGGAGAGTGTGCCTACACAGGCCCTACCTGGTCAAGCGGCCAGGATAGCAGCTATCATCTCGACCAGAAGCGATTCCCACCAGTTGGCTGATACGCGATCGGGCGAAGACCGGTAAACTGACAGCCATCAAGGATGACACATCCGAGACAACATGAAATAAACGGCACAAGCAGTTCAAATATAAGGAGATGACACAATGGCTGCTTTTCGCATGACACACAGAGAGATTCAGGACCCACCCTTGGCTCGTCTTCTGTTTAGTGACACTCGCATGGCATGGCTCTGGCTTATCGTTCGAGTCTATCTGGGTTGGCAATGGCTGACATCGGGGTGGGGCAAGTTGACGCCCGCATGGTTGGGTGGCGGTGAAGCACTTCAGGGCTTCTGGGAGCGAGCAGTCGCAATCCCGGAGCAGGGCCGCCCGCCGATTGCCTTTGACTGGTATCGCGGTTTTATCCAGTTTATGCTGGACAACGGCTGGTACACCTGGTTTGCTCCACTGATTGCCTACGGCGAGATTCTCATCGGCACTGCCTTGATTCTTGGTGCATTCGTTGGCATCGCAGCCTTCTTCGGTGGGCTGATGAACTGGAACTTCATCATGGCCGGCACCGCCAGCACCAATGCGCTGCTCTTTACGCTCGCCATCCTGCTCATGTTAGCCTGGAAGACCGCCGGCTACTACGGTCTCGACCGCTACCTGCTTCCGCTACTCGGTACGCCGTGGAAGGGTGAAGTCAAGAGCGCGGAGCCGATGACCGGAACCCTTGCTGGCCGGACCGTCTAGCTGGAAACAGCGAGGCTTGACCAGACGTCACAGAAATAACTCATAACCCATTGCGGGCAACCAGGATCTTGGTTGCCCGCAATGTCGTTTCCTGAATCCGCCGGGGCAAGCAGCTATTCTGCGTACTGTGCCACAAAGTTTACGCAGATAAGAAAAGTTGCTACAATTAGGTGTATGACACACCTACTTGCTGACCCCACTTTCTCGTGGGACGCAAAAGTGAGTATTCGATTATTGCTGGAATCGGCGCCGATTGCGATTGCGGTCGTCAGCCATACGGGGGCGTTGCTCTATGTCAATGGCAAGCTCGAAGAACTGTTTGGCTACACGCGCGAGGAGTTGCTTGGCCAGCCAGTAGAGATCTTGATGCCGGAGCGTTTTCGCCAGATGCACGTGCAACATCGGGCCGGTTATGCCCGTGCCCCCCATATGCGCACCATGGGCTCAGCGCTCGACCTGGCCGCCCGACGCAAGGATGGCTCGGAATTTCCCATCGAAGCTGGGCTGAGCTATCTGCACATCGATGGCGAAATGGTGATCATGGCAACGATCACCGATATCTCGCGCCGCAAACAGATCAGAGAGGAACTCGAACACCGAGTCGAAGAACGGACACACGAACTCGAACGGCGCCAGGAGGTGTCGGAGGGGTTGCGGGATATCCTGACCATGCTCAACTCTGGTGAGCAACTGGAGACCATCCTGAACCGCATCGTCCAGCACGCAACGACCTTGCTCGGTGCGAGCGCCTGCGCCATCTTCCGCTACCAGGAACGGAGCCGCGAGATGGTGATGCAGGTCACCTGTGGCTTCCCCGAACGCGAGATCACTGAGCTGGGGCTGCCCATTCGTGATAATCACCTGGTCGGTTATGTGGCGTTGAGCGGCGAGTCAGTAAATGTTCCAGACCTGACACAGCCCGTTGCGTCCGAAAAGTCCCAACAGGAACCACGCCGGCAGCTGTTGCTCTCCTATGGTTTTCGCGCCCTGTTAGCTGTGCCGCTGGTAATCAAGAACGAAGTCAACGGCAGCTTTGTGTTATACTACCCCGAACAGCGCACCTTTGACGACGAAGAGGTTGAATTGGCCTCTACCTTTAGTAGCCAGGCCGCACTGGCCATCGAAAACGACCGCTTGCGCAGCCAGATCGAGCGTACCGCTGTCGCCGCCGAACGGAGTCGTCTGGCGCGTGATCTGCACGATGCCGTGACGCAGACGCTCTTCTCGGCCTCTATGATCGCTGAAGTGTTGCCTCGTATCTGGCAGCGCAGCGAGACGGAAGGACGGCGACGGTTGGATGAGCTGCGCGAACTGACACGCGGTGCGCTGGCTGAGATGCGGACGCTCTTGCTGGAACTGCGCCCTACGAAATTGATCGAGGTGGAGATCACCGATCTGCTGCGCCAGTTGGCCGACGGCGTTTCGGGCCGGGCGCGCGTGCCGGTGACGGTGCAGATCGAGGGCGACGCCGAGATGCCGCCTGATGTAAAAGTCGCACTCTATCGTATTGCCCAAGAAGCACTCAACAACGTGGCTAAACATGCCCAGGCTACCCAGGCCCACGTATACTTGCGCCGTGAGCCCGACTTTATCGAGCTGGCGGTTGCAGATGATGGTGTGGGTTTTCAATTCGATACGATCAAGCCCGAGCATCTGGGGTTGGGCATCATGCGCGAACGCGCTGAGGACATTGGGGCCTCGTTGACAGTTCACAGTGAGATCGACCAGGGCACACGAGTGACGGCGCGCTGGGACAATGGCCGTACGTCAGCGGCAATCCTATGAAGTCGAGGTGGCAGAATGAGTGAACAAACTCCGATTCGCGTCATGCTGGTGGATGACCACGCCGTTGTGCGCAGCGGTTTGGCAGCCTTTTTACTAGCCTACGAGGACCTAGAACTGGTGGCGGAGGCATCCGATGGCGCAGAGGCTGTCCGCCTCTGCGAGCGCTCGCGCCCCGATGTCATCCTCATGGATCTCATCATGCCGCGCATGGATGGCGCTACGGCCACGCGCACCATCCGCGAGCGTTATCCCGAGGTTCAGGTGCTGATCCTGACTAGCTTCAAAGAGGATAACCTGGTACAGGATGCACTCAAAGCCGGCGCAATCGGTTATCTGCTCAAAAATGTCACCGCTGAAGAGCTCTCCAATGCTATCCGCGCCGCCCACCGTGGCCGCGCAACGCTGGCGCCCGAAGCCGCCCAGGCGCTCATCCATGTCGCCACGCAAAACCGCGAATTGCTTCCCGGTCACGACCTCACCGAGCGTGAGCGCGATGTGCTCAAGCTCATGGTCACGGGTAAAGATAACAACGAGATCGCCGATGCCCTCATCGTCAGCCGCTCGACGGTCAAATTTCACGTCAGCAACATCCTCTCCAAGCTCCACGCCTCCAGCCGCACCGAAGCCGTCGCCATTGCCTTGCAACACAATCTCGTGCCGAAACAGAATTAGGGATTAAAGATCAGGTGACCCTGGCACTCTTCACCTGATCCTTAATCCCTAATTCCTAATCCCTTCCCCTAGCCTCCTGACCAGGTAATAAACCAACCCCACGGTGAGCCGCCTGCCCACCATCTGTCGGATGCAGTTGAGCGCGGCTTGCCGTATAGTTGTGGTATGGATACCGAAGTTCAAAATCGCAGGAGGGCGCCTATGCGTGTCTTGCTGGTCGATGACCAGGTTTGGCTGCGTTCGGCGTTGCGCTTCCTGCTAGAACAAGAACCAAATCTAGAGATTGTAGGTGAGGAAGGAACGCTCACTACGGTCTTGGGCGCGGTGCAACAGCTGCATCCCGACCTGGTTTTGTTGGATTGGGAAATGACTGGCCTCAAATCCGCCGATGCTCGCAAGCAGCTTTTGGCTGCACTGCGGGCGGCTGCGCCCCATGTTTATATTATTGCGCTCTGTGGTAGCGAGGCAGCCCATCATCAGCGACGGATGAACGGCGCTGATGCCTTTGTGAGCAAAGCGGAACCACCGGAACATCTGCTGGCAGCGGTGCAGCAGGCCGCACTCGTGCATGCAATGGATGTACCAAGGCTGCACCACTGAATCGATGTTCGCAGGCAGCTGAGCAGAATGGATTGATCGTTGCTGCTCGGCAGTAAAAATCGCTGGCGAGCGAGCCGGCGCGCGGGAGGAAACTATGGCCGAATATGATGTTGTCGTCGTGGGTGGGGGTCCAGCCGGTCTGGCCGCCAGTTTCTACGCGCTGCAAGCCCAACTTAGTGTGGCACTGGTTTCCCCCTCGTTAGGCGGTAAGGTGAGCTACCCCTTTGCGCTGCGCGGTCTGCCGGCAGTGGATACTGTCTGGGGCGCCGATCTTGTACAACAGTTTGAGGCGCACGTTGAGGCAAAAGTACGCGCGTACTTCCCACAAGAAGCAAAATCAGTTGTACTTCTGCCTGGAGGTGGCTTCCAAGTCGCACTAGACGATAGCGATCTTATCGGTGCAAAAACACTCATTCTCTGCACCGGCGCCCAGCCCCAGCGGCTCTACGTCGAGGGTGAGAAAGAGTTCTTTGGCCGCGGCGTCAGCTTTTCGGCTATCAGCCATGCGCCTCTCGTCCGCAACCGCAATGTCGCTGTCATCGGCGGCGAGCGGGCTTTATCTGCGGTGCTCAAACTGGCGCCCCTGGCGAGCCGGGTCTACTACGTCCTGGCCCACATCAAAGAGTTGACCGGCTCCTTTGCGGCCAACCAGGTGCTGCGCAACCCGAAGGTCTACCTGTTCAAAGACTGGGAAGTGCAACGCATCGTCGGCGACGAGTTCGTCACCGGGCTCGATCTGGTGGGTATCAACGGCGAGACGCGTACCCTTCCGGCGGAAGGGGTCTTTGTCGAGTTTGGGCTGCTGCCCAATAACGAATTGGTGCGCGACTTGGTGGAACTGGATAACGAGGGCCACATCATGATCAACCAACGCTGTGAAACCAGCACACCCGGCCTCTTTGCCGCCGGGGATGTGACCAATACGTATGCCGAACAGGTGCCGGTGGCAATCGGTGAAGGTGTGAAAGCCGCGCTGAGCGCCTGGTCCTATCTGGCCGCAAATGGATGACGACGATGAGTGACGAGTGCAAAGTGAAAATTGATGATTGACAAACAAGGAGCAGACATCCAATGACTGTCGCTATTGCAAAACCGGCCACAGTTGTAGCCACCAAATCTAAAGCAGCCCCAAAGCCCGCGGTAGACCCCAAGTGGGTCTACGGTTTTGACCAACTCGATGAGTTGAATACCCGCGTCAAGCCGGCCAACTGGGAGGTCGTACGCGCCCTGTTGGGTGGTAAGGGCGCCAATCTGGCCGAGATGACCCGGCTGGGTGTCCCGGTGCCGCCCGGCTTTACCGTTACCACCGAGGCGTGCAACGCCTATCTGGCTAACGACCGCCAATTCCCGCCCGCTATGTGGGAACAAGAGGTGGCAGCCATGAAGAGGCTCGAAGAACAGACGAGCAAAAATTTTGGCGATCCCACCAACCCGCTCATGGTCTCGTGTCGTTCTGGCGCTAAGTTCTCGATGCCGGGAATGATGGACACGGTCCTCAACATTGGTCTCAACGACGAGACGGCGCAAGGGCTGATCGCACAAACGGGTAATCCCCGCTTTGTCTACGATTCATATCGCCGGCTGGTGCAGATGTTTGGCGCCGTGGTCATGGGTGTGCCCGACGAGCCGTTCGAGCAGGTGATCGAAGATGTAAAACGCGAGCGCGGCGTCAAGCTCGATATCGAGTTGAGCGCCGAAGAGTGGCAACGCATCACCGAGCGCTTCAAGGGGCTGATCAAGGCCTACAAAGGCGTTGACTTCCCGCAGGACCCCTACCGCCAACTGGAGCTGGCGACCCGCGCCGTCTTTGATAGCTGGTTTGGCAAGCGCGCTACCGACTACCGCAAGGCCACGGGCATTCCCCATGACCTGGGCACTGCGGTCAACATCCAGACGGTGGTCTTTGGCAATATGGGCGACAACAGTGGCACCGGCGTTGCCTTTACCCGCAACCCGGTCGACGGGGTCAAGCAACTCTATGGCGATTATCTGATGAACGCCCAGGGCGAAGATGTGGTGGCCGGCATCCGCAACACGCTGCCCATTGCCCAACTGCGCCAGGATATGCCCCAGGTCTACGCCGAGTTCGTCGAGATCTGCGATAAACTGGAGCACCACTTCCGCGATATGCAGGATGTGGAATTTACCATCGAGCAGGGCAAGCTGTGGATGTTGCAGACGCGCAACGGCAAACGCACCGCCCGCGCCGCTATCAAGATTGCGGTGGATATGGCCAACGAAGGGCTGATCGACCGCAAGACCGCCCTCCTGCGGGTGACGCCCGAACAGGTGGAGATGCTGCTCCATCCGCAATTTACCGAGGCGGTCAAGCGCGAGGCGAGCGCCGCCGGCCACCGGCTGGTGGAAAAGGCAGTAAACGCCAGCCCCGGCGCCGCCGTCGGCCAGGCAGTCTTCGACGCCGACACCGCCGAAAAGTGGGCAAAGGAAGGCAAGCCGGTGATCATGGTTCGCCCCGAGACCAAACCCGATGATGTCCACGGTATGATCGCCGCCAAGGGCATCCTCACGAGCCGGGGTGGCGCCACCAGCCACGCCGCCGTGGTCGCCCGCCAGTTTGGCACCCCGGCCGTCTGTGGCGCCGAGGTGTTGCAGATCAGCGTGGAACAGCGTCTCTTTACCGTGGAGACCGACAGTCAGGTCATCGAAGTGCGCGAGGGCGACTGGCTCAGCATCGACGGTGGCACCGCCGAGGTCTATCTCGGCCAACTAGAGACGCGCGAGCCGGATTTCGATAGCGAAGTCGAACTCAAGTCGCTGCTGGCCTGGGCCGATGAGGTGCGCACACTCGGCGTCTGGGCGAACGCCGACTATCCAAAGGACGCAGAGCGCGCTCGCCGTTACGGCGCCGAGGGTGTCGGCCTCTGCCGCACCGAGCATATGTTCTTTGAGCAAGAGCGGTTGCCCATCGTGCAAGAGATGATCATGGCCACCAGCAAGGCGCGGCGAGTCGTAGCGCTGGAGAAGCTCTTGCCCATGCAGCGTAAAGATTTCGAAGGCATCTTCCGAGCTATGGCTGGCCAACCGGTCATCATCCGCCTGCTCGACCCGCCGCTGCACGAGTTTCTGCCCGCGCACAACGAACTGGTACAGGAACTGGCCGACCTCAAGGTGCGGTTGCAACACTTCCACACCCTGAGCGAGATCGACACTGCCCTGGCCGAAGTACGCCAGAAAGAAGACATCCTCGCCCGTGTCACCGCATTGAGCGAGGCCAACCCCATGCTCGGCCTGCGCGGCGACCGGCTGGGTATCCTCATGCCGGAGATTACCGAGATGCAGGTGCGGGCGATCCTAGAGGCGGCTATCTACGTGAAACGGCAGGGCATCGATGTACACCCGGAGATCATGATCCCGCTGGCTAGTCATGTCAACGAGCTGAAACATCTCAGAGCGTTGGTGGAACAGGTAGCCGCCGAGGTCTTTGAAGAAGCGGGCATGGCCGTCGACTACAAGTACGGCACCATGATCGAGGTGCCGCGCGCCGCCCTCACCGCCGACCAACTGGCGACCGAAGCCGAGTTCTTCAGCTTTGGGACGAACGACCTGACACAGACAACGTTTGGAATCTCCCGCGACGACGCTGAGGCAAAGTTCCTGATCGAGTACACTGAGAAGGGCATCCTGCCGGAGAACCCCTTCCGCCATCTGGATTGCGACGGCGTAGGCCGGCTGATCGAGATGACGGTCCGGCTTGGCCGCAGCGTTCGCCCAGAGATGCACATGGGCATCTGTGGCGAGCACGGCGGCGACCCGGCGAGCATTGCGTTTTGCCACCAGGCCGGTCTCAACTATGTGAGTTGCAGCCCGTTCCGCGTGCCGATTGCGCGGCTCGCCGCGGCGCAGGCGGCGCTGGCAGAGGGTTGATAGAGATGCCACGTCGGGATGGGTGGTGAGGATTACAGTATAGAAATAGCTGGGTCGGCAAGCCGTAGACACTTAACCGGTGAGCCGGTCATACTCGTCGTGTTTGCCGACCCAGTACTAGTAAACGGTATCACCTTCTAGGATACCCAAGGCTCGGTAGTTACGCCCTACTCGCACAGAAACGTCGGCGCCTACCCACTTAAAGCGCAGACCAGGAAGAGCGGGATTTTCGCGCCAGAGCCGGTATGCATTCCGCACCCGCTGCCGTATATCTGGTGGCAATGCACGATACGCTGCTCGGAAACTACGCGTCGTGCGCGAGTTCATCGCCAATGAACTCACCATCCTCGTTGAACATTGGTTGGGTAATCCCTGCCTCGATCTCGGCACGCGCCGCTGAAGCAAGCGTGGCAAAACGCTTGCGCTCACGGGCAAAGGTTGCCTCCCATCGCAAATCCTCGGCTGCCAACCCCTCCTCGTTCGTCTCTAGCCACAGTTCATCTTCACCAGCCAGTGGCGTCGGATAGATCGGGTATACTTGCAGAAAACGAACAAAGTCATAGACCTGTGCGGCGCGCTCGATAGGCATTCCTTTGACTAGATCAGCAATGGCCTGAGCATAATCAATGGCTTGAGGTGCGGCTGGCTTTTGTACCCTTGTCTTACCCATATCTCCATTTCCTAATGAAACAGGCTAAGGACAAAATTATAACATCGTTGCCGGAGCCAAAACAAAACGTCCAGGGTGTAGACAATTGTCAATTGTGAATGGTGAATGGTGAATTGTTAATGCCGAGTCGCCGGCACAATTGATCATGGTGGCTGATCATTGTGGCCCCTGCGGAGCAGCAGCGACAAAATTTTATCGATTTTATCACCGTTAGCGCCTGGTGGATTGATTGTTTAATGTCTATCAAACCGTAGGGGCGTCCCCTTGTGGACGCCCCTACGTCCTGAGAGGGCCACGAACAACGCCCGCAGCCAGGGAGCCGTGCCCCCCGGCTGCGGCTGCCATTGCTACTGATAGTGTACCCGCACGGCGACCCAATCGAGCGAGAAGTCACGCTGGTTGGCGTTGCCGCCTGAGGCCACGTTGGTCACCCGCACGCGGAAGTTGGTGTTTGAAAGATCGCTCGCCGTCCAACCACGACCCCAGGTGTCGGCTGCACCACCGAGGATGTAGCTTGCTTCGCTGGTGGTCAGCGTCGGGGTCTGCTTGACCGCCGTCCAGGTGGCGCCACCGTTCCACGAGAGTTCGACACACATCTTGGGCGCATTCGAGCCGACGGCATCGACCAAGGCGTCGAGCCGCACTTCGATGCCGGTGATGCTCACCCCGCCGGGTAGGCTGATGTTGTAGTTGTAGAAGCGATGTTTGTCCTTGCCGCTGTTGGTGCAAGAGGAGTTGTTGTTCGCGCCGCTGTTGACATCCTGCGCTACACCGCCGCCGTCGGCATGGGCGTTGGCCGGGTTGACCTCGAAGCCGTTGTTGTCGCCTGAACTGCTGGTCTGGGCGGCGTTGGCGCTGGGGCTGAGGAAGCCGGTGTTGGCCGGTGTGTTGGTGGGCGTCGGCGTAAAGGTCGGTGTCGGCGTATTGGTCGGCGTGGGGGTGTCGGTCGGTGTCGGCGTGTCGGTTGGGGTGGGGGTCGGTTCGTTACTGGTGACCCACAGGAAGGCCGCCGAGAGCACGCCCCAGTTGCCGTTGACATCCTGACCTTCGACAAAGACGGTGTGGAGACCAACGGAGAGCCCGCTGGTGTCAATCGACGCCGTCACATTCTCGACGGTAGCGTTGAAGGCGCCATCGCTGGCGCTCATGGCGACGGGCACGCCGCCCGCCCACGAAGGCGCATCGATGGTGTACTGGCCGGCCTGGATGTTCTGTACCGGCTCGATGCCCCAGCCGTTGCTATTATAGCGGGTGTCGTCCAAAGTGGCGTTGAGCGTGACGGGGTCACCCTGGGCCACCGTCGCCGGGCTGACGCTGACGTTGAGGGCGTCAGGGCCAGCGGGGTTTTGATAGGGCCGGCGGGCAGCTTTAGCGGCGTAGTAGAGGGCTGGCATGTTGGTGGGCAAGATCGTCGAGGTAAAGGACGAACAGGACTGGAAGAAGGCCGTGCCCAACTCAATCGTGTAGCTGGCGACGCCAAATTCGCCATAGGTGTAATCATCGGTGACGCCGGACGCAACATAGAGACAGACCGGCGCATTGCAGACCTGGTAGCCGTTGTAATAGCCAAACTTACGGCCCAGCGTCGCCAGTTGCGTGACATTGGGCGATGGTGTGCTGGTATAGCCCCAGGGGTAGAGCACCAGTTGGCCGTAGCTGTGCAAGGTAATGAAGGTGCCTTCGGCGTCAGCCGGCGCGGGATCGGTGTCATTGGGGCCGCGCTGGTCAGGGAAGATCGAGGCGGCATAGTTCTGCACCACCTGCACCTCTGGCTCGGAGCCGGCGCTGGGGCCGCGATAGGTGGCGTCGCAGGCATTGGCGCTGCTGCCGCCCATGTTCCACTTGAAGGTGCTGTTGCGGTTGAGGTCGGTGCCCCAGGAACTAGAGAGATTGCAGCCGTCGTCGTTATCGGTGTTCTTGCGCCACGAGAGACCGCTTTCAGCCTTTTTGCGCCCATCCGGGTTGGTCTGGGGGATGATGTGGATCTCAAAGTAGTCGAGCAGCCAGGTGACGTCGGGGTCCACGTTGTATTTGCTGATCAGCTCTTCGGCAAAGCGGGTGGCGAGTTCGGCGGTGGTGTATTCGCGGGCGTGGATGGCGGCCATCAGCAGGAATTTGGGCTTTGGCCCGGGGATGGCGCTGTTGGTCAGCTTGAGCGCATAGATGTCATAGCCGGCGGCGCCGCCCGGCATCACCTTCTCCCAACTGTCGCCGATGTCGGTCCAGGTGGCGAGTTGCGGATTGGCCGCCGCCAGCGATGAGAGGCTGCTGTAGGTCTCTTCCACCGTGCGGTAACAGGCATAGCCGGGGATGGTGTTGACCGCCTGCTGGCCGGCGGCGAAGGCCTGTTGCACCTGGGCGATGCTGGCGGCCAGTTGGGCGGTCTGCGCCTCGTCTACCACGACCTGGCGGCCTTCCGCCACCAACTGTTGGTATTGGGCCGGCGAGACCAGCGCCGCGATGCAGTTCGGGCCGCAGCTTTCTTCGAGCACGTCCAAACTGGCGAGGAAATACTCCATCTCCTCGTGGGAGCGGTAGGTGACGCGCACCACCAGGGGTGCCGCCAACTCCTCCTCGTGGATGCGTTCGGCGCCGGCGCCGCCCTGCATGACGGCTGGCAGGTAGACCTTGCTTTGACTCTCGTCCGGTTCATCCGGGTTGTCTTGGGCTTGCAGCCGCGCCATCTGGCTCAGCGCGGCCACCACCAAGAGGGCAATGATCAAAAGACGAAATCGATGCATGACGGTTCTCCTTTACCATAAAGAGTTGATGGAAGGCAACGACGGCGAAGCCGTTCTGTGCCCGGCCTGGGGCAGGTGACGCAACGAACGAATCCGCTCAACACGCGCTGAGCAGATCCAGCCCTCCGTACCAGACCGGTGACGGCTCGACTGGGATGACGATTCAATTGACAACTGGAATAAAGATGCGAGGCGCCATTCACCGGCCCAGGGAACAGCCATGAGGCGTGTGAATGGGTGAGCGAATAGTGTAGCATTGGCCGATCTTTCTGGCAAGGAAATGGCACCTGCATTCCGGGAAAGGGCGGCGAGGCGCCTGGTCATACGCAAGCTGACTCGCCCTTTCCCGGAATGCAGGTATGCAAGGCCA
>QEUW01000549.1 GCA_003577005.1 Chloroflexota bacterium | reverse complement strand
TTGGCGCAGAAGAACATCATGGAAGGGGTCGTCACGACCGGGTTGAAGTAGCTAAAGAGTATGAAGCCTTACGTTGATTGGTAGCGCTACGACATCGTCTGCACGAAACTACCTGACAGACCCCAAGCTGCCGCAAATTTGAGATGCGCAAGTTCTCGCTACACCCCTGCTCACAGCAATTTGCGCACTTCAAAAAACCTCTGTTATACTTCCCGGTAACGGTGCCGGTATCGTTACCGGACCACGCTCTAAAGCTCCCAAAGCCAAATATAAACAATTGGGCAGCGTCATAGTTGCCGTGCAATTTCAAAAACGAGTGTATGGCCCGCACCAGGTCCAATACGACGATTCAAGATGTGGCTGCGGCTGCAGGCGTCTCAGTCTCGACCGTCTCACGTGTGCTCAACAACAAGAGCGATGTGGCGGCGGAAACTTCTGAACGCATCCATCGGGTGATCAACGAGTTAGGGTACGCGTCGGGGCTGGCTGCCAAAAGTCTGCGCAGCCGCAAGACCGATGTCGTGGGACTGCTTGTGCCAGACATGGGGCAGTCGTACTCGCTGCAAATTATTCGGGGCGTCAGCCGGGCTGTCAACGAGCTGGGTTATGGCTTGCTTGCCTATAGCAGCGGCAAGAAGGTTGGGCACACACAAGCAGATTGGGAACAGCAGCAGGTGGCGCTGCTCAATGGCAGCATCACCGATGGCGTCATCGTTGTCACCCCCTATGCCCAGACGTTTCGCACCATTGCGCCCTTGGTTGCGGTAGACCCACAGAGCGACGGCATTGACTTTCCCGCTGTCATCTCCACCAACTGCGTCGGCGCAATGGCGGCCATGGACTATTTGCTCTCTCTGGGTCACCGCCGCATCGGCTTTATCGGGGGCCGGCCTGAGTTGCAAAGTTCCCAGCGCCGCTTACAAGGCTATTATGACAGCTTGGCTGGCGCTCACATCGCGGTCGACCCGGCTCTGGTGCAGGACGGCGATTTCACCTGGAAGTCGGGGTACCGTTGTGCGCAAGCTCTTTTTACACTGGCCGAACTGCCGACGGCGATCTTTGCCGCCAATGATGAGATGGCCTTTGGTGTCATGGCTGCCGCGGAGGCGGCGGGGATTCGTCTCCCGGATGACCTCTCGTTGGTTGGCTTTGACAACATTCCTGAAGCAGCCGCAGCCCAACCGCCGCTCACAACGGTGGACCAATCACTCGTGATGATGGGTGAGTTGGCCGCTGAGCTGCTGGTGAAGGTGATCAACGGTGAAACGCTGCCAGAGTTGTTACACAAAGTGCCTACAAGATTGATCGTGCGGGATTCTTGTCGGCAGCAAAGGTAGGGCAAGATGATATCTTGTCCTTTCTGCTCGATTTTCTGGGTACACCCGGCAATGTTTGGCCACTTGACTTTTCAGTCAGGGGACGGTATAGTTTCAAATACCACACGTTATTTTGGTCGGACATCTCCTGTCGAACTGTTGTTTTTTCAGCGTTTTTTTGGCTCTTTGCGGCTTCTCCCTGCCATCTGGCGGCCGCAATGCGAACCGTTATTCTGAGCTCTGTTTGAAAGCCGTGGCGAACGAGTCCGGTTTTCAAACAGGTCCAGCGTAGCTCACAGATTCCGTCTTGCCTGTTCTTCCCACTGCGCTTTGGTCGCTATTTGGCCCAAAGCACAGTAGACATCGCAACCGCTACGGTTTCTTCCAACAATTTCACAAAGTGAGGAAAGGAATATGATGCACAAAACCAACCAGACCATGAGCCGGCGCAATTTTCTGCGCCTGAGTTCGGCCATGGCCGGCGTTGCAGCGCTGGCAGCGTGCGCAGCACCCGGCGCGGCGCCAGCGGCCCCGGCTACCGGCGGCGAGGCAGCGGCCCCAGCCGCGGCGGATGCTGTGGTGGTCGAGGCCTGGGCCCATTGGGAGCAGGGCTTGCAGTGGCTGGAAGACGCCATGACCAACTATGGCTTCTTCGATGAGCACCCCAACATTTCGCTCAACAAAATCGTGGCGCCCTTTGCCGAAATCCACGACAAGATGTTGGCCGCCGTCTCATCCGGTGTTGGCGTGCCGGACATTATGCGCGTGGAACAGGGGCGCGCTGCCGCCTTTTTTAAGGGGGACGAAGTCGGCTTCGCCGACCTCACCGACCTCATCGGCGACCGGCTCAACGACCTGGTGTTGGGCTCGGCGGTCGATTACTGGTCGTGGCAGGGCGCCATCTATGGTATCGGCAATGAGGTGAATGCCTGTGCGCTGGCTGTGCGCAAGGCGGTCTTCGACGAGATCGGCATCGAGACACCCTTTGAGACGTGGGAAGATCTGCGCGAAGCAGGCGTCGCTCTCAAAGCGGAGAAAGATATGTCGGTCATCTCGTTCCATGACCTGCATGATGGCGACTTCCAGATCATGCTCTTTGCCGCCGGTGGGCTGATGTTCGACGAGAACGGCGAGTTTGGCGGCATCAACGATCTGGGGAAAGAGATCCTGGAATACCAGCGCAGCCTGATCCACGACCTGGAGGTTGCCACCATTGCTCCGGTCACCGGCGATTCTACCTGGTCGCCCCCGATCTATTGGGAAGCCTTCCGCCAGGGTCAGATCGCCACGACGATGGGCGCGCCGTGGCACAACGGCAAAGTAGGCCGCGACGACAAGATCGGCCCCGGCCAGGAAGGGGAGTGGTTCCTCCAGCCGTTGCCCACCGGAATCGGCGCCGGCATCCCCACGGCGACGCACGGCGGCACCAGTGTCAGCATCCCCAAAGGGGCTCAGCACCCCGAAGAGGCGTGGCTGATCATCGAGTTTACACACCTGACCGAAGCGGTGCTGGAGGATGCGATCCAGCGCGGGATTACGCCGTCGTACAAGCCGGTCCTGGATCACCCTGTGCTCAATGAGCCGTACGACTACTATGACGGCCAGGTGATCGGCGAACTGTACAAGGAACTGGCTGAGCAGATGCCGCGCATCTACCAGTCCCCCTGGGCCCCGGAGTTCCATACCGCCTTCCAGAATATCGTCCTGACGCCGGTGCTGCAAGATAATCGCAGCGACTATGACCAATTGTTTGGCGAACTTGAGGTTGAGTTGCAGCGGATCAAGACGCTGTAGCAGGCTGGGTGCAGGTTTTTAGGCAACCGAGGTGACAGTCACTCTTGGCAGTGACTGTCACCTGGGTGTTACGCTTCCGACTTTTCCTACAGCATGGAGTGTCAAATGGCGGTTGAACAGAGCACCTCGCTGCCCAAAGCGGTTCGAACAGATGGAACGCCCACCGGGTTCAGCCGCTGGTGGTATCGCCACCGGCTCAAGATCATCCCCTACTTTTACATTGCCCCGTTCTTTGTCCTCTTTATCATCTTTCTAGCCTACCCGGTGATCGACAGCTTTTGGATCAGCTTTCACCGGCAGCAGGGGATCAGCACGCCTCAATTTATCGGGCTGGAAAACTACTTAAATCTGCTGGTGGACCCGCGTTTCAAACAGTCGGTGATCAACTCGACGGTCTACGCATTGGGTAGCCTTTTGTTGCAGATTCCACTCGCCTTTATTCTGGCGGTGGTGGTCCACTCGTGGCTTGTGCCCGATCTAAACCTCAAGAGCTTCTATCGCCTCGCCTTCTTTGTACCGTTGCTGACCTCGGGTGTGGTGGTGGCGCTGATGTTTGGCATTCTATATGACTACAATTCTGGCCTCATCAACAGCTACTTGATGCAGTGGTTTGGCGACAGCGCCAAGATCGGCTGGGTACGCGACCCCAAGGTGGTGAAGTTTTCCATCATCCTCTTGCTCATCTGGCAGTTTACGGGGTTGAACTCGCTCTACTTCCTGGCCGGCCTGCAAAACATCCCCCGTGAATTGGAAGAGGCGGCGGCTATCGACGGGGCCAACTGGTGGACAGTGCTGACGCGCATCACCATCCCGCTGCTGCGACCGGTAATTCTCTTTGTAGTGATCACCGCCATCAACGGCTCATACCAGATCTTCACACAGCCCTATCTGCTCACGGGCGGTGGCCCGCGCGACCAGTCGATCAGCATGGTGATGTATCTCTACAACACCGGTTTCTCTTATTTCAACCTGGGATATGCCTCGGCCATTGGCTACACCCTGGTGCTGATCGTGGTGACGCTTGCCATCATCAATCTGCGCTTCTTTGGCGCCTTTCGCGAAGATTAGTTCTACGGAGAGAATGCGCTATGGCCGCAACGCCTGCCGTCCAGAGACCAATTGTTTCAGCGTATCGTGT
>QEUW01000548.1 GCA_003577005.1 Chloroflexota bacterium | reverse complement strand
TTGAGCGGCGTGCGCAACTCGTGGCTCACGTTGGCGACAAAGTCCGACTTGAAGCGGTACGCCTTGTCGGCTGCCTCTTGGGCGAAGATCAACTGTTGGTTGGTACGTTCGAGCTGGGTGTAGGCCAGGTCGAGCGAGCGCAACAGTCGTTGCAATTCGCCACGATGGTCGCGCGCCTCCTCGGCGCTGCGTTGGGCGTGAGTGGACATGTCGAGCGCCCAGCCCAGCGCAGTAAAGAGACGCCGTGTACCCAGCCAGGCAACAAAGGTCGTGATCAATAACATGAAGAGCGGCTGGCTCAACTCCGCCGGCGAAAAACCCAACCAGCGCCCAACCGCCAGCATGAGCAGCGCGACCAGGGCGGTCATGCCCCAGGTGATGCCGGGGTTGGTCAGCATGGCCGTGACCAGGATCACTTGCAGATAGAGATAGAGCACCGGCGCCGCTCCATAAGCCAGCACAACCGCCGTGGTCGCGCCGGCCAGGCCAGCGATATAGAGGGTAACGGCGGCATACAGCCAGCGTTGGCTGAAATGAGCACTGACCAGACCCGCGCCTGTCGCCGCTACAAAGGCGATATAGCCATAAACGGCGGCATACAGCCAGCGTTGGCTGAAATGAGCACTGACCAGACCCGCGCCTGTCGCCGCTACAAAGGCGATATAGCCATAAAGGGTAAGGGCCTGGTCAAAGAGCGCGACAAACCCGGTCCACGCCCAGATGATGACGATGGTTGTGGGGATGAGGATACCCAGGGCATCTCGCCCCAGGTCGTCGAACATCTCGGCGGTCTGGGGCGTGTGGCCGGCAGGCTGCATGGTATCACCTCCTGGTCGAACAATGGCTGGGTACAGTATAGCCAAACCCTGGAGAGTCCAAAAAAACAAACAATCTGCTAACAGCTTACTGACTCAAGACAAATAAAGGGGTGTTATACTGGGTCGATAGGCATAAATTGCTGCCGACTCTGGTAAGAAGTGAGGGTTGCTTATGATCCGTTCGATTATTCACACGAATCAACATAGCATCGACCGAGTGCTGAGCGCCGGTCTGCCCGTGGTATTGCTCTTCTGGGGCCCAAGCGCTCAGTTGTCCGCCCCGGTGGAGTCGCTGCTGGCTGCGGCGGCTGAACAGCACGCAGGCAAGCTGCTGGTCGCCAAGATCGACGCCCAAGCTGAGCGCCCATTGCTCGAACGTTTTGGCGTAAGTCAACTGCCGGCGCTTGTCTTTGTTGTCAGTGGCAAACCTGAAGCCCAATTACGTGGTTTGATCAGTGCGGAGGAAGTGCGCGCCTGGCTTACTTACCTTACAGAGGGGGGAGCTCGCCCGGCGGCGCAGACCCGACCGGGCCCAACGGCCAGTCGGCCACAGACCAATGGTACACCGGTGACTCTGACCGACGCAACGTTTCAGCGGGTGGTGGATGGACCGGGCCCCGTCCTGGTCGATTTTTGGGCGCCCTGGTGTGGTCCCTGCCGCATGATCGCCCCTGCAGTCGAGCAACTGGCGCGTGACTTTCAGGGGCGCGCTATCATTGGTAAGCTCAACGTGGATGAGAATCCGCAGACGGCGCAGCGTTTCCGCGTGATGAGCATCCCAATGCTCCTCATCTTCCAGAATGGGCAGGTGGTGGATCAGATCGTCGGCGCTCAGCCGGCGCACGTCCTCAAGCAACGTCTGGAACGGTTTGTGGCGAGGGTGTAGCAGCCGGGTTGTCTGGAATTTGCAGGATAGGCTCGTGGAGCGCCTGTCTCGTGTGATGATCGGGGAGAGGAGGGCAGGCTAATGTGGCTAGATCTAGGGCGCCTGTTGATGGTCATGGGCGCCTTGCTTTTTGTCGTCGGTCTGGTGATGATGGTTGCGGGGCGTCTGCCGGGTATAGGTAACTTGCCGGGCGATATTGCCATCGAGCGCGGTAACTTTCGCTTCTATGCGCCGCTCGGCACGATGATTGTGTTGAGCCTGCTGCTTACGTTGATTCTTAACGTCGTGTTGCGGCTCTTTCGCTGATGATCTGCACGGTTGTTTGAGGGCAACGATTTTAGAAGCCGAGCGCGGCCAGACCTCTGGTAGGTGACCAGGTTCTGTTGACATTTGGTGAATTTACTCAGGTGCGATGCACTTGAAAAGTGCGTTGTACCTCTAACTTGAACCGGAATATCAACAGAACCGAGCGAGATCTTTGGTTGGATAGGAGCATTTTAGTTACCTCCCGGAGGTCTTTGCGAAAGCTACGGGTAAGAAGCCCCGATTTAGAAACCATCTCAAAATCGGTTGTGCCTCTGGAATGCTTTTGGGCAGCACAGGTGTGGCACAGAGATTTTGAGCTAATTTCTTAGCAGTGGGTCAACTTCCATTTGGTATCATTTTGCGCTATAATAAGTTGTTCAGAGTAGACGCGAGCGTGCTCGCGTCTCTCATTTATCTGGTTTGATGTACAAGAAGGAGAACGTCTCTTGTTCCGGCGACTTTTCGGCAGACAGGACGAAAAAACGGAAGATGAAGTCAAGCTCGAACAGAGCCTGCAAAAGACACGCGGCGGCATTCTTGGCCGGCTTGGGACGATCTTTCAGGAGAACGAGATCACCGAGGAACTCTGGGAAGAGCTTGAGGAGACCCTGATCGTCGGTGATGTCGGGATGACCACCACTGCCGAACTGGTCGAACGCACGCGACAGAGAGTCAGCCAGGAGAATATCAAGAGTGCGCGTGACGCGTACCTTGTGCTCAAACAGGAGATGGTGCGGCTGCTTGAGCCGGAAGAGTCGTTGCAGATCGACCAGCCGCGCTTGCTGACCGTGGTGCTTGTGGTTGGCGTCAATGGTTCGGGCAAGACGACCAGCATTGGCAAGATGGCCTATTGGTACAAGCAACGCGGGCGCAAGGTCGTGCTGGGCGCCGCCGACACCTTCCGTGCGGCAGCCATCGACCAGCTCAAGATCTGGGGCGAACGGGCGGGGGTGGAGGTCATTGCGCACGAGCCAGGGGCCGACCCTGGCGCCGTCATCTTTGATGCCATGCGCGCAAGCCAGGAGAGCCGCAAGGCTGATCTCTTGATTGTCGACACAGCGGGCCGTCTGCAAACCAAGTTCAACTTGATGAAAGAGCTGGAGAAGATCAAGGCGGTGGCCGGCAAACAAGTACACCGGGCGCCCCATGAAGTACTGCTCGTGCTCGATGCTTCGACCGGCCAGAACGCGATCATGCAGGCGAAAGCCTTCCAGGAAAGCGCTGGCGTTACCGGCATTATCCTCGCCAAACTCGACGGCACCAGCAAGGGTGGCTCTGTGCTCAGCATCAAGCGTGAACTGGGTGTGCCGGTACGCTTTGTCGGCACCGGCGAGAAGATCGGCGACTTTGCTCTCTTCGACCCAGTTGCCTTTGTCGAGGGGCTGGTGGGCGAGTAGTTTAATCGGAACACAGATTTCCTTTTCATTTTATCTTATCTGTGAAAATCTATGTTCTACATATCTGGAGATAGAAATGAGTGAATTAGAAAGCAGATTGACCGACCTTATCAACAACGTCGATTCGATCCGGAGGCGGCTTTGACTTCCCAGCAAAGCTGGAGCGAATTGCCGAACTAGAGGCTGAGATCAATACCCCCAATTTTTGGGATGAGCCGCAGGCTGCCCAACAGAAGATGCAGGAGATCAGCGGTCTGCGCGAACGGGTCGAGTTATGGGAGGATCTCTACCGCCGGGCCAGCGATGCTCGCGAACTGGCTGCGCTGGCCGAGGATGACCCTGCCATGCTCACCGAGCTAGAACAGGAGGCAACGGCGCTCGAAAAGGAGTTTGCCGAGCGCGAATTTGCTCTGGCGCTCAGCGGTGACCACGACGCCGATTCAGCCTATCTCAGCATCCATTCGGGTGCTGGCGGCACCGAATCGCAGGATTGGGCCGAGATGCTGCTGCGCATGTATCTGCGTTGGGCCGAACGCAAGGGCTACAAAACTTCCATCACCGACATGACAGAGGGTGAAGAGGCTGGTATCAAAAGCGCTACCGTGTTGATCGACGGCCGCTATGCCTACGGCTATCTCAAGGCGGAAAAGGGAACGCATCGCCTCGTGCGGCTTAGTCCCTTTGATTCCAACAATCGCCGCCACACAAGTTTTGCCAAGGTAGAGGTGATGCCGGTGCTCGACGAGGATATCGAGATCGAGATCGACCCCAAGGATATCGAGATCGAGGTCTTTCTCAGCAGCGGCGCCGGCGGCCAGAATGTGCAGAAGAACCAGACAGCCGTCCGTATTCGCCACCTGTCTAGTGGCATTATTGTCACGTCGCAAAATGAACGCAGCCAGACGCAAAACCGCGAGATGGCGCTCAAGGTGCTGCGCGGCAAACTCTATGAAATCGAGCAAGAAAAGCTAGATGCGGAGAAGGCGCGCCTCAAGGGACAAAACGTCGAAGCCAACTTTGGCAGCCAGATCCGCAGCTATGTGCTGCACCCCTACCAGATGGTGAAAGATCTACGCACGGATGTCGAAACCGGCAACACTACCGCTGTGCTGGACGGAGAGATCGATCTCTTTATCAATGCATGGCTGAAGCAGCAGGTGGGGGCGCTAGAATAATTCGTAATCGGTAATAAGTAATCGGTGATTGTGAATGGGGTCTCGAAGGGCGGCCACTCATTACCGATTACGTGTTACCGATTACCCGTCAGTTGTTGGTTTTCACTATCCGTGATATAATTTTCCCGGACAGCCAACATTCGTGGAGAGGTCGCATAGTCCGGCCGAGTGCGCTCGTCTCGAAAACGAGTAGGGTCCAAAGCCCTCGAGGGTTCAAATCCCTCCCTCTCCGCCACATCGATCCGGCGTTTGCCG
>QEUW01000547.1 GCA_003577005.1 Chloroflexota bacterium | reverse complement strand
TGGAGACGCAGACGGGCGGTGGCGCTGGCCGGCACATAGCCCGGCGTCCACGCAAAGCTGTTGCCGGTCAGCTTGACCGCAACGGCGATCCAGCTCTGGCCGTCGTCGGGCGAGTAGTCGAGGGAGAACTGGAGGTCCTCACCGTCGGGGTCGCTTGCCGTCCAGGTCACGGGCACGGTGTCCGCCGCGTTGAAGCTGCCGCCATTGGGTCCCGTCAGGTTGATAGTTGGCGCGTTGGCGCTCACCTGTTTCGCCCACAACACCATGCCATCGTGTTGGATGGCGACGGTTTGGGTGTCCGCCGGGAAAGGCACGCGCAGGTTGAAGCGCGCCTGCACCTGGTCGTTGGCATCGCCGTGGGTGTGCTCCATGGCCAGGGCAAAGGGATGGTCGTGCAACACCTGACCGTTGGCGCCAAGCAGGAGCAGGTGATAGTTCCCACCCGGGTTGGAGAGCACTGCACCCTCGGTTCCCATGAGGGCCGACATGGTGACGACCACCTCGTTGGCCTGGCTGATGCGCCCGTTGATGCGCAAGGTCTGCTCTGTCATCACCTGGGCAGCCTGAGCCGCCTGGACTGCCAACGCATTGTTCTGGATATGGGCGAGCGTATGCCGGTAATCGACCGGTTCCAGGAAGGAATTCCCGTTGTTATCGCCGGGCACATAGGACATGGCCGACTTAGGCTGGAGCGCCCCATCACAGGCGCTGGTCCCGCTAACCGGCATAGTAAACTCGTACGGGTCGCCCCTGTCGATGCGAATGACGCGTCTGACAGCGCCCGTCTGATCCTGGAGCGCGCGCCGGTAGGTCAGGTTGGTCATGCAGTTGTTGATGTCTTCCCACTCGCCCTCATCGTAGCGGGAGTGATACGAGTTGTCGTCATCATGATTGGCCGCGTCTGAGTCCACCCACGAGGTGGCATGGATCGCCTCTTGCAGATAGGTCCCCGCCAGCCCATTTTGGAAGTTGAACGAGACCGCCGAATAGCGGTCACAGTTGTCGGGCGCCAGGAAGAAGCACGAGACCGTCGCCTTGCCAATTGCACCGTTCGTGTACAGCTCGGCCGCAATCACCCCCATTGCCTGGTGCAGATAGGGCCGGCAGGGTGTGTTGGCGTCGCCCCCATCGCAACGGATGTCGTTAAGCCGTTCGCGCACATCATCGACGGCGTCTTTGACGTCGCCAAAATTTTCTGGGGGATCGTTGTCGTCATTGTCATCCGCATCCCCCAGGAAGACCGAGTTGAAGATGAGCGGCCACCCGGCATAATGGCGCAGCCACTTGACCTGAATATCGGGTTGGGGGAAGGCGCGCGCCACATGATTCAACCCATCGCGCAGGCTGGCGTTGAACATATCCCACTGCGCCTTGGTATAGCCCGACGGCACGACCGGCACATTCAAGATGTTAAAGAGCGCGCCGATCTCTTTGAAATTGAAGGCCGACGGCGCCAGTTCGACGGTCATCACGTCGATGATGCCATTCTTGAGCGTCATTTTCACGCCGTTGAATTGCGACAGCGGGAAGAACTGGCCAAAGTTGCTGCGGGCTGAATCGAATTCAGCCACAAAGTTGACGCCGGTGTTGAGCCCGATGCTCGGCGGCGCATTGGGCACGATCAACCCGCCGGCCGCGGGGAAGAGGGCCTGCCCCCCCGAAACGGTCGTGCCGTCTTTCTTCTTCCATTCGAGCAGACCCTTGTCGATCTTGACGTTGCAGGAGTCGGGGTAGGTGGTGCGCAAGAAGAGCTGCACCAGCGTGCGCTTGCCCCAGATCATCTGCTCGCCCTGGATACCCTGCTGGATCGCTGTGGCGGTGACGAAGGGTGTCGCTACCGTGACGCCGGGCGAACTGGTGGCGCTCTTGCCGTTGAGCAGCCGCACCTTCACCACACCGGTGGTGTCGCCAGGGCGGATATATTGGCGGATGAGCGTCGGGTCTTGCACATCGGCCAGCCGCTCCGGCCCGTTGCCGATGGTGACGTAGGCGGCCGCGCTGCCCACGCCAAAGAAGCCGCGCCCGTGGATCTCCAACAGCGCACCGGGGCCGACACAACTGGCGCTGAGGCTTGTGATCACCGGGACGATTTGAAACTCCTGAGTGCTCTCCACGGTCAAGTTGTGCGCCTTTACAACGATCTTGCCGCTCTTGGCCAGCAGCGGCACCTCGACCACCATCGAGGTGACGGTGACTGAGATGACCCTGGCCATGACGCCAAAACAACAGAAGGTCACCTGATTATATTCCGGCCCGCGGTCGTCGAAGTGATTGCCGGTGATGGTGATCTGGTCCAGCGGCGCGCCTTCCAGGGGTGAAATCGACGTGATCACCGGTGGGAAGTCGCCGATGGGGCCGTCGAGGATACCGCGCACAGCCACCCGCTCCCCGGCGGAGGCCCACACCAGCTTGTCGTCGGCGGCCAGGTGGAGCACCCGCTCGCTGTGGAGAAAGCTGCCGGTCACATGGAAAACCCGCCACTCGCCGGATTCGAGTTTTGCCAACCCCTTCTCCGTGCCGGCCCAGACGATGCCCGCCGGGTCGACGGCGATGCTCAGGATGTCGTTGCCGGGCAGCCCGTTGGCCGTAGTGTAGACCGCCCACTGGCCGTCGACGGGGTTCCAGCGGGCCAAACCATTGGCGGTAGCTGCCCAGATCGCGCCGGAAGGCTCATTGGTCAGCGCCCGGATGGCATCCGCCGGGAGGCCAGTGGCCGTGGCCTGAGTGGACCAGGCGTCGGCGCCATTGGCCGTGGGGTCGAAGACGCTGATGCCGCTGGCCGCTGTACCGATCCAGATGTTGCCGGCGCCGTCCAGCGTCAAGCTGGTGATATCGTCGCTGGCGAGGCCAGAATCGGCGGTTGTCAAGACAAGCCAGTAGTTGGCGCCGCGTAGCGCCAGCCCGGCGCTAGTGCCAACCCAAAGCCGTCCATCCTGGTCGATGAGCAGCGCGCGCAGGTCATCGCTGGGCAGGCCATCGGCTGCGGTCTGGCGGGTGAAAGTGTCCGCCCCATCGTAGGTGAAGAGCCCGCTGCCGGCAGTGGCGATGTAGAGCAGGTTATCCACGCCGCGGACGATGCCGGTCACAAGCGAACTATTGTCGGGGATGTCGCGATAGCTCCACTGGCCGCCCTCAAACTTCGCCAGACCGGAGAAGGAGCCAGCCCAGGTGCGCTCCGCTTCGACCAGGAGCGGGCCAGGCTTGCCAGCCGGATTGCCCAACTCTTGCGCCGTATAATCGACCCAGTTGGGTGAATAGGTGTGGACCACACGGGCGCCGTAGCGACCAAACCATACCGCCTCTCCGACGGCCAGGACACGGTTGAGCCGGCCATCGCCAATAGGCGCATCGGCGGGGCGGAAGATGAGCCAGGCGCCCTGGTCATAGCTGGCCACACCGCCGCTGGAATTGCCACCGATGGGGAAAAAGCTCATCCAGACGCGGCCGGCGCCGTCTACGCTCAGGTCGGTGACCAGGTTGCTGGGCAGCCCAGGGGTAAAGGCATCGTACTTTTGCCAGCCGCCACCCAGACCGGGCGTAAAACTACAGACGCCCATCGGAACCCAATCCCCAGCCTGGGGTGCGTTCACTACATCGCTTTCGGCAGGTGTATCGACCGCCTCGACGCCAGCGGCGACCACAGCAGGCACGTTTTGCTCGACGGCCATCCAGAGACGGTTGTTGCGGTCAACCACCACACGGGTGGCGCGGTCGAAGAGGCAGGCGCCGCCACCGTTGATCTGGGTCATCGTGTTGCCCGTACGCCGATTCAGGCCGCTGTCTGTGGCAAAGAAGGTGTAAGTCGTGTTCTGGTCGCGCCAGACGGTAATGTCAAAGACTTGATTGGAGGCCAGCCCATTGCTGGTATTGATGGTCGACCAACCGTAATTGCCCAGCAACGGCCGGCTGTAAAGCGCCGCACCGGCATTGGTGCTGGCCCAGAGGTAGTCGCTGCTCAGCGGCTCCGTGGATTTGACCGGCGTGAGGCGGTTGATGGTATTGCTGGGCAGGCCGTTGCCGGTATTGAAGTGGCTCCACGTATTAGTCGCCGGGTCGAGGACGCTAATACCGGCATTGGCCGTGCCTACCCAGAGCTTATCCTGGAAGACGGCGAGCGCAGTCACGGCGTCGCTGGCAGGGCCATTTGCCCCAGCCGGAATGCTGATCCAGGCATAGACACCGTTGGCGGCCGGTGTGTAGACCCACAGACCGCCTCCTTCGATCCCGGCGTAGAGCCGGCCATCGGGCAGCGCGGCGAGCGCAC
>QEUW01000546.1 GCA_003577005.1 Chloroflexota bacterium | reverse complement strand
GTCTACGTCGGCGTGGGCGGGGAGATCGAGGGTCTCATCAATCCCGACCTGAGCGTGCAAGCGGGCAACATCGTGCAGATCAACGTTCTGAACGGTGACGGCGTCAGCCACGATCTGGCCCTGCCGGCCCTGGGCGTGCAGACGGCGTTGGGCATGGCCAGGGACAAGATGGTCAGCGTGACGTTCAAGGCCGACCAGAGCGGCGTCTATCCCTACACCTGTACCGTTTCGGGTCACCGCCAGGCCGGGATGGAAGGCCGGCTGGTGGTGGCCCCTTGAGACCGCTGACTCGTACCGTCTTCGATCAGTGGCTGGCAGCTTACGGCCAGGCCAGCGCCGACAAGGACTCGCTGGCTTCGGCCCGACTTTTTGCCGAGGACGCCCGCTATTGCGAGAGGCCCTTTGACCAGCCACTGAATAGGACACAGATTTTCAGGATTTTCACAGATTTATGCCCTTCTCTCTGGGTCATCTGTGCAATCTGTGTTCTATTTTCTTTCAGAACAGGAGGATTTACCCATGTTACTCAATTTAGGGCCGCTCTGCCGGCCAATGAGGAAACACCCACTGTACGGCCTGCTCGTGCTGATCCTGCTGCTCTCGCTGTGGCCGGCACCGCTGGTCATCGCCCAAGGCATGACCCAGGATCGCCCAGACGCTGCCCAGAACCAGGCAGTGCTCTTTTTGCCCCTGGTCGCCGTACCGTCCACAGCCAGTCCGCCAGTCATCCGCACGTTCACCGCCAATCCAGCGACGATTGCACCAGGTGGGACGAGTACCCTTTCCTGGGAGGTGGTCGGCGCCACGAGCTTGAGCATCAGCCCGGGTGTTGGACCGGTGAGCGGGACGAGCATCACCGTCCAACCGGCCACGAGAATCGAATATACACTGACGGCCAGCAACGCCGCCGGGTCAGCCACGGCGCGGACGACGGTCGATCTCATTAGCGGTGGCGGTGGAGGCGGCGGTGGGGACGAGGGCGCCGTCTGGCTGCCCTATCATCTGGCCAATGGTGACCTGCTGCCGACGTATGGCGCCAGCATCGGCGTCGATGGCAGCGGCGGCGTGCATGTGGCCTTTGGCCTGCTCGGCCACTACGATCAAGCCGAAGATGGCGACGGCAGCTACGCCTACTGTGCGGCCAACTGCACGCAAAAGGAGAACTGGCAATATCTGCATCTGGGTGACAGCTCCGAGGTGCGCCTGGCGCTCGACCCGGCGGGCAAGCCCAGGCTGTTGCTGGCCGCGCCCGGCGAAATCAGCGGCGACTATCAGCAGGTGAGCTACCGTTACGGCGTCTGTGACAGCGCCTGCACCCAGGCCGCCAACTGGCGCTTCACCACGGTGGCCGAGGTCACCGACAGCGTTGCCTGGGTGGGTGGCCGCGAAACCGAGAACAACCGCTATTTTGCCCTGGACCCTGAGGGCCACCCAGCCTTCCTATATACGCGCTTCGACCCCGAAGATCCGTACATGGGCTATCTCGATTACGCAGCCTGTATGGCGCCTGACCCGGCGAGCTGCATCCAGCTCGGACAATGGTCGATCACCACCCTGGCCCACACCAACTTCCCCGAGAGTCCATCGCTGGACTTTGCCGGGGTAGGACAACCGCGAGCTGCCATCCAGGTCAGCAACGGGATCGAAAGCGCGCTCTGGTACACCGCCTGTGACCAGAACTGCACTGATGACGAGGGTTGGTCCTGGCGTCGGGTCACGGCGACTTCATATTATGAAACGATGACCTTTAGCCTGCGCCTCGACGGGCAAGGACGCCCGCGCCTGGCGCTCTATTCGGGTCCGTATAATACCGACCCTTCGCCCTTTGTCGACGACCAGCTCTATTACCTCTGGTGCGACGAAGGGTGCGCTGCGGGCGAGGACCCCGCCTGGCACAGCGTCGCCATCGGACTCCCCACCCTGTCCGGCCATGATGTGGCGCTGGCATTGGATAGCCAGGGCCAGCCACGCATGGTCTACAATGATCGCAACCAGGGGTTGGCTTACAGTTGGTGTAACGAAAACTGTGAATCGACCGGCGCCACCTGGCACCATGAGGTTGCTGAGAGCAGTGCCTCGTTGAGTGAAGACTATGAAATGCTACCTATCCGCCGCTGCACTGTCTCCACCTGGTTCACCGGGGTGCGGCCCGGGTTGGCCCTCGACGCCCAGGGTAACCTGCGTATCGCCTATGATGCCCAGCACTACTGGTACGGCACCGAGACGGTCGGTGGGCAGGTGAAAGTGTGTAATTTCAAGGACATCAATGTCACTCGCTTTGCGGGTGTGAGTCGCCCGGAATAAAAAGCGCGTTCAACTGGTGGCGCATACGACAACCTGGACAACTGGCCAGGTAAAAAACGCCCCACGTGGCTGTTATCTTGCCTGCTGCTCGCCGGTACGATAGGTTCGATTTCCAACATAGAGCCAAACCAACATAGAGCCAAACCAACATAGAGCCAAAGAAGTATAGACCATCTGTGCCATAACAGGAGAGGGCAACAATGGACAACGTCTTGCAGGATCTCAAAGCGGCGGTCATCGACGGCGACCACAAAGCGGCCGTCGCACTCACCGGCCAGTTGATCGAAACCGGAACCAGCCCCCAATCGATCTTGAACGATGGGTTGATTGCGGGGATGAGCGAAGTCGGCGAGTTGTTCAAATGTGGCGAGTATTTCGTGCCGGAAATGCTGGTTGCGGCGCGGGCGATGAAAAGCGCGCTGGAAATCCTGCGCCCAAAACTGGTCGACACCGGCGTCCAGCCCATCGCTACCATTGTGCTTGGCACCGTGCGCGGGGACCTGCATGACATCGGCAAAAACCTGACCGCGATGTTTCTGGAAGGCGCCGGTTTTCGTGTAGTAGACCTGGGGGTGGATGTTCCCGCCGATAGGTTTGTCGCAGCCGTCAAGGAACATAACGCTGAACTGTTGGGCATGTCTGCCTTGCTTACCACCACCATGACGTACACCGCCGAAGTGATCCGGGCTTTGCAGGCAGCCAATTTGCGCGACCAGGTCAAGGTGATCGTCGGCGGCGCCCCGGTCACCGCCGATTGGGCCAGACAGATCGGCGCCGACGCCTTTGCGGTGGATGCCGCCAGCGGGGCCGAACGCTGCAAAGAACTGCTTCATTAAAAACAGCGGGTTCACAGAGCACACAGAGAAGGCACAGAGAGCACAGAGTTTTCCTCCGTGTTCTCCGCGTCTCCTCCGTGTACTCTGTGAACTGTTTTTCTGAGAGGTGTCGCTCTGATGAACAACCGGGCACGTTTTCAGGCCACCATGCACTACCAGCCGCGTGATCGCACGCCGATCACCGACTTTGGCTTTTGGGAAGAGACTTTTCCTATTTGGCATCAACAGGGGCTGCCGCGCAAAGTCCGTTTTAGCTACGCCAACTCGAACCACATCGACTATTTTGGCATGGATTTTGGCATCGACGAGCTCTCGCGCAGTACGGAAGTGCGCGTCGGGCTGGCGCCGGCCTTTCGGCACAAGGTGCTGGAAGACCGCGGCGATCACGAGGTGCGCCAGCAGGCCGATGGCGTGCGTGTGCTGCGCCGCAAGTTTATGAGTTCGATCCCCCAACACCAGGGGCATCTCCTCACTGACCGCGCTAGTTGGGAGAAACACTACAAGCCCCGCCTCGACCCCGACAACCCCAACCGCTTCCCCAAAGACTGGGCCGAGCGTGTGCAGAGGTGGCAAGACCCCCATCGCGACCAGATCGTCGTCCTGCCCGGCGGCAGCCTCTACGGCTGGCTGCGCAACTGGATGGGCGTCGAGAACCTCTCCTATGTGGTCTACGACGAACCGGCCTGGTTCGAGGAGATGGTCACCACCGTGGCGGACTGTATCCTTGGCACGCTGCGCCGCGCGCTGGCTTCGGGCGTCCAGTTCGATGCCTGTGGCATGTGGGAGGACATGGCCTACAACGCCGGCCCGCTGCTGAGCCCGCGCCATTTCAAGCAATATCTGGTGCCCCACTACCGGCGCATCACTGACCTGCTCCACCAACATGGGGTGGATGTGGTCTGGCTCGACTGCGACGGCAACATCGAAAAACTGGTCCCGCTCTGGCTGGATGCGGGCGTCAACTGCATGTTCCCACTTGAGATAGGCTCTTGGGGCGCCGACCCGGTCCAGTACCGGCGGCAGTATGGCAGAGATCTGCTCATCATGGGCGGCTTTGACAAACACATCCTGCAAGGCTCGCAGGCCGCCATCGAGCAGGAGGTGCGCCGCCTGGCCCCGCTGGTGGAAGAGGG
>QEUW01000545.1 GCA_003577005.1 Chloroflexota bacterium | reverse complement strand
GGCCAGCCGGGCCAGTTCTTGCGGTTTTTCGCGGGTGGTGAGGAGCAGACAGCTCTGGTGGCTGCGTTCGCCTATGGCCGCCAGCAGTTGGCCATAGGCTTCGTAGCCGGGTCGATAATGGCCGGTCAGCTGATTGGGCTGGAAGATGGCCTCGAAGTTGTCGAGGACGAGCAGGCAGCGCCGGCCGCGCAGACACTCGACCAGGCGCGTGACGGCCTGGTCCACACGTTCGGGAATGGCCAGCGGCTGTTCGTCGCTGAGGAATGTGATCCAGTCGCGCACAATGTCGGGCAGCGCGGGTGCATTGAGCAGCGAGCGCCAGATGACCGCCTCAAAGTGTGGGGCGACCCCGGTTGCCAGCTTTTCGAGCAGTGCGGTCTTGCCGGCGCCCCCCAGGCCAGTGACGGCCACCACGCGGCAGCATTCGTCCAGCACCCAATGGGTGAGACGGGCCAGCTCCTCCTTGCGCCCGCGGAAGGTCGCCACGTCGCGCATCTCGCCCCAATCGGCGCGGGGGCCGGCGACGGGGCTGGCTGGTTGCTGCGGCGCGGTGCGAGCGGCCATCTCCCATTCACACAAAATGGACGCCAGCCGGTCCATGAGGGCGGCCTCCTCATGGCTGTAGGTGCTGGGTTCGATCCCCATTTCGGCTTGCAGATCGAGGCGGCTGCGCCCGGCGACATACGCTTCCTGGGCGATGAAGTAAGGTCGCCACCGTTTTTCCTCCGGCTTGATAGCGCCCGTTTGAGGCTTGAAGGTCTCGACAGCAGCGTGGAGCAGGTCGCGCAGGGCCATGCCACGACCCAGGTCGTTCGCTTCGCAACCGGCCTTTGCACGCCGCGTCTCCACAACGTCCAGCGCTGCCAGCGGGTGAGCGCCAAGCTGCGCCGCGTCGCGCAGTCGCTTGAGCGCGCTGCGTACACTCTTGCGGGAGATCGGCATATCAGTGAATACTGTGTGGCGTGGGGGGATCGTCACAGTCAACTCCTTGTTGTGGAAAATCAGCGTTTAGACATTACAGAGCGGTGGGCACAAAATCGGCAAATTTTCGGCAAAATTAGGTGTGAGTCCTGTACTATTATTATCGTAGAAACTGGCCGTGATCCCGCGCACAGTCAGTAATCCTTCTTCGCCTTGTGTAACATTTAGTGTCTATCCGAATTACTCTGTGACCAACTCTATTCATAGATGTGGTTGTCGAACCCACAACCGTTATTCGGATAGGTTCTTAGCTGTATGAAGATGCCCATACGGAGAGAACATGTTTTTCAAAAAGAACAATCCGCCTCAGGAATTTCTTGCGCTGGTCATTTCTTTTGTTGCCCAAGCCGCCAGTCGCCCAATGAGCCAGTCGCTTGCCGATTCATGCGCCCAGGCATTGCTGAACGGTGACGCCGATAGGTGTGAAGGACATCTAGGCGAATTTATTCTGGCGCCTTTAGCGTACGAGATGGTGCGTCATTGGGAAGGCTGTGGTCGGGGTACGTGCGCCAACTTTACGTATCGTATGATGCCGTTTGGCTGGCCCAGCCTGGCGCCGATCACTCTGCTCCTTACCCGTCCACCCGCGTTAGCTGAGGCCCATTTTCGTCTATGGGAACAGACGCTGCGTCCAGAAGGGATCATAGCGCAGGGCATTCGGCGTGAATTTGAGAATGCTGAAAAATACTTGTTGCATATGCTCTTGCACGCTACTACAGATACGGTATACCGCCTATCTGAGGGTGGCCCGTTTATATCAACGCATGAACGCGCGGCGCATGTTCCATTCCAAGCAAAGGCATTGCTGCGGCAGACCTTGGGTATTGCGAGCCGCCTTAGTGGTAGTGACTATTTTGTTAGCAAAGAGGTAGACGGGCTGCAACGTTGTGCGCAAGAACTCATATAGACAGAGAGGAGGGAACACATGAATGACCGCGAGATAGACCAGGCTGCATTCTTTTTGACCAAGTTAACAGTCCAGATATTGATTGTCGTGCTCTTTGGTGTATTTATCCTCACCTTTCGGTATCCAAAGGTGATGTTGCCATTGCTGGCGATCGGTGGGGCGTTTGTTCTGTTGGCTCAGTATATTTATTAGGAGAAATGTCCAATGGCAAGCTGCAAGACGTGCAGTGGTAGAGGCTCGCTCAAGTGCCCGAAATGTAATGGCAAGGGGGCCTACTATCAGAGTGGTGGTCCATTTAGCGGCGGTTCCGTGCAGCAGTGCAAAAACTGTCACGGCTCGGGGATGGTGCGGTGCGGTGTTTGTGGGGGTAAGGGGCAATTGAAGTAAATCAAGTTCGATAAGGAGCAGTGAGCTATGAGCGGCCCAACGCAACTCTACCTAGACTACCTTGTTCAAGAGGGATTTCGTCCCAGCACCGATGTGGATGGAGATGTCACCTTCAAGGCTGAAGGCAAATATTATTACATTGACATTGATACCAGCGATGCTGGCTACTTTCGACTTGTGTTTCCTAATTTCTGGCCCATTGAGCGAGATGAGGAATTAGTCAAAGCCGTCCTTGCCGCCAACTATGCGACGATGATGACGAAGGTAGCGAAAGTGTATGTACGGAGCGATGGTAAAAATGTGGTGGCGAGCGTTGAACTCTTCTTTGGTCGTCCTGAATACTTTCGCGATGTGTTCCAGCGCGCTATGCGGGCACTGAATACCAGTGTGGAGAATTTCCGCGAGAAGGTGGTCTGAGCGACCGGTATCCTTAGCAGAGGGGCAATACGGTCACAGTTTGAGGCTGACGAGGCGCTCGACGAGGTCAAGGCCGAAGCAAGTTTTACTGCCATGGTCTGCTGTCCACTGAACGGTTGCAATGGACAGCAGACGATCTTTCTCGCTTGGGTGTAGGCGGATAAGGAGGGACTTATCCCTGCAACGACTACCCTTGATAGAACCTAGCTGTTGGGCAGACGTCACCCCTTTGTCACGCAGATTGAGGAAAGCATATGTCAAATACAGCGACCTCAAGGAACCTCAGCAGAGTCTAGCTGATTTGGAACGCACACTCAAATTGAAACCGACTAATAGTCGTACCCTGTGGGATCGTGGCAAGCTGTACGCATCTTTGGGTGAACATGAGAAGGCAATCGAAGATTATACAGAAGCAATTCGTCTGGACCCTGATAGTATAGAGGTCTTTGAACTGCGGACCGAGAGTTATCAGAGCACAGGAAAGACAGACAGTGCTGAGGCAGATATTGCACTTGCAGCACGCAAAAAGGGCACTTGTCACCAATATGGCGAATATCTGGAAGTTGCTCGCAAGTTTTATTATGAACAGAGTGGGACGCATTAGCACGCGCCAAATCCTGGAAGGGACAAGACATAGTTGAACAGAACATCTTGCGTAATCAAATTAACGTATTTCATGGAGGGTGAAGCCTGCATTGCCATCGCTTATCCCTATTCCACCCTACGGCAGCGCAACCCCACAGCACTGTGCGATCTGCCCGGCCAGCGCACCAAAATCCTGGTAACACTGCTGCACGGCTGCGGCGTGACCACCAATTGCGCCGTCCGCCCGTTTGAGTAGGAACAGGGGCTTGCCCGCCTCCTGGGCCAGCGACATTAGGCTGTGGTAGCGGCGAAGCCTGATAATTTGCTTATAATTCCTGTCCGGCCATCGGCCCCACCGGGGTGCAGCGCACAGCGCATTTGTCTGCGCGATACAGGATGGCTATACTTGACATACTCCAATGATCAACACTCCATACCCTGGAGGTCTCCCAGATGCTCGTTCGTTCTGTCGTTGTCCGCTTGCTGCACACCGTAGCCCTCGCCAGTCTCCTCTTTAGCCCGGCTGCTCCCACCCTCCTGGCCCAAAATGACAATGCCGTCCATCTACCGCTGGTAGCCGTGGCCACACGCCCGGTTGGCCAACAAGTGCTCTTCCGCACGCAGGTGACCGTGCAGACGCCCATCCAGTGGCGCGACCTGGAGCGGCTGGGCGTGGTGATCCTCGACCGGGGCGACGACTGGGCGTTGGTTCTCGCCGACGACGAGCAGATGGAGGCGCTGGCCCGCCGCCGCTACAACCCGACCCGCACCAACGGGCTGGAGACGCTGGCAGCCGCCAGTGGGACCATGAACAGCGCATCAGCAGACAGTTTTGATCCACTTCTGAGGCAAGTTCGGGCGTTGCAGCCATTGCTGGATGAAGAAGTCAGTGTGGCCGCGGCGCGGGCCGATCTGCGCGCGGCCATGACCGCGTTGACCGCATCCCAACTTGCCTTCCTCGCCCGCGCCGCCGATGTGGACAGCGATGGCGACGGCCTCAC
>QEUW01000054.1 GCA_003577005.1 Chloroflexota bacterium | reverse complement strand
ACCATGGGCAGTGAGGCGACAATTTCGTGGAACGTGCCGGCGGATGCGGGGACAGGCATTGCGACGTTTCGCCTCTCTAAAGGAGATTGTGGCTGCGGGGATCGCAGCCTGCGCACCCAGAACGTCCTGCCCGCAGGGATGATTGAAGGCACGTTTATGATTGAATAACGCTTCTCTGCTCAAGCTGTAGAGAGAATCCACCATTCAAGGAGATCACAATGCAGATGCAGACGCTTAGCCTGCGCCACAAAGAGTATGAAGCAAACGGCTTTTACATCTATGACCAACCGGCGCTGCCACAAGCAGTGGTAGACGCGGCTCGTGTGGGGATGGATGAGGTGCGCAACGGGCGCTATGACACGGGCACCCCCCCACAGCCTTCATACTGGCAGCCAGGGGATGACCCCAACACCAAGCTCGGCAAGATCGAGATGCCGCAGATCGCCAACCGCGCCATCTGGAATCTAGTTAGCCACCCGGCGCTGGGCCAACTGGCCGCCGAGGTGACGGGCGCTCACGCCGTGCAGGTCTGGTGGGTGCAACTGCTCTACAAGCCGCCCGCCCAACCCGGCGCACCGGTGACGACCAACGTCGGCTGGCACCAGGATCGCCACTACTGGAAGGCGTGGGACGACGAGAGCGAACTCTTCACCGCCTGGGTGGCGGTCAGCGATGTCACCGCCGACGCCGGCCCCATGAGCTTTGTGCGCGGCTCGCACCGCTGGGGTAAGGGTGAAAAGAGCGATTTCTACGGGCAAGACCTCGATGCGCTCAAAGTCGAGATCCAGCGCACGACCGGGGAAGCCTGGGAAGAAGTCACGGCGATCTTGCCGCCCGGGGGGGTGAGTTTTCACCACAGCCTCACCTATCACGGCAGCGGGCCGAATCTCTCTGGCGCACCCCGGCGCAGCTTTGCCATTCACTTGCGGACAGACAATTCGGCCCCGCGCGATGGCGTGCGCGAGGGTCTTAGCCAGTTTATCGACAACCTGGACTACTGCCCGGTTATCTATGGCCGCCGTGAAGATTTCCGTGGCTGAATACACTCGACAAATCCTCCAGAGTTCTAGCTTGTAGGTTCGGTCTCAGAGGTTGTTTGAAAGGGGTCGGTGCGTTGCACACGCAGCGTGCGATGCACCTGGGCCGCCGGGCAATCCTGAGGCGCTACGTGGAGCTCCCTTTTCAAACAGGTTCTCAGGCCGGACTACTGACCGTAATCAAAGTTCTGCGGAGTTCGCATGCTCTCGTGCGAACTCCGCAGCTATCGGCTAACAGTCACGCCAGAGGCGATGAGTTGCGCCATACCAAAGAAGTACGCTACAGTTTACCGAGTAAGATGCAAAGAAGTTTCTAGAACAGAGACCGCTACAGATTAGAGGAGCACTTATGGAACCCATCAATGTGGGCGTGATCGGCGCGGGCGGTATTTCGCGCATCCATCTCCACACGCTCAGCAGCCTGCCGGGCGTCCGCCTGCTGGCCATCGCTGATGTGGCGCCGGAGAAGGCGCAGGAGCGCGCCCAGCAGTTCAACATCCCCCATGTCTTTGGTGACCACCGCGAGCTGCTGGCGATGGACGAGATCGCAGCGGTCCACGTCTGCACCTTCAATCAGGCCCACCGCGCACCCACCGTCGATGCGCTCCACGCCGGCAAACATGTCATGGTGGAAAAGCCCATGGCCGCCACCCTGGCCGACGCCACCGAGATGGTGCGGGCGGCTAAAGAGACGGGCAAACTGCTCATGTGTGCGCTCAAGACCCGCTACAGCGATGACATCATGGCAGCCAAACGCATCATCGAGAGCGGCGAACTGGGGGAGATCTACTATGCCGAAACCGTAGCCGACCGCCGCCGCGGCATCCCCGGCGGCAGCTTTGTGCGCCAAGAATCGGCGGGCATTGGGGCCACAGCCGACATCGGCGTCTATGCATTGGATACGGCGCTGCATCTGATGGGCCACCCGACCCCCGCCGCCGTCTCCGGCATCACCACCGATGTCATCGGCAAGAGCCATCTACCGCCCCTCACCCCCGGCTGGCGCTGGAAGGCAGAAGACTTGAGCGTGGAAGAGCTGGGCGTCGCCTGGGTCCGCTTTACCAACGGCGCCGTCCTCGTCTTCAAGACCACCTGGGCCATGCACATGGATACCGCTGGCGGCACCTTCTTTCTGGGCCCCAAGGCGGGTCTGCGCCTGACGCCGGAGTTCAAGGTCTTTCGGGATCAGTGGGGCTGTCTTGTTGATATCGCGCCGCAGGCCAAACCGACCCCCGATGTGGAGCTCTTCCGCCGCGAGATCGAGGACTTCTACAATGCCATTCGCGACAGTCGCCCCTCGCCCATCGACCCATCCGGTGTGCTGCTCACCAACGTGATCATCGACGGCGTTATCGCCTCGGCCAAAGCCGGCGGCGCAGAAGTGCCGGTGCGCGTGCCGGCGCTGTAGTCTCTAGAATCTCCTCCAATCTCCTTAAATCTCCAGAGATTTGGGAGATTGGAGGAGATTTTTCGACACCCTGCTAGGAGAACCCTCATGCTTCGTATCGCAATGTTGAGTTTTGCCCATGTCCACGCTGACGGCTATGCCCGCCATGTCGCCAATCACCCCGAAGCCGAGATCGCCTGTGTTTGGGATGATGACGCGGCGCGCGGCCAGGCGGCGGCGCAGAAGTTTCAGGTCCCTTACGTAAGCGATCTGAACGCGGCATTGAGCCAGGCGGATGTGGACGCCGTGGTAGTCAACGCCGAAACGGCCAAACACAAGGAGGTGTTGCTGGCCGCCGTGCGCCACGGCAAGCACATCTTCACCGAAAAGGCGCTGACCATCCATACTACCGACGCCAACGAGGTGGTGCAGGCCGTCAACGCCAGCGGCATCAAGTTTATGATTTCGCTCCCCAGCCGCACCCGGCCCGAGACGCTCTTCTTGAAACAGGTGTTGGACAACGGCTGGCTGGGCCGCATCACCATGATGCGCGCTCGTATAGCCCACAGCGCAGCGTTGGGGCGCTGGTTCAAGGCTGGGTCGCTCTGGTTTGGCGACGTAGCGCAGGCGGGCGGCGGTGCACTCTTTGACCTGGGCTGCCACACGGCGGATATCATGCGCTGGTTCCTGGGCGAACCGGCCAGCGTCATCGCCAAGGTGCAGAATTTTAGCCAAGCTTATGAGATCGACGACCAGACCCTGGCGGTCATCGAGTTCAAAAACGGCGCGCTAGGTATCCTCGACACCTCGTGGGTCCACCGCGCCGGCCCCAATCCGGTGGAGATCTACGGGACGGAAGGCTACGTGGGCTACAGCGGTCGCCCTGGCGACCCGATCCAACTGGTCAGCACACAGCTCCAGCCGGGCGATATCCAGGGCGTGATCACACCGACCAGATTGCCCGACCCGCTGCCCTTGCCCATGGACCAGTGGATCGCCGCCATTTTGCACGACACGCCGATGGCGATCACGGTCGAGGATGGGCGCAACCTCACGCAGTTGCTCGAAGCCGTCTACCAGGCGGCGCAGGGCGGGCGAGAGATACGGCTGTAACGCAGGGCAAGATGCCATCTTGCCCCCGGTGGGTGTACTCAAAGTCAAGTTCTGTTTGCGTACCGCCTGTAAGCAGGCTATAATGGGCAGACAGCTCAACAAAAATCCCCTCACCCCTTCATACGAGGAGGTGGCTATGGCTCAACGGGTATGCCGTATCGGCGTACCTAGAACACGATCAGCGCGGCCCAACGCGCCGGTCGTAGGTTTGTTTCGTCTGGTCGTTTTCCAATGCTCACCCACCAAACCGTTGAACCTGAATCAACTGGAGGAATGTATGCGCAAGAGAGTGTTCGTGTTCAATCTTGCCCTGGTCTTTGCGCTGGTGCTGGCTGCCTGCGCCACCGCTCCCACTGGCCCGCAAGTCGCCGCTCCGGGCGAACAGGCGGCTGTCGCCCCCGGCGGTGAGCTGCCCGTGCCGCGCAATGAGACGATCTATATGGAAGATACGGCCACCTTCCGCATCTTTGACAGCTTCAACCGTTTTATCCCTAACGGCAACGACTTCGCCAACGGTTTCTTGCAGATCGGCCAGGAGTATCTCTTCTACGCTAACTTTGCCACGGGTGAAATCCAGCCCTGGTTGGCGACTGGTTACGAGTACAACGACGACTTTACGGAACTCACCATCACGCTGCGGGATGATGTAAAGTGGAATGATGGTGAACCGTTCACTGCTGAGGATATCGTCTTCACGGTGAACATGGTCAAAGCCAACCCGGCGCTCAGCTATGGCGCATCCATGCAAGAATTTGTCGAAGACATTTCAGCGCCCGACGCCACTACCGTGCAGATCACCTTCACCAAGCCAGCGCCGCGCTTCCACTACAGCTTCTTTGGCCAGGTGGCCGACTTTACACCCGTGCCCAAGCATATCTGGGAAGGCCAAGATCCCCTCACCTTTAACAACAACCCGCCTGTCACCACTTCTGTCTGGAAGCTCAACCAGACGCTCCCAGACCTGCGCATGTTTATCTGGGAGCGTGATGAGAACTATTGGGGTAAGGATTTGCAGTTCCCCCACGCAAAGTATATCGTCTATCGAACGGCCCCGCCGGCGGACGCCGACTACCAGGATCTGGTCAACAATGTGATTGACCACGCCCATCGCCTGCAGTGGCACCAGGTGGAGCAGGCGCTGGCGGCGAACCCGGCTGTCTCTTATGGCCCGTTCCAAGACCCCTGCCCGCGCGGCCTCTGGATCAACACTTCTAAATACCCGTTGAGCGAGCCCGATGTGCGCTGGGCGCTCTCCTACCTGGTCGACCGCGAGACGATCGCCAATGTGATCTGGCAGCCGCCCACGGTGCCGGCAGTTCATCCGTGGTCGGAATGGGCATTGTTGGAGAAATACCTCGACCCGGCAGTGCTCGAAGAGTACAAGATCGAGTTCGACCCGGCCAAGGCAGCCGCACTCCTCGACGGGCTTGGCTTTGAGCTTGGTGCGGACGGTATTCGCGTCGATGGCGAGGGCAACCGCATGTCCTACAACATCATCACACCGGCTGAAGTGGGTGTGGGCGAATATCAGATCGCCCAGGACCTGGCCGAGGAAGCGGCCAAGGTCGGCATCGAGTTGACGGTGCAGGCTGTCACCGGGCCGGTCTTTGATGAAGCGACGCAGACGGGCAACTTCGACATCACCGCCCACTGGCTCTGCGGCGCCTTTATCGACGCTATCAACCTCTACCAGCCCTACCAGACCAAGAACAGCGCACCCATTGGCGAACGCGCTACCGCCGGCAACTGGATCCGCCTGTCGGACCCCGACCTCGATGACGCCGTGGCCCGGCTGGAGCAGCTCAGCCCCGACTCGGAAGAGGCGAGAGTAGCCTACAGCGACGCCCTGCGCGCCTGGATGCGGCTGATGCCGGCCATCCCGGTGGTGCAGACCATCTACGTCATGCCCTGGAACGAAACCTATTGGACCAACTGGCCCACGGAAGACAACATGTATACCGTGCCCTTCACCTGGTGGGCGCTCTGGTATCCCGTTAGCTTCCAGGTGGAGCCTGCGCAGTAGGAGGGCATCCGTCATCAGGATGTAGGTACAGCAGCAACACAGAGAACGCAGAGAGGGCACAGAGAGCACAGAGCAATGTTGGTACTGGTTTCGCCCTGTGTTCTCTGTGTCTTCTACGTACGTTGCGTGTCGCTTCTGCCTTTCTAGCCCGACAATGAGACTTTGATGATTGGCGCCGCCAAGACCTCCGCGCCCCACGGGCCCCGGTGACCAAAAATAGTCTAGTCGAGAAAGTCGATTCTGGTCACCTCCCGGAGGTCGGGGGAGCTATCAGGCGAAGTTTCGTTATAGTACGAACGCCGGTCTTGTTTCAGTGGAGCTTATGGAATGCGCTTAGGCGGTAACCCTTTCCTGACCTATCTATTACGCCGTCTCTTGACCTACTTTTTGACGATCTTTGGCTCCTTTTCGGTGGCCTTTGTCTTTTTCCGCATGATTCCGGGGAATCCCATCGGCGCGCTGGTCAACACCATGCGCCAACAATATTCTTATACCATCCCCGATGCGGACCAGCTGATTGCAGAGTACGAACGATTGTTAGGTCTCGACGGCAATTTGTTTCAACAATATATTCGCTACATGTCCAATGTCTTTTTGCGCTTTGACCTGGGGCCGTCGCTGACCGCCTTTCCCACCCACGCCCAGGTCTTGATCCTACAGGCGCTGCCGTGGACGATTGGGCTGTTGGGGCTCTCCATCATTATTGCCTGGGTGCTGGGGGTGTTGTTGGGCGGGATCGTGGGCTGGAAGCGTGACTTCCCCGGTTCGGAAGCGATCACGACTGTGGCGATTGCCCTGGCGCAGGTGCCGCAATATTTTGTGGCGCTCTTTCTCATCTTTATCTTTGCCTATGGGCTGATGTGGCTGCCCGCGCGCGGCGCCTACCCGGCCACGACGCGACCGGGCCTCACCCCCGACTTTATCCTGGGCGTGTTGCGTCACGGGTTGCTGCCGGCGCTCTCGATTGTGCTGGTCTCGGTCTCCGGCTGGTTGATCTCCACCCGCTCGTTGATGATCACGATCCTGGGCGAAGACTATCTGCTCTTCGCCCAGGCGAAAGGGCTGAGGCCGGGCTACATTTTTTCGCGCTATGGGTTGCGCAATGCGTTGCTGCCGCAGTTGACCGGGCTGGCAATTTCATTGGGCTTTATCATCAATGGTTCCTTTTTGGTGGAGTTTATCTTCACCTATCCCGGCATCGGCACGCTCTTTGTCAACGCTGTTGGCATTTTGGATTACAACACCGTGCAGGGGATCGTGCTCATCTCGATTGTGGCGGTGCTGACGGCCAACCTGTTGCTCGATCTGCTGCTGCCGCTGGTTGATCCACGGATTCGGTTAGGAGGGTAAGGGTGCAACGGATTCTGCGTTTTCTGTGGGACAACAAGCGTTTCTCCATGGGGTTGGCGCTCTTCCTCTTTGTTTGCCTCTTGGCCCTCTTGCAGCCGGTGTTGGTGCGCTGGAAGCTGGGCGATGTGTCGGCGATGACCGTCGGCACCTTTCCGATCTACAGCGATCCCAGCGCTGAACACTGGCTAGGCACCGACCGTATGGGGCGCGACGTAGTCTCTGTTTTGCTCATCGGGCTGCGTTACTCGCTGGCCATTGGCCTGCTCGCCGGTGTGCTGGCGACAAGCATCGGTATCGTGGTTGGCTTTATCGCCGGTTACCAGGGCGGCTGGGTGGATAATACTCTCCGTTCGTTCACCGACATGATCCTGGTCATCCCAACCTTTCCGATCCTGGTCACCTTGTCCGCCTATATCCGCGGGCTGAACGTGGTGACGATGGCGATCTTGCTGGCGATCTTTAGCTGGCCCTTTTCAGCGCGCGCCATCCGCTCGCAGGTGTTGAGCCTGCGCGAACGCGGCTACGTGGACCTGGCGCGTGTGTCGGGGTTGAGCACGATGGAGATCATTTTCCAGGACATTTTGCCCAATCTGCTGCCCTACTTGGGTGTTGGCCTAGCCGTGAGCACCGTGGGTGCGATCCTGGCCGCCGTGGGTTTGGAGTTGATCGGCCTAGGGCCGGGCAACGTGGCGACGCTGGGTTTGATGATCAACTGGGCGATCGGCTGGGGCGCGATGAGCCTGGGCAAATGGCATCTCATCGCCGCACCGGCCGGTGCGCTCGTCGTGCTCTTCTTTGCCCTCAACCTGATGAACATTGGCCTGGAAGAGGCCTTCAATCCTCGCTTGAAAGGGACAACTGGACAATAACGATGAGTAACCCTCTCCTCGAAGCCACCGATGTGCGCATCTATTACAAGAGCGTACACGGCGAATACAAGGTTGTGGATGGCGTGGACGTGACGGTCGAACGCAACGAAATCTTTGGCCTGGCCGGCGAATCGGGCTGTGGCAAATCGACGCTGGTGGAAGGGATCATGCGGCTGGTGCGCCCCCCGGGCCGGATCGTCAGCGGCAAGGCCATGTTCTATCCACAGGAACCACTTAACCGGGCGCTGGCGACAACCTCGCGCAACGGCGGCCAAGGCCGGGACAACTTTATCGAGGGCATTGACCTCTTTCAGGTCAATGAGGACGACCTGCGCTATTTGCGCTGGCGCTATCTCTCCTACATCCCACAGGGGTCGATGAATTCGCTCAACCCGGTCATGCGCATCGGCGACCAGATGATCGACGTGATTGTTCAGCATTCGGAGTTGACCAAGAGCCAGGCGCGCGAGCGGGCCATCGAGGTCTTACGCACAGTTGGTCTCTCCCCGCGGGTGGAGCGCGCCTATCCCCACGAACTGAGCGGCGGCATGAAACAACGGGCTATCATCGCGATGGCCGTGACGCTCAACCCACAACTGATCGTGGCCGATGAGCCCACCACGGCGCTGGATGTGAATGTGCAGCGCGCCGTCCTCGAAACCATCGCCGAGGTCAAGGAGCGCACGGGCGCAACGGTGATCTTTGTCAGCCACGACTTGGCCGTTCACGCCGAACTGGTAGACCGGCTGGCGGTCATGTACGCCGGTGACGTGGTGGAAGTCGGTTCAGTCTATGATATCTTCGAGCGACCCAAACACCCCTACACGCAGCGGCTGATCGGGTCGATCCCGACGTTGGGTGGCCCGCGCACCCGGTTAGAGAGCATCACCGGCATCGCGCCCAGCCCGCTGGCCTGGCCGGGCGGCTGCCGTTTTCATCCTCGCTGCCCCCATGTTATGGACATCTGCAAGCGTGTGGCTCCCAAGCTGCGCGAAGTGGAGACCGGCCACCAGACGGCGTGCCATCTTTATGACGGTGACGCCGAACAACACGTTGACAGCGAGGCGGTTGTCGCATGAGCACCAGTACACCTCTGATCGACGTTCAAAATGTGCGCAAGGTCTTTACCTCCACTGGCGTCCTGGCGCGGCGTGAAGTGGTGGCGGTGGACGATGTCTCGTTCGCCATTCAGGGTGACGAGGCGAAATTGCTCACCATCGTAGGAGAAAGCGGCAGTGGCAAAACGACGCTGGCGCGCTGCATCCTGGGACTGACCGACCCGTCAGACGGTCAGGTACTCTACCGGGGCAAGAATATCCACACCATGAGCAAGGAGGAGTGGCACAACTATCGTCGCGAGGTGCAGCCCGTCTTTCAGGACCCGTATTCCACCTACAACCCCTTCTACCGTATCGACCGGGTGTTAAACATGCTGGTGCGCAAGTTCCACCTCACCTCGTCCAAAGCCGAGACACAGGAGCGGATCGAGGAGGCGTTGCGCGCCGTCGACCTGCGCCCGAACGATGTGTTGGGGCGCTATCCGCACCAACTCAGCGGCGGCGAACGCCAGCGCGTGATGCTGGCGCGCATCTATCTCATGAAGCCGCGCCTGATCATTGCCGACGAGCCGATCTCCATGATCGACGCCGCGCTGCGCGCGCTCTTCCTCAATATTCTACTCGACTTTCGCGACCAGCATGGCATCTCGTGTATCTTCATCACCCACAACCTCTCCACCGCCTACTACTTGGGTGGCGACATCATGGTCATGTGCCGGGGCCGCTCGATTGAGCACGGTGATATGGACAGCGTGGTCAACCAGCCGGCGCATCCTTACACCCAACTGCTGTTGGAGTCGGTGCCCTCGCAAGATCCGCGCAAGCGCTGGAAAGAGAAACGAGGCGCCGATGCAGTGGAGGCAACCGAATTGGAATTTTCTGCCAATGCCTGCGTCTTTGTCTCGCGCTGCCCTCACGTGATGGAGATCTGCCACCAACACCGCCCGGCGGATATGGCGGTACGCAACGGCCATGCTGCGGCCTGTTTTCTGCACGGTGACAAGGTGTTTGCGAGCGGCGCCGGCGAACGAGCCTGATCGATGGATACCCCCGATCTCAAAACGCGACTACTTGCGTTGGCGGCTTACCTGCTGGGAATTCTCCTATTCACAGGCCCGATCGTTGTGCGCGAGGTTTGGGGGGTGCCGGTCAACGACTGGCTGCCGTCGTCGGCGATGTGGTTGCTGCTGGTTGTCAACCTGGTACCGGTTGACGGCGCTCTTCTGGTGAATCCGAATGCCTGGGCAACGCCGGGTGCGGTATGGCCGTTGCCGGTATTGATGGGTGTGCAGTTATGGCCGCTTTTGATCATGGCGGCGCGTCCTTCGCTTTTGTCTTCGACCGCCGCCCGGCGAGTGACAATTGGCTATTCGATGCTGTTGTTGCTCTTCTGGCTGATAGTTGGGTTCTATTTCTCATTGCCCTCGAATGCGCTGCTCGATTGACGGCCGTGCGGAGTTCGCACGCTTATGTGCGAACGTCGTGTGTCGGTTCCGTCAAAAATAGCACCACATCTCTCTGGCACATTCAGGTTGTCGATTCCCATCACGCCGGGCGGGGAACAGGATCAACGGTTCCAGCCGTTCATTAGCAAGAGAGTACAAGCGACCTACCCCTATGCGGATTGTACAGGTGGCAGAGGAGAAACGTATGTTACCCAGCGAAGATGTAAAACGAGTGCTTACCGCGGCCCTCCGCAACGGCGGCGACCTGGCCGAGGTCTATCTGGAAGACACCGAGACGCTGCAATTGCGCCTGGATGACCAACGTCTGGAGAGTGCGACGCAGGGCAACGACATCGGCGGCGGCGTGCGCGTCTTTTATGGGAATACCGCTGCCTACGCCTATACCGACGACCTCAGCGTTGATTCGTTGATCGAGGCTGCCCAGGCCGCTGCTGCCGCCGCGCGCGGCACAAACGAACCGCGTGTTACCATCGATTTGACCAAAGCAGAGAGTCGGCTCGACTTCCCCGTGCAGCAGCCCTTTGACGCCATGAGCACTGCCGACAAGGCCGCCATCCTACGCCGTATGGACCAGACAGCGCGCGCCCATGACCCGGCGGTCACGCAGGTGCAGGCCGGCTATACCCAGACCTCCCGCCGCGTCTGGATCTTCAATTCTGACGGCGTGTGGGCCGAGGATGACCGTGAAATTCTAGAGTTCACGGTTGCGGTGGTGGCTCAACGGGGCGACGTGCGACAGTCCATTTACAGTGGGCTGGGCGGCCAGATGGGGTTGGAACTGCTGGAGAGCAAAGACCCGGTGGCGATGGCCGCCGAGGCTGCGCAATCCGCCGTGACCATGCTCGACGCCCGCTCGGCGCCCGCCGGTGAGATGGCAGTGGTGGTCAGCAATGGCTGGGGCGGTGTCCTCTTCCACGAGGCGTGCGGCCACTGTATGGAAGCCGATTTTGTCACGAGGGGCGCATCTGCCTATGGCGGGCTGGTTGGCGAGCGGGTTGGGCCGGACTTTCTCACCGCCATCGACGACGGCACCATCTCTAGCCGCCGCGGTTCGCTTCGTTTTGACGATGAGGGTAAGCCCAGCCAGCGGACCGTGCTGATCGAGAACGGCATCTTGAGAGAGTATATGTGGGACCTGACTGAAGCCCGGCGTATGGGCCGCCAGTCTACCGGCAACGGTCGCCGCCAAACCTTCCGCCACATGCCTATGCCGCGCATGACCAACACCTTTATCGACGCCGGCCCCCACGACCCTGAGGAGATCATCCGCTCGACCAAGACGGGGCTCTTTGCCAAACGGCTGGGCGGCGGCCAAGTGGAGATCGGTCGCGGCGATTATGTCTTTAGCGTGACCGAAGGCTATCTTATCGAGGATGGCAAGCTCACTGCACCGGTGCGAGGCGCCACCCTGGTGGGCAACGGCCCTGAGACGCTCCGCCAGATGGACATGATCGGCAACGACCTGGCGCTCGACCCTGGGCTGGGTCACTGCGGCAAGATGCAGACGGCCAAGGTAAGCGTGGGCCAGCCCACGGTGCGTGTCCCTAGGCTGACCGTGGGCGGCACGGATCGCGAGATCGGCGGGATGATGGGAGGCTAACATGGATTACATGCAGATCGCACACGACGTAGTGAAACAGGCCAGCGCCACCGGCGCTCAGGCGGAAGCCTACATCGCCATCGGCAATGAAACCAATATCCAGGTGCGCCAGGGCGAGGTCGAAAAGCTCTCCTTCGCTGGCAGCAAGGGGTTGGGCGTGCGTGTTCTTATCGACGGCCAGATGGGCTACGCCTATACTTCGGATTTTTCGGCATCCAGCCTGAACAAGACGGTGGAGGCCGCCCTGGCGCTGGCCGCCGTCGCTGACGCCGACCCACACCGGGCGCTGCCCGATCCAAAGCCGCTCAGCGACGAAGAGCTGGCCATCTACGACCCCGCCATGCTCTCAGCCACACCTGACGAGAAGGTCGCCTTCCAGAAGGCGGTCGAGGCGGCGGCGTTGGGGTTCGACCCGCGAGTGAAGGTCTCGAACATGAACATGTACATCGACAACGTGGCGCAGGTCTTTCTGGCCAATTCCAAGGGTTTTGCGGGCGAGTATGCCAGCACCTTCGCCGGCAGTTATATGATGGTTATGGCCGAGGAGAATGGCGAGCGCGCCGTCGGTTTTGGTCTGGGCTTTGACCGTTCTCTCAGCAAGCTGGACCCGCAAAAGATCGGCGCTGAGGCGGGCGAACGAGCGGTGCAACTGCTAGGTGGCAAGCCTGTGCCGACACAGACCGCCACCGTTGTCTACCATCCGCTGGCTGCCAGCGGTTTGCTAAGTGCGCTGGCGAACGCCATGACCGCCGATGCCATGCAACGCAATCGCACCTTTCTCAAGGACAAACTGGGTGAAACCGTGGCCAGCGACGTTGTCACCCTACTGGACAACGGTCGTCTCCCCGGTGGCCTGGCTACACGACCCTTCGACGACGAGGGCAACCCCACCGGGGCCACTCGTCTCATCGACGAAGGGATTTTCCAGGCTGTGCTCTACGATGAGTACACCGCTTGCAAAGATGGTGCCCAGAGCAGTGGGAACGCCACCCGCTACTCGCATCGCACCCCTCCGATGCTCTCGCCGAGCAATTTCTACATTCAGCCGGGGTCGGCCAGCCCGGAGGAGATCATCGCCGGTGTGGAGCGAGGTTTGTATGTGGTCAACACTATGAACACGGTCATGAACCCGGTCAGCGGTGACTACTCGGTTTCGGCCCAGGGTTTCTGGATCGAAAATGGCCGGCTCACCCACCCGGTCAACAATGTCACCATTGCGCTGCCCCTCCCCGAACTGTTGCAGAAAGTGGCAGCCGTCGGCAGCGACCTCACCTTCTTGCCCTTTGGCGGCTCCATCGGGTCGCCAACTATCCGGGTAGATGGAATGATGATCGGCGGCGCAAGCTGAGGATTGCGTTTGCCCCACACAGAAACGGTTCTACAACGATGCTAATCACTGAGACAGGGGTACTTGCGCACGGGGTGGCTCGGAGCGCACGGGCCATGCTCGCATTTCCGCATGTCGTCGCGCTGGCCAACGGCACCTTGTTGGCCACCTATCGGAGTGGAACGACCAAGGATTCACCTGACGAAACCATCGAGCTCTGCCGCTCGTACGACAACGGCCACACGTGGAGCGAACCACAGCGGCCTTTTGGCGAACCCGCTGTCGATGGCCGGCGCGGCTCGCTTCGGGTCTGTTATCTGACCGAACTGGCCCCAGACCGGCTGCTGGCGGCGGCGCTCTGGGTGGATCGGACGACCTACCCCGGCCAGCCTCTCTTCAACCCTGAGACCGAAGGCTGTCTGCCCATGGCGGTCCTGTTGGCCGAGTCCAGCGACGGCGGCGATACCTGGTCGGACTGGCGCCGGGTACCCATGCCCGCCGAGATCGGCCCGCCCAGCCTGACCGACCCGATCCTCAAGCTGGCGGATGGTTCGCTGGCGATGAGTATCGAGACCAACAAAACCTATCACGACCGCAGCCGGTGGTATCAGAAGGTGGTCTTTTTTCATTCGACCGACCAGGGACAGAGCTGGTCGGCGCCGGTGGATGTAGGCGTTGACCCTAGTGGCCGCATCTTCAACTGGGACCAGCGCTGCGGAGTCGCGCCCGATGGCCGCGTCGTCGCCTTTGCCTGGACCTACGACACGCAGACAGCCACCTATCTCAACATCCACCGGCGGGTCAGCGAAGACCACGGCCACACCTGGTCCGCCCCCGACGACATCGGCGTTACCGACCAGGCGGCTCACCCTGCCATCTTGCCCGATGGACGGGTCGTGCTGGCGTGGGTGGATCGCTTTCAGACGCACTCGATCCGCGCCCGGCTTGCACCCGGCATCGACGGCGTCTTTGACCCGGCCAGCGAAGTGGTGCTCTACACCCACGGCCACCGCTCCGGCCAGGATGAGAGTACGGCCGATCTGCTGGCCGAGATGGCGCTGTGGAGCTTTGGTCTGCCCTATGCCGAAGCTCTGCCGGATGGCGATGTGCTCGTGCTCTACTATACCGGTGATGGAACCACATTGGACATTCACTGGGCGCGACTGAAAATCGAGTAATGCGTAATGCGTGATGTGTAATTCGTAATGTGCAATTCGTAATGTGCAATTCGTGCAGTGAAACATTACGCATCACGCATTACGCATCATCAACCAAAAATTGCGGAGCAGCACTAACATGCCCCAACTTACCGCTGCCTTGTTGGGCCTGGAGCATCCCCATTCGCTGGCCCATTTGCGTACCCTGCAACAGTTGCCTGAAGTCGAGCGCATCCTGTTGTGGGATAGCAATGCCGAGACGTTGGCCCAGGTGCAGGCAACGCAGGGCGAAAAGGTGGTCGCCGGCTTTACCGATCTGGACGCCTTGTTGGCCACCCCTGACCTCTTCTTTGCCATTGCGGCGCTACGCAACGACCTGGGACCCGAGATCTTTATACGTGTGCTGGCGGCGGGCAAGCATCTGATGGCCGAGAAACCCATCGGTCGCACCGCGGCCGACACCCGGCGCGTGCTCGAAGCGGCCCAGCGCAGCACAGCCCGTTTCGGCGTCTGCTACCAGAACCGCGCCGGCCCCTGGGTGCAGGACGCCCGCCGGATCGTCCAGCAGGGGTTGCTCGGCCCGCTGGTATCAGTGGAGATGCGTATGATCACCACACAGGTGCGCTTTCGCAACCCGCAACACTGGCTCTTTCGCAACCAATACGCCGGCGGCGGCATCCTGTCGTGGCTGGGCTGTCACTATCTCGATATGATGCGCTACATCACCGGCGATGAGGTCAGCTCGGTGGCGGCGGAAGTGGCTACGTGTAGCGGCGAAGCCATCGATGTGGAAGACACCGCCGTCCTTGCGCTACGTTTTCAATCAGGTGCGGTCGGCTCTTTGCACGCCGGTTACATCCTGGCCCTGAGCGGTGGGGGGTATTTCAACCGCGCCGGCTATGACAACTACTTTAGTATCAACGGCCAACTCGGACGGCTCTACTGGACATCGTCGGGTCCGCCGGCCAGCATCTATGTCGAGAGCACCCACCCGGCCTGGGCCAGCGCCCCCCAGCGTACCTTTCACTACACTTATGCCGAATCACCGGCGTACGGCGGCGTTTACGGCCAACAGTTTATTGCTGCCTTTATCCGCGCCGCGCAGGAGGGCGGCACCCCACTCACCACCGGCGACGACGCCCTCCAGGTAGCTCGCATCGTCGACGCGGCGTACGAATCAAGCCGCACGGGCCAGCGCGTCGAGTTGGCCTAGTGAGTAAAGAGAGTGGTTTGGGCAAATGAGGATGAATCAGGAGATTGGAGAAGATTGATGGAGATTGGGTGCGAGGCTATGTTCAATTCCCCTCAATCTCTATCAATCTCCTCCAATCTCCATACTTTCCCAAATCGCCTAGATGATCAACCCACCTGATTAAGGAGCTACTCGTTCCGATGCAGATCATCCAACCCAACCAGGCGATCGATTTCGAAACAAACAAGCGGCTGTTGAACCGCTATCGCTTTATCGAATACGAGATGCTACGCATCCTGGCCGGGTGGCTGCCGGCTACGGCGCAGATGGAGACCAAGCTGGCCATGGGGCAGCTGCTCTGGGAAGATGCCCAGCATGTGCAGCATCTCTACCAGCGGCTGCGCGAAGTGCAGACTCCCGCTTTCCGCCCGCCCGGTGACCCGGCGCTGGAGTATCTCATGGCCGAGGCGATCCATGCGCCGGACGAACGGGAACTACTCGCCGGCCTCTTCCGCGTGCTAAAACCGGCGCTGATAGCGGCCTATCGCTGGCATCTGACGCAGACCTTTGCCAACCCCGATGCGCCCACGTTGTACGCCTTCAAGCACATTTTGGTCGATGAAGAGGAGCATGTGCAGTGGGCCGCCGACGCCCTGGCCGATCTACCGGTGGGTGAGTGGGAGCACTATATTCGCGAATTGCTGGCCGCAGCAGGAGGAGTGACCGGACGGGAGGAGCGTTATCCCACGCCCGCCGCACCTGGTTGCCGGAAACCGTTTCAGGCGCCGCGTGAGGCGGCGCGTGACAGCCGTTTCAACCTGGTCAATCAGAAAGCGGGGCAGGTGCGCACCGACCCCGACGCGGCTACACGCCGCCAGATGGAATTCGAGAACTACAGCCAGGAGATGTTGGCCGCCGAGACGGTGGCGCTCATTATCTACCTTTCGCCGCTGATGCCGTGGGCGTTTACGTACGACAGCGCCCGCCATTGCTACGACGAGACCCGCCACTGCCGGCTGGGGATCGAATGGCTGGCGCAGCACGGTCTGGATTATACGCAGGTGCCACAGAACACACGCATCTACGCCTGGCGCAGCCAATACGACCCCGCCACCCAGTACACTATGCTGACCATGGGCAACGAAGTCCACGCCTTCCCCTATCGCCACGAGAGCATCGCCACCTATAAACAGTACGGCGACCAGCTTTCCATCCAGTATATCCACTACGACATGGCTGATGAGCGCCAACATGTGGCCTATGGCAAGAAGTGGATTCCCGAACTGCTGGCAAAACAGGGCATCGATCGACCAGTGCAGCAGTTTATCGACGAAACCGTCGCGCTGTGGGAGGCGGAATATCGCTCTGGATTACTACCGTTACATGGGAAGAGGTAGAAGAGATAATTTTTTGAGGTTAAGCGGTCGTACCGCAACTTACCGGGTTGGCCGTTATTCAAATCGGGTAATCAAGTTCTCTCAAGTAGATTTCAACAGAGGCAACAATTTACGAGCATCTTGAAGTGTCTGCTCAGCAGCATCATCATCTACAGCGATTAATTCCCCATAATCGTGAACTTGCCGGCGGTCAAATGGCAGGTGAAGGGCTTTTGATAAATCCTTCGAGAATATGCCTGTTTTTCCAAACTCGCGATCAAAAATTGAGATTGCGCCACTATGCTTTGATGAACCCATTGCTTTCGTGGCAATCAGGGCTAACAGCGCATAGAACATAGCATAGTATGCGCGGTTGATCGTGCCGCGAAGAGAATGTGTCCCAAATAACGTTTCCGCATCCCGCAGACTCTCATGCGCTTGTTCGATACGGTATTTGAGCAACTCGTCGAGCGGCGTAGAACTCATACGCGCACGCCATCCCGTTCAATATGACGTAGTAGTGGATTGGCGGCCAGAGCGCTGCTGCTCATTTGCTTGCGCGTAGCAACAAAGGTGGAGATAACTCGATCCATGTCAAACCCCACCTCCCACGCAATTTCACTAATACGCTGGCGCAACTTAGGTGTAACGGTTTCCAGTTCAATAAAGATGTCTAAATCGGATTCGGGTGTAGCGTCCCCCCGTGCTCGTGACCCGTAGACGCGCAGATCAAGTATAGGGGTGATTGCTTGCAAGCGTCTTCGAAATGCCCTTACTACCATTTCGTCATGTTTTGTCAGCATAGATTCCCGCCTATCCAGCCACACTGACCAACTTGCCGTTCTACGAGCTATGGATGACTTGCGCCACCGGGCGTTTGGCTTGCTTTGGTGAGCAACTAGAAACAGCTCCGTAGTATAGCCATTCTCTGTCTCTCATTCTACACCGTATATATGGGTTTCACAAGCTTATAAACACCGGTAGCCAACGCCCTCTCACCTACCACCGCTAACAAGTCACACAGAGTTTGTGATAGGATACAGCAGGCTGCCAGGCAACACTTTACCCCAAACTATCAGCAGAGGAGAGCCACGATGCCCCGCTATCCACAAGCCATTCTCGTCTCCTGCGAAGCGCCGTGGGATGAGGACGGCCAGTTGTTGGAAGCTGTCTTTCGCCGTCAGGTGCAGATGGCGCGACAACATTTCAACCATCTCTACATCTTTGGCACGGCGGGCGAGGGTTATGCCGTGGACACGGCGCGCTTTGTGCAGATTGTGCGCATCTTTTACGAAGAGACACGCTGGCCCGACTTGTATCCCCAGGTCGGTGTGATCGGCCTCTCCACCGCCAACATCGTCGAGCGGATTGCCCTGGCCTACGATGCCGGTTTTCGCATCTTTCAGATCTCGCTGCCCTCATGGGGTGCGCTCAACGACCAGGAGATGATGACCTTTTTCAAAGATGTTTGCGGCGCCTTTGCCGACGCCCAGTTCCTGCACTACAATCTGCCGCGCGCCAAACGGGTGCTCGAGGGTCGCGACTACCGGCGTCTGATCGATGCCGTGCCCAACCTGGTGGCGACCAAGAATACGGCCGGGGGCATGGCGCGAGCAGCCGATTTGATGACCCACGCCCCCGAACTGCAACACTTCTTTGGCGAAGAGAATTATCCGCATGGGGTGCTCTACGGCGAGTGTTCGCTGCTTTCGTCGTTTGGCCCCATGTCGCCCCACAAGGCGTGGGCGCTTTTCGAGGCTGGCCGGCAACGCAACCTGGAAGCGCTGTTCACCCTCCAAAAAGCCTTTCGCGACATGATGCTCGTCGTATTGGGGCCGGTGCTGGCCGAGGGGCGCATTGACGGCGCCTATGACAAGCTGTTGGTGCGGCTCGGCGGGCTTGAAGAGATGCCGTTGCGCTTGCTGTCGCCATACCAGGGCTTTACGGAAGAACAGTACGAAGTCTGCAAGCGGACGCTTCACGATCAATTTCCTGATTGGGTACGCCGGTAATCCTGGCTGGGCCCATGCGGTCGTTCTCCCCCCTCAACCCGCATTCCGGGAAAGGGCTGGAACCACTTGGCATGACGAGATGCTCTGGCCCTTTCCCGGAATGCTTGCCTGCCGACGCTTTGCCCCAAATGCTGGACGCACCCCCTGAATTTTTAGCGTTTGACAAACGATTCTAGTTCTGGTATGTTGTTATACCATAATGCCACACTCTCCATTGTGAGCAACTGCCCTCCAGCAGTAGAGGATTATCCTCCGTTTTGTAGCACCGGTCGCCCATCGTCGGCAGGCCGCACATAGCTCGTTGATCGTGCTAAGCGTGGCAACGGCTCTACAGCAGGATTGTCCCTTGCAACGTTCAGCAAGGCATGACGTGCGCTGCCGGCTATCCATCCATTCTCAACAAGGAGACCTCTCATGAACGAAAGCCTACGCAAAAGAGTGCTCACCGCCCTGTGTTGTGTGATCATCTTTAGCATGGCGCTGGCTGCCTGCGTGGCAACAGGCGAACCAGCGCCAGCGGCCGATGCGCCCGCCGCCGGCGGCGAAGCAGCCACAACCGGCGGGCGCCCGCTGCCCGAGGACGCCGCCGCCGATCAGACGCTGCACTACGTCACCCGTAACTTCAACCGGCTGACGCCGGCCTCGGAAAGTGGTTTTGGCCGGCCCTGGATCTCCTTTATGTGGATGACCTTTTTCCTGCGCGACCGTGAGCACAATCTCTCGCCCTGGCTGGCCACCCGCTACGATGTGAGCGATGATGGCCTGGTCTACACCATTCACATCCACCCCGACGCTGTCTGGTCCGACGGCTCGCCCGTGACGGCGCAGGAGGCCATCGACTACTGGTCTTATGGTCTGAGCGCAGAATGCACCGGCTGTTGGATCGGCAATCTCTCCGGTATCCAGTTGATCGAAGGTGCGTTGGCCGTGGCCGATGGCTCCGCCGAGACCATCAGCGGGCTCACCGCTGTCGACGAGAAGACGTTGGAGATTCGCCTTACCACGCCCAGCCCGACGTTTCTCAATGCGCTGGCCCACTACAACACCGGCTTTATGAAGATGGAAGATGTGGGCGAAGCTGAATTTTCGGCGGACGCCAATACGCGCGTCAACGGCCCCTTTATGATCGAAGAGTGGGATGTGGACGCCCAACGGCATGTGCTCGTGCAGAATCCCAATTGGTGGGGCGAGACCAAGCCCTATCTCCAACGCATCATCGCCCAGCCTGCCCCGGATGAGAATGTCTCATACATCATGTGGCAGAACGATGAGGTGGACATCGCCCACTGGCTGAGCAACATCCGTGAACCCTTGCGGGCGGCGGAGCCGGAGAGCTTTGTCCTGATCCCTTACGCTACCAATTTCTTCTTCCCCTTGTGGATAACGCTCGAACCGATGGACGACATCAACGTCCGCAAGGCGCTGGTTCATGCCGTGGATTGGGATGCCGCAATCGCCGCCGCCTGGGAGGGCGCACGCAACGAGCGGGTGATGAAGACGCACCTCACGCCGGAATTGCCCTGCTTCAAGGCCGACAACTGGCCGGAGTATGGCTTTGACCCGGAACGAGCCCGGCAGGAATTGGCGGCCTCAAGCTACGGGTCAGCCGAGAACCTGCCCAAGATCCGCATCACCACCGCCGGCCAGTCGCCTAATTATATCCGCACCGCCGAAATCATGATCGAGCAGTGGCGCAACAACCTGGGCATCACCGATGTGGAGATCCGCCCCGGCCCGCTGGACGCCTGGGGCCAGGAAGTGGACCAGGTGCAGGTGCGCCGCTCCAGTTGGGGCGCCACCATCCCCAGCCCGGCCGACATGATCGCAGGTCTGGTGCAGTGGGCGACCAACCCCGCTAATGTGGCGCTCGTGGACGACGAACTCGTTGCCATGGCTGCCGAACTGCGCACGCTGTCGCCCGATGATCCAGAGTTCTGCAGCAAGGTGCAGGCGACCGAGGCCCGGCTGCTGGGTCACTATATCATCCTGCCCATGATCTGGGACCTCTACGAGTACAATGTCAAGCCCTGGGTGCGAAATTTTGACACCAATGTAGACAACAACTGGACCGGGCTGCTGGATATGTACCTGGCAGAGCACTAAGTCCTTCGTTCATTCTCCGTTCAGGCAGCAGGACGGTTGCCGACCGTCCTGCTGCCTCGACATCTGTCACGTAGACAGGCCTGGTAGGGTTCAGAAGCTGTTTGAAAAGACAGTTTTTTTGAATGATCAAGGCGACAGATATGCTCAAGTACACGTTCAGCCGCCTGCTCATCGCTATCCCAACGTTTGCGGCGGTGCTATTCATCACGTTCACCCTGACGGTGCTCAGCCCGTTTGACCCGGTGACGATCATGATGCAGCAATACGAAGGAACGCTTGATGCACTCCAACAACAGGAGATCGTCCAGCGTATCCGTGATCAATATGGGCTGGATGATTCCTTTCTCATTCAGTTTACCAAGTATGTCCAGCGGCTGCTGCAAGGCGACCTGGGCATTTCGGTCAACGGCCAGCGCGATGTGCTGCGCACCATCGTCACGACCTTTCCGATTTCGCTGCAGCTTGGATTAGCGGGCGGCTTGTTGACGGCGTTGGTTGGTATACCCCTGGGTGCTCTTGCTGCACTCAAACAGAACACCTGGATGGATTACTCCATCGTCGGTGGGTCGCTGCTCTTTCGCTCGTTGCCGGTCTTTGTCCTGGCGCCGCTGCTGCTCGTTTTGTTTGTGCTGATCTTGGGCGTCATGAAAGTGCCGCGCGGGTGGGATGGGCTCTTCCAGACCAAGACGATCCTGCCGATCTTTATCTTGATGCTGGGGCCATTGCCGGTTGTCATCCGCCAGACGCGGCAGGCGGTGCTGGAGATCTTTTCCCAAGATTACATCCGTACCGCCAAGATGAAAGGGTTGGCGATGTGGCTCATTATCGTGCGCCATATCCTGCGCAACGCGCTGATTCCAGTGGTGACCACGCTTGGCTTTATCATCGAAGGCTTGATCGTCGGCAGTATCTTTCTGGAGAATATCTTTGCCATTCCGGGGTTTGGCGCGGTGGCTGAAAACGCCTTTCGCGGTTTTGACTACCCGATGATCCTGGGGGTCACGATGCTGACATCGGTCATGATCATTTTGACCAATCTGCTGGTGGATCTGGTCTACCCCTTTCTCGACCCACGGATCAAATTGGAATAGCGCACTTTTTGTTTCAGGTATGTACGGTTGTTACCCCAGAGGGATTAAAAGAAGATGGAATTGACCGCATCGAAACAGGCACACGACACGCCTGCCGTAATCGACACGCTTACATTGGCGCCCAAACAGCGCTCGCTATGGGGTGACGCCACGCGCAGGCTGGTGCGCAACCGGCTGTCGATCATCGGCTTGATCATTACGTCTTTGCTCCTGTTCATGGCTCTCTTTGGCCCGATGCTGGCCCCCTATTCGTACACCGAGCAGGATCTCATGCATGTCGCGCAAATGCCGAGCGCAGAGCACTGGCTGGGCACCGATGAGATCGGGCGCGACATCTTCAGCCGCATTCTCTATGGCGCCCGCACGGCGACGCTGGTCTCTTTCTTTAGCACCTCGATCAGCATGTTGATCGGTCTCATCTTGGGCGCCATTGCCGGCTATGGCGGGCGCTGGGCAGACATGATCATCGGGCGCCTCACCGATGTGGTGATGTCGATCCCCGGCATCCTGCTGGCCGCGCTCATCGCCGTCAGCCTGAAGGATCCCGTCGTCGGTTGGGCGCAGCGCGTCTACGCCGAGACCGGCTTCTTTCTCTTTGCCGAGACCACCTGGCTGGACCTGCTGGTGATCTTTGGCGGGCTGGCCTTTATCCAGTGGCCGGGCTATGCGCGCCTGATCCGCGGGCAGATATTCTCGCTGAGAGAAGAACAGTATGTCCAGGCAGCAAAGTCCATCGGCGTCTCAGAACTCAAGATCGCCGTGCGCCACCTCCTGCCCAATGCCCTGGGGCCGGTTATCGTGGCCATGACCTTCAGCCTTTCCAGCGCAATGGTGGCGGAATCATCGCTCAGCTATCTGGGTGTGGGTGTCAAGCCGCCCCAGGCCAGTTGGGGCAATATGATCGCCTCGAACATCGGCAGTTGGTCCTACCGCCCCTGGCTGGTCGCCGTCCCCGCCATGACGCTAGCCATCGTCACGCTGGGCATCAACTTCCTGGGCGACGGTCTCAACGATGCGCTCAATCCCAAATCGGGCCGGGCGATCTGAAGTAGAAATCGTGCATGGATTGCACAGATTTCAGCGATCAAAAGCCGACAATCGATGTTCATCCTGGAATCCGTGTACAATAGACATTCGGGAATAACGGGGGGTGGTAGACAGGTGACAGATACCTGTTTCCCTGTCTACCTGTCTACCGGTGAGAACGACTTATCGCCGATAAACTCTAATTCACCAATCAGCAAGCAGACGATAACATCTATGTCCAATCAAAAACTCCGTGCAGCAGTGATCGGCGGCGGGTTGGGGGGTCACCATGGCTATGCCTACGCCCGCGCAGCGGACTATGAACTGGTCGCAGCCTGCGACATCAACCCGGCCGCGTTTGAACGCTTCTTCGAGCGCGCCCAGATCGAACGGGGCTCGATCCGCGAGTACACCGACTACAAAGAGATGTTTACGAACGAGAAGCTGGATGTCGTAAGCGTCGCCACCCCCGACCACCTCCATGCGGACCCAGTCTGCGACGCCGCTCTGGCCGGGATCCGCGGAATTTTGTGCGAGAAACCGCTCTGCACCACCCTCCAGGATGCCGACCGCATCGTAGAGACCATCGAGCGCACGGGCGCCAAGATGTCCATCGACCACACGCGCAGTTGGATTCCAACCTACCAGGCCGTAAAGAAGGCGGTCTGGGAAGAGCAGGCCATCGGCGGGCTCACTCGCATCGTCGCCCACATGGGCGGCCACCGCTCGATGTTGTTTCGCAACGGCACCCATTTGGTCGACGCGGTCTGTTATCTGGCTGATGCCGACCCGCTCTGGGTGATCGCGGCGCACGAACGCGGCTTTGAAGAGTACGGCGTCGAGTACAAAGGGCAAGGGGGGAAAGACCCCATGTTGGACCCAGGCTCCACCATCATCGTCGAGTTTGCCAACGGCGTGCGGGCGCTCATCAACAGCGCCAAGCAGACGCCGCAGATCTTTGAGTTTGACCTGCAAGGGCCAGGGGGGCGCTACTGGTTGACAGATAGCGATTGCAGAGCGTGGAAGACCGACAAACCCGAAGGCAGGCTTGAGGAGGTGCCGGCACCAGCGGGACGCAGCTATCTCGAGCCCTTTGGCGAGAACTTGATTTCGGCCGTGCAGGAGCTGGCGCAGATGGTCCGTCATGGTGGGGCTGGCAGTTCACCGCCCCACCGTGCCCGCAATTCGCTGGAGATCATGCTAGCCGCCTTGATCTCCCAATCGCGTGACAGCGCCAAGGTGCAGTTGCCGCTGCCGCGAGGCTGACCGACCCGAAGCCGCAAGGGACACGGCAATTGCCGTATGGTCTTGCAACGGAAGAACACAAAATCGTAGCGGCGGTTTCCATACCGCCGCACGCCCGCTGTAGATAGAAGAATATGCTATGCGAAAACTACGCTTTGCCCAGGCCGGCGTCTCGCTCATCCACGCCAACATGTATCGCGAGACGCTGGCGCTCTTGGCGGATGAAATCGAACTCGTCGGCTTCTACGACCCCGACCCCGACGGCGTACGCAAGAACCTGAAGGGCGAACACCAGCAGGTCCCCTTTTACCCCACTTTGGCGGAACTGCTCGAACAGGCGCAGCCCGATGCCGTCATGGTCTCCACCTATCTCAAAGAGATGCCGGCGTGGATGCTCCAGGTGGCCGAGGCGGGTGTGCATGTGTGGGGCGAGAAACCCTTTGCGGTGCATTCCAGCCAGCTCAAACCGCTGGCTGAAGCGGTGAGACGCAACCGCCTGCACTTTTCGTGCGGCTATTCATGGCGTTTCCACCCCATCAGCCAGCTGATCCAATCCACCTGCGCGGCCGGTTTGCTCGGCAAACTCTATTCCATCGAGATTCGCTTTATCACGTCGAGCGTGGCGCGGCGCAATCCGGCAACCTGGTACTTCCGGCGCGCCGAGGCGGGCGGGGGCATCCTCAACTGGTTGGGCTGTCACTGGTTCGACCTGATGCGCTATCTCACCAGCTCGGAAGCAACCCACGTTTGCGCCATCGAGGCCAATGTAGGGGGTCACACCATCGATGTCGAGGACGCTGCGGCCGTCTCGCTCCAGTTTGCCAACGGCATGATCGGTAGCTTGCACACCGGCTATTTCACGGCGGGCGACAGCGAGATCTCCATCGGGCTGCGGGGGTCGCAAGGCTGGGTGAAGTGGGAGGTGGAGAGCAACAGTTGTACGATCAAGAGCACTGATCCAGCCTGGGCCGGTGCGCCGCTGCGCAAATTCGACATGCCGACCGCCAATGTCCCCGGCTATGGCGCTGAAGGTCGCGCCCTGCTCAAAGCCTTTGCCGCGGCCATCCGCGGGGAGGGGGAAAGCGGCTATACCGTCGAGGACGCCATCCGCTCGCTTCAGATCATCGAAGCCGCGCATGAATCGGCGCGCTCGGGGCGGACGGTGACCAGAAATCCGTAATGCGTAATGCGTAATGCGTAATTCGTAATTCGCATGATGCACGGGCTACGAATCCCGGATTACGAATTACGCATTTGCATCTCAGACGCGACCGGGGAATTCCTGGCCGCGGATCAGCATAAAGCGAAACTCGCCGCGCGGCTTTTCGCATTCGGTCATGAGCCGAGCTTCTTCGTCCTCGATGCCCAGATATAGGGTTTCGGCGCTGAGGTAGTGTAGCGCCAGACCCCGCCGGCGATGGGGTGTCGGATTGGCGCCGGTGCGGTGGAAATTCAGGCCGTGGTGGAACATGCAATAGCCAGCCTTGCGCTCGACCGGCACCGGCTCGGCCAGGAGGGGGTTAGCGAGAAATTGGTCACGATACTCGCGGGCGATCGGCCCCCACTTGTGGCTGCCCGGAATCACCGTCATACAGCCATTTTCCGCCGTGGCGTCGTCGAGGGCGATCCAACAACTGACATGATCCTGCGGGGCAAACATCGGCCAGGCAACGGAATCCTGGTGCCAGTCGGTCACGGTGCCGTTGAAGCGCGGCTTCATCATCAACTGGTCGCAGTAGAGTTTGATGTTGGGGCCGATCAACTGCTCGATCACGTGGACGATCTCCGGCTTCCGCGCCGCCGCCTCAAACAAGGGGTCGAAGTAACAGAGATGCGTCATCTTGCGCACGCGGTCGAGCGGGTCGCTGGCTGAATCCTGGCCGTTGCGGAAGGCCGCTTCTAACTGGATAAAGCGCGGGGGAACATGCTGCACCTGCCCATAAGCGATCTCTTCACTGCGCTGGCGCAACGCAGTGATCTCCTCGTCGGTCAAGACACGTTTGTCGTAGGCCAAATACCCGTGCTCCTCGAAAAAGGCTTTCTGTTCTGCGGTGAGACTCATTGGTTGACTCCTTGGCTAAACTGAGTTCTGTGGTAAGACAAGCGTTCCGCCGGAGCGAAGACTTTTGTCTTCCAACGACCACGACGCTAAACGCTATTCGAGAATGCTGGTGTCTGTAAAGCAGGTAGCAACTCTCCCCCTGTATACACAAGTGGCCGGTTAAAAGCGGCCTTACTTTGAACGCGCTGGTTTTTGGTCTAGTTTATGAACCATTATATAATACATGATGACATTTGCCTGTACAAGTTGAAAAATCGTTTGAGCCATGAGCAGACCCAAGACCGAATTTGTCCCGCTCTCGTCGCGCAAGCTGCGCAAACAGTCGTTACGCGAGCAGGCCGTCAACGTGCTCAAGCGCCACATTGTGGAAGCGAATCTACAACCGGGGGACAAGCTCCCTCCGGAGCGAGACCTGAGCCAGGGATTGGCGGTCAGCCGCACCGTGGTGCGCGAGGCGCTGGCTGCGCTCGAGGCCGAAGGGTGGATCGAACACGGGCCTTCTACGGGCTACTTTGTCATGCAGGCAGCAACGCACTTACCAGCGCAGGCAGCGGGCAACGTTCAGTCCTTGCTGCAAGAAGCGCTCGAGGTGCGTCTCTCGATTGAGATCGGCATTGCCGGTATGCTGGCCGAGCGTGTAACCGATGAGCAACTGGACGAATTGGAGCGTAAGGCAATCGAACTGGATCGAGCCATGGACCGCAACGAGGCCCACGCCGAGGTAGAGCTAGGGTTTCATCTGGCTGTCTGGGCCACTGCCGACAACGGGTTGCTGGTTGCGTTGGGGCGCCAGATCCTGGGTGATTACTTTCGTGCGCTGGCGCTGGCCCACCCTGATACCTTTTACCGTCCTACCCAGAGTGTCGAAGCCCGCCGCCATCTGCCGATTGTCCAGGCGCTGCGCACGCGCAACAGCGCAACGATCCAGGCGGCGCTGATCGAGCACTGCCGGCTGCCAAAGGACTTGCGCATCCACGTCCACCAGCATGAACATTGGCCTGCCCTCGTGACGCTTACGCACTGATCACTGACCAAGGAGCTCGCCATGATCACGATCGGTATGATCGGCGCCGACAGTACCCACACCGAGGCTTTTACAAAGCTGGTGAACTTGCCCGATGCTCCGCTGCATGGGCGGGCCAAAGTGGTCAAATTGTGGGGAGAGAACAGCCAACAGGCCGCCGAGAAGGCCGTCCAGTGTCAGATTCCAACTGTTGTGGCCGACCCATCTGAAGTGGTCCAGGATGTCGACCTGGTAATGGTCTGCAATCGCTTTGGCGATGACCATCCCCGCTACGCCCGGCTTGCAATCGAGGCAGGGCGGCCCACCTTTGTCGACAAGCCCTTTGCCAACGATCTGGAACATACCCGTACACTGGTGCAACTGGCAGCGGAGAAGGGCGTGCCGATCATGTCGTGTTCGGCTGTGCGCTACGCCGGCGAAGTGCTTGCGTTACAGACCCACTTGCCCTCCTTTGGCGCCTTGACCTGCGCCGTCACCAGCGGGCCGGCCACGGGTAACCTGCCCGACCCGCGCGCCAAACACTCCTTTTTCTATGGCATCCACCCGGTCGAATTGCTGCACACGTTGTTGGGTCCCGGCGCAGAGGCCGTCACCACCCGGCGTACGCCCCGTTGCGCCGTCGGCCTCGTCTCCTACCCCGACGGCAGGCAGGGTGTCATCAACCTGCTGCAAAACTCCCCCAGCCTTTATCACGGGATCGTCTATGGCGAAAGCGGCTGGGGTGAGGCCGACATCCGTGACTTTGACCGACTCTACATGGGCACGATGGCCCAGATCATCACCATGGCAGAGACCGGAACGCCTCCCTACCCCATCGAGCATGCCGTCGAGGTCGTGGCCATCCTGACTGCACTGCTCCATTCCGCCGAAAATCAGGGCCAGACCGTAAGGTTGGGCGATCTATGAAGCCGCTCGCAGTCGCCCTTGTTGGCCCAGGGCGGATGGGCCACCTCTACGCCCGGCTGCTGGCCGAATCGGCGCTGACCCGGCTGGTGGGCGTCTGTGGTTGTAGAGAAACGTCGGCGCGCACCCTGGCCGAGCAATACGGCGTACCCTGGTATGCCGGCTCGAATGTCCAGATAATGCTGGCCGACCACCCCACCATCGAAGCGGTGGTCGTAGCTACCTCGGAATGGGCGCATGTCGAGCCGGTGTTGGCTGCGTTGGATGCCGGCAAGCATGTACTGGCTGAAAAGCCGCTGGCCCTTTCGCCCGGCGAGGCGACGGTGATGGTGCAGCGCGCCCGCACAGCCGGTGTCCACCTGATGGTCTGTCACAGTCTGCGTTTCGACCCGCGCTTTGCCGCCGTCCGCCAGGCCGTGGCTAGCGGCGCCATCGGCGAAGTTCTCCACCTCTACGCACGGCGCAACCCGGCGCAGGCTGCCGCCGAACGCGTCTTGGGCCGGTTCCCGCTGGCTTACTGGCTGATGCCGCATGACATCGACATGATGTTGTGGTGTACCGGTAGCCCGGTGACAAAAGTGATGGCCTACAGCCGCTCCGGTGGCCGCGAACGAAACGACTTTATCATCGCCGTGTTGACCTTTGCCAACGGCGCCATTGGGGTGATTGAAAGCTCCTGGGGGACGCCCGAACAGAGCGGGCGCCCGCTCAGCGAACAGTTCACCGTGCGCGGTATCGCCGGCATGGCCGAAGTCCTGGGCAACGACCAGGGCGTGGCGATCTATCACGGTGGCGCCGCCGACTATCCCGACACCGGCTATGCACCTGTTATCCATGAGCAGTTGGATGGGATTTTCCGTCGCCTGCTTATGCACTTTGCCGGTGTCGTGCGCAACCGCTGGCCCCCTATCGTCACCGGCGAGGACGGGTGTGCGGCGGTCGAAGTGGCCGCCGCCATCGACCGTTCGCTGGCCGAAGGCTGCGAGATCAGCCTGCCTGATGGTTCTGACCAACAAACGGAAAACAGCGGTTCACAGAGGACACAGAGAGGACACAGAGTTCACGGAGAGTAGTCTCTGTGTCCTCTGTGAACCGCTGTTAGTCTCAGTTCATCGAGGTGCCAGAAATGGCAGCGGGCGAGAGAATATGAGCATTGCGTGGGGCATCATCGGCGCTGGCGTCATCGCCGACCGGCAAGTGGCGCCGGCTATACAGCGGGCGGAAAACCAGCGGTTGGTCGCCGTGATGGGCCGGAATCCAGAAAAGCTGCGGGCCTTCGCCGCCAGACATGGCGCTGAACGGGTCCACACAAATGTGCCGGCCCTGCTAGCCGATCGAGAGGTCGATGCCGTCTACATCGCCACCCCTCCGCATCTCCATGCGGAACAAACCATCGCGGCCGCTCAACAAGGCAAGCATGTGTTGTGCGAAAAACCGTTGGCGCTCGACACAACGCAGGCAACCCAGATGATCGATGCCTGCCGCGCCAATGGCGTACGTCTGATGGTCTGCTACTATCAACGATACAACGCTCGCCACCAACAGATCAAGGCGCTGCTGGCCGCCGGCGTGATCGGGCAGGTGAGGGCCATGCGCATCAACTTTTCCGACTGTTTTCCGCCCCAGCCTGGCTTCTGGCACCACGACCCGGCCATCAGCGGTGGCGGTTCGCTGATGGATTTGGGTGTCCACTGTATCGACCTGGTGCGCTATCTGTGCGGGCCGGTGCGCCAGGTAACGGCGCTGGTCGATACGCTGGCAGCGGATTCAGCGGTGGAGGATACGGCCACCCTGCTCCTTAAGCTGGCGAGCGGCGCTCAGGCCGTGGTTACGGCCCACTGGAGCACCGCCAATTTTACGCCTGACCAGAGCAACGCCCTCGAACTCTACGGTGCGGCGGGCACGATTTTTGCCGCCCCCATCCAGGCCAAGGATTCGACGGGCGTCTTACGGCTGGTGACGGCGGAGGGGGTGTGCGATCTTTCGAATGCAGAGGCAGGCAGACGACCCCACGTCGCCATGCTGGAAGATTTTGCCACGGCCCTGAAAACCGGCGCACCCACACCGATCCCAGGTGAAGAAGGTAGGGCGGGGCTGGCCGTGATCGAAGCTGCTCATCGCTCAGCCCGCACCGGTCAGCGGGTCGAGGTGGAGCGCTAAGATGCGTGTACTCTTTTTCTGGGAAGCGGCGGGGCTCTCGCTGGACCGCGCCAATCCCTACGGCGCGCTGCTGGCGCAGGCGCTGGCAGACGAAGGCGTCGAACTGGTCGCCGGCCATGCCGAACACTTTACCGAGGAGTGGGTGCGCGCCAACCAGGGCAGGGTGGATGTGCTCCATCTCAACTGGCCCCACTTTCTCTATGATGCCCCCGATCTGGCCGGCCAGGTAGAGCGCTGTGCTAATCTGGTCAGCAACCTGGCGTTGGCTCGCACGCTTGGCTACAAGATCGTCTGGACTGTGCACAATCTCTATCCACACGAGACCCTGTCTCACAGCCTGGACCGGTTGGTGCGCCTCGCGCTCACCAACCTCTGCTCCGCCGTGATCGTCCATTGCGAACACGCTCGCCAGGTGGTGCGCCAGCACTTTTTCTGTGGTGAAAACGTCTTTCTCATTCCGCACGGCCATTTCATCGATGCCTATCCCAACATGCTTGACCGGCGCGCGGCGCGCCAACAACTGGGCATCGACGAGGGATGCTTTGTCTATCTCTTTTTTGGCAATGTGCGTCCCTACAAGGGGTTGGAGACGCTGCTCGAAGTCTTTGGCCGCTTGCCCGGCGCTGAGCTGAGATTGCTGCTGGCGGCAAAGATCTACAGCGACTATGGAGAGCGCTTTGTGGAAGAAGCGCGGCAGGCCGACTCGCGCGTGCTGGTTCATCCCTCGCGCTTTTTTGCCAACGAGGAATTCCAGCGTTTCTTCAACGCCGCCGATGTGGCCGTGCTCCCGTTTCTCGATGTGCTCACTTCCGGTTCAGCGATCACCGCACTCTCCTTTGGCTTGCCGGTGATCGTGCCTGGCGTGGGTTGCCTGCCAGAGCTGGTGGATGACACGGCAGGCATCGTCTATGATCAGCAACAACCGGATGCGCTTTATCACGCCATGCGAGCCATGCAAGAGCGTGATCTGGGTCCTGCTCGCCGGGCGGCCTATCAGCGTGCCCAATCTCTACGTTGGGATGAAATTGCACGCGCCACGCTGGCGGCCTATCGGGCCTAGCAGGCTGTTGACAACTTGCATTCCGGGAAAGGGCGAGCGAGTCATCTCGGCGAAAAAGCGTCGTCGCCCTTTCCCGGAATGTTAACTGCTACCACCAGGAATGAACGATGCTGATTGCACCCGCGGAGTGGAAGTCGATCAAACAGCGGGCTAGGCTGCCGGCCTTTTCGGCTGCTGTACAGCGCCTGCGCGGGGAAGTGGCAGACTTTCTCGCACAACCGCTCGCCGTGCCGGCTGAGCCGGGTGGCTATTATCACGACTACTTTTGCCCCCACCACGGCAAAGAACTCATCTTTGACCCCGCATCGCCGGCTGCCCATCGCTGCCCGGTGGACAACCAGACCTGGCAGGGTGAGCGTTTTGATGCGGCGTGGCGCTGGTTTGTCAACCACCACCTGGCCGAAGGCGCGCTACGTCTGGCGATCAGTTGGCGGCTGACAGAAGAGCGCGGGCATCTGCTCCGCGTCACCCAGATCCTGTCTGACTACACTGAACGCTATCCAGGCTATCAACAAGTGCGCCGTGACAGGCCCAATCCAGGAGTCGCTACCTACACGACCCTGGACGAATCGGTCTGGGTGCTGCCCCTGGCCTGGGCATTCGACCTGATCCGCGACCAGCTCGCCCCGTCGCAGCGTGAGCAGATCGCCAGTCAGCTTCTGGTGCCCACCGCCGAGCATCTGGTGGCGCATCACTTTCGGAATATCCACAACTTTGCCTGCTGGCACAACGCCGCCATCGGCACGATCGGCGTGGTCTGCCGGCGGCCCGACCTGCTCGAATTTGCCGTCCACGGTGAGTTTGGCTATGAGCGACAGTTGCGAGAGGGCGTGCTAGCTGACGGCTTGTGGTTTGAAGGTTCGTTTAGCTATCACTTCTATACCCTGGCTGCCCTGCTGGCGCTGGTCAAGGCCACTCGCCATGAACCGGGCTATAACCTGCACGACCGTCCGGCGTTGCGCGCCATGTTCATGGCCCCGATCCAGGCGGCCTATCCCGACTGGTCGCTCCCGGCCACCAACGATTGCTGGTACTTTACCAGCCTGCTGGCGGACTGTTGCCACGGTGTGCCCCCGGCGCCGGCCTTTTACGAGATCGGCTATGCTTGGTATGGTGAACCGCGCTTTGCCCAACTCTTGCAACGAGCCTACGCTCAGACACCGCGCGATAGCCTGGATGCCCTGCTTTTTGGCACAATCGAGCTTCCGTCCGCACCGGCCACAGCGCAACCCAGCGTTCATCTGGCGGCTTCGGGTTATGCGATCCTGCGTACACCGCCGCAGGAGTCTGGTGGCGGGCAGCGCTACTTGCTGCTCAAGTATGGCCCTCACGGCGGCGGTCACGGCCACCCAGACAAGCTCAGCCTTATCCTACATGACCACGGCCAGCGGTTCTCGGCTGACCTGGGCACACCCGGCTACGGTCTCGACCTCTTTGAAAGCTGGTATCGGCAAACGGTCAGCCACAACACGGCGACCATCGACGGTCGCTCGCAGCCGCCGGTCAGCGGACAGATCCATCGCTTTGAAGGCGACGGCCCTGTTCAAGTGGTCGATGCCTCCGTCACCTGGCCGAGCGATGAGTCGATTGACCCGGCGGCGGAATGCTACCGTGGCGTGACCATGCGGCGCGTCCTCCTGGCCCGGCCAGAGTACTTCCTGGACATCTTTCTGGTCGATGCCGGCCAACCCCGGCGGATCGACTGGGTCTACCACAACAGCGGCGCGGCGTCCATGACACTCACCGGCCAGCCGGTCTCGCCCGACGCTGAGGGTGACGGTTACCAACACATCGACCCGGCACTGCGCGCAACGGCGCCAGATGACTTTACCGTTACCTGGCAGATGGCGGCAGGCGGTCTGCGCCTGTTTGTTGCCGGCGAGGGAAGGGCTGAAGCGATCCTGGGCCGGACGCCGGGCAACCCGCCTAACGAGCAGCGCAGCACGTTGATCCACCGGCGTCAGGCGAGGGCGACGGCGTTTCTCTCGCTCTTTCACCCCTATCGGGAGGCCCCGCTTGTTACCCGTGTCGAGTGGAGCGGGCGCAGCCTGCGAGATGAAGGCTGGGTGAGTTGCGTCGTGCATTGCGCCGGGCACCAGGAACAGTGGTTGATCCGCCGGGCAGGTGTTCGGCCAACATCGCTGCCCGCCCTTGAGCTTGTGGACGCGGCACGCTTTGAATACACGTTAAACGAGGAATCAAGATGAACACCTATCGCGCAGGGTTGGTCGGCTGCGGGCGAATCGGCACGCTGTGGGAGACAGACCCGCCCACGCCGGTAACGCACGCCGGTGCATTGGCTGTGCTACCTCAGACCAACCTGGTTGCGGGCGCCAGCCGCGGCCAGGAACATCTGTCGGCATTTGGCCGGCGCTGGGGGGTCGATGCGCTCTATCTGGATTACCGCGAGATGCTCGCCAAAGAGCGGCTCGACATTCTCTGCATCGCTACCCACCCTGGGCTCCACCGTCCGATTGTCGAGGCGGCCACGGCGGCGGGTGTGCGGGGCATCCTCTGTGAGAAACCGCTGGCCTTGAGCCTGGCCGATGCCGACGACATCGTGGCAGCCTGCCGGCAGGCGGGGTGTGTGCTTTCAGTCAACCACTCGCGGCGCTGGGATCCGGCCCACCGGCAAGCCAAAGAACTGGTTACGTCCGGCGCCATCGGCGAGCTGGTTTCGCTTTTTGGCGTCTGCCAGGGGGTCAAGCCTTTTCCTGCCTGGGTATCCGACGAAGAAGGGCCACTGATCCACGACGCTGTCCACCTGTTCGATCTCTTTCGCATGTTTGGTGGCGAACCCCAGTCGGTGGTAGGGACTGCCGTCCGCCGCCGGCAGCCGTTTGCGGTGGAGGATGACAGCCACGCCATCTTTGAGCTCTCGTCGGGCATCAGCGCGGTCGCAATGGTCAACGAGTTGACCCGCTACCACCGTTTCGAATTGCAGATCCAGGGCACCGAGGGCCTTATCGTGCTGGACGGCGACGGCGCCCGCTGGTGGCGGGGTGTGGACTGCACGGATCGCATCAACGAGCCGGACCCGCGCATCGAATGGTATGCGCTCGACTCCCAACCCTTTCCAACAGTTGCGCAGCAGAGCTCGATCCTAGAAGCGGTGCGCGAACTGGTCTATTGCCTGGAAACCGGCGCAACACCCAGCTCCCCTGGCGAAGACGGCGTGGCCTCGCTGGAGATGGTGATGGGCGTCTATGAGTCGCAACGCCAGGGCAACCGCGCTGTGACGTTTCCACTTGCGGATCGTGAATCGGTTCTGTACCGGCTCCGCGCCGAGGGGCACTTTTGATCTTTGCTATGGCAACCGGTGCGTTGCACTCGCAGAGTGCGATGCACCAGATGATTTATACAGCGAGTGTGACCGGAGATCTCTGCCATGAATGAACCAACCATCCACGAACTGTTCAACCTGAAAGGCAAAGTGGCCCTGCTCACCGGTGCGGCGGGCTGGCTCGGCTCGGCCATGAGCCGGGCGCTGGCCGAGGCCGGTGCGACGCTGGCCGTGACCAGCCGCGAGGCCACCCGCGCCCAGGAGTTCGCCGCCACATTGCCCGGTGAGGGTCACGTTGGGCTGGCCTTTGACCAGGGCGACACCGATTCGATCCCTGCCCTGGTGGCCGATGTGGTGGCAAAGTTGGGCCAGATCGACATCCTGGTCAACAATGCCTATGGCGGCACGGCCCCCAGCATCGACACCGCCACCGCTGAGGATTTTGACCGCGCCTATCACACTGGTGTGACCGCCTATTTCCTGCTGGCCCGTGAAGTCGCCCATCATCTGCGCCGCCGCGGCGCCCCCGGCTCGATCATCAACATCGCCAGCATGTATGGCGTCGTGGCTAGCTATCCCGATGCCTATATCGACTTGCCCATCAACAGCCCGCCCAACTATCATGGTCTTAAAGGCGGATTGGTTCATCTGACGCGCCATCTGGCCGCCTACTGGGCGAAGGAAAACATCCGTGTCAACGCCATCAGCCCTGGCCCGTTTCCGACTGCCAGGGTCCAGAGCAATCTGCCCGAATTTATCGAACGGCTCAACCAGAAAGTGCCGATGGGCCGCATGGGCCGGCCAGAGGAGCTCAAAGGGCTGGTCGTGCTCCTCGCCAGCGACGCCGGCAGCTATATCACCGGCCAGAACATCCTGGTCGACGGTGGGTGGACAGCGTGGTAGGAACGCCATAGGGGGCGATTTGAGGAGCATATGGCTGCTTGGGAGTTTACCGAGGCTGACCGCGAGTTTGTAGCCCGCGAGGTTGAGCCGTTTCTGCCAGATAAGGTATTCGATGCCCATGCGCACCTGTTTTGCCATGCGCATTATGCACCCGGCACGCTGCCGGCGAATCTAGAGGGTACACCGGCCGAGATCGGCTTGGGAGTCTACCGCGATTATTGCGAATGGATCCACCCCGGCGGACGCACAGTTGGGGGCCTCTTCTTTGGGCTGGCTTTTACCGGTGACCGCGTGGCCAACAACGCATTTGTGGCGCAGGAGATCAAACAGGGGCAGGCTAGTGGATTTGCCGCGCATGGGCAGCTGATCATCGCCCCTGACATGGACCCGGAGTACGTGCGCCAGCAGGTGCGCGAACACAACTTTGCCGGTCTCAAGCCGTATCATACGATGGCGCAGGTCGCCGGCCCGACCTTCCAGGCGCCCATCGAGGCTTACCTGGTCGAGGATCACGTGCGCATTGCCCACGAGGAGGGGCTGACCATCACCCTGCACATGGTGCGCGACCGGGCGCTGGCCGACCCGCTCAACCAGGCAACGATCCGCCGCTATTGCGAAAGCTATCCCAACATGCGGCTGATCCTGGCTCATGCGGCGCGCGGCTTCAACCCGTGGCATACCATCGAAGGGATCGCCAGCCTGCGCGGGTTGCCCAATGTCTGGTTTGACACTTCGGCGGTGACCGAAGCCGGCGCCTTTGAAGCCATTGTCGAGACCATGGGCCACGTCCGCTTGCTCTACGGCACCGACTTTTACATCAGCCACCTGCGCGGGCGCTGCGTAGCCATCGGCGACTCGTTCCACTGGCTCTACGCCGGCGAAATGGGGCTGGCTGAGAAACACACCACGCTCCAGCCGGTGCTCATTGGGCTGGAATCGCTGCGTAGTCTGCGCCTAGCGTGCCAGCGGCTCAAGCTGACGGACGGGCAGATTGAAGATATTTTTTACACCAATGCTGCCGGCTTGTTTTCATTGGCAAGATGACAAAACACACCTGTCACCACTCACCTTTCAGCCTGTCAAGCAAACGATGAACGTTGGAGGATCGCTGGATGCTCACACCCCAACAGCTAGCTCACTTCGAGATCTTTGGTTTCCTTTGCTTGCGCCAACTTTTTTCACCGGCGGAAATAGCTGCCATTCGCCAGGAAGCCGAGACAATCTGGCAGACCGAGCGCCAGCGCCGCGGGTTGGCGGACGATGCCTACCTGACCGTGGCACCCTTTATCGAACGCAGCCCGGCGCTGCTATCATTGCCCGCCGATGACCGACTTTACCTCGCCCTGACGGACCTGCTTGGGCCGGGCTTTCTCTGGTCGGGGTCGGAGGGCAACACCGGCGTGGCCCAAGCCAACCGATTCCATGCCTGGCATTCGGATCGCCCAGGCGAAGCCGAACCTGACTACCGGCGGGTCAAGGTCATGATCTATTTGACATCCGTGACCAAAGAGACCGGCTGCTTGCGAGTGATCCCGGGTTCACACAGGCTACCCCTCTATCGCGAACTGGACGCGCTCAACGAGCAGCACGATAATACCAGCGAGCGCCTCTTCGGCGTTCCTGGCCAAGATGTCCCTGGCTTTCCGCTAGAGACAACACCTGGCGATGTGATCTTTTTCAACCATTATCTCTATCACGGCGTCTACAAGGGCGACGGCGCCCGGCGCTATATCGCCATGAAATTTGTCTCTCGGCCGGCCAGGCCGGCACACTTTGCCTCGCTCAAGAAATTTTCGCCCTATGTATTTCAACCCGAATCGGCGCTGGTAAACAACGAACATCCGCGCCTTCAAGGGCTGGTAAATGGGTTGGCGGAGTTGGCCAGACAGGCGGAAGATCTGGAACCAAGACAGCGGAATCTATCATAAGCAGGAGCAACATTGCAGTACCGCAACTTAGGACGTACCAATCTCTCTGTCTCGGCGCTGGCGCTGGGTACGGTGGAACTGGGCATGGATTATGGTATCCATGCGCCCGGTCACTTTGGCCGCCCGGGCGAGACCGAGGCGATCCGCATCGTTCACGCTGCGCTGGACGCCCGCATCAACCTGATCGACACGGCGCGCGCCTACGGTGAGAGCGAGGCGATCTTGGGCAAGGCCCTGCACGGGCGCCGGGACCAGGTCGTGCTTGCCACCAAAGTAGCGCTGCGCCGGCCCGACGGCTCTCTGCCCACTGGCGACACGTTGCGGGCACACATGTTGACCACGTTGGAGACAAGTCTACGCCTGTTGCAGACCGACCACGTGGACATCTGGCAACTCCACCTGGTGGACGAGGCCGTTCTGGCGCAGCATGAGACCATTGCCGCCGCCTTTGCCGAGGCCCAACACACCGGCAAAGTGCGCTTCACCGGCGGTTCGTTCTATGGCGCGGCGACGCCCGCAGCAGCGCTGGCGCTCGACCTCTTTGATGTGATGCAGGTGACCTATTCGGTGCTCGACCAGCGGCTGGCGGATCGAGTCTTTCCGCTGGCGCAGGCTAAGAACGTGGGCATCGTCGTACGCTCGGTGTTACTCAAGGGGGCGCTCACCGAACGCGCCGATCACCTGCCCGACCGCCTGGAGCCGCTGCGCGCCCGTTC
>QEUW01000544.1 GCA_003577005.1 Chloroflexota bacterium | reverse complement strand
TGACCCTGAAGGACAGCGGCAGCGCCACCGCCGATTGGACCGCAGTGGCCGCCACGGCAGGCACAGGGCAGGTGACGGCCACCTTGCGCAGCGGCGCGGGCGACGATATCGTCGAACTCTCCCTGCCGGTTAAACCCTTTGGCGCGCCCGACCGCTGGTCAACTGCCGGCCAGGCCAGCCCGGCGGCGACGGCCACCTTTACGGTGCCATTCAATGCCGTCGAGGAAGCAACCGGATTGACTATCCACCTTGCGCCGTCGTTGGCGCTCGGTCTGCTCGATGGATTGGATGCGCTGATTGACTACCCCTATGGTTGTGTGGAACAGACCATGAGCCGGCTGCTGCCCGCTGCCGTGGCTGCGCGCGCCTACGCCGATTTGGGCATCTCCAATCCCAAGGACGAGGGCCTGCCCGACATCATGAGCCAGGGCTTGCAGCGGCTGTACGGTTTTCAGCATGACAACGGCGGTTGGGGCTGGTTCTATGATGACAGTGGCGGCGCCTACCTTACTGCCTATGTGCTCTTTGGCTTGACCGCCGTACAGCAAGCCGGCTTTGCGGTGGATGAGGGCGTGCTCCAGCGCGGTTTCACCTATCTGGACAGCACGCTTGGCGGCGCCGATGTGGAGGCAACGGCCTTTGCCCTCTATGTCAAGGCGAATGCCGGCCGCGGCGATCTGGCGCAGGCGCAGGCGCTTACGGCCCAGGCTGACCAACTGGATGCGGCGGGGCTGGCGGGATTGGCGCTGGCCTTGTATCTGGACGGCGATGAGAGCCGCGCCCAGCTGATCCTCGACCGGCTCGTGGCGCAGGTGCAGGAGACACCGGGTTGGGCCTCCTGGCCGCTCGACCCGAACGAGTGGAGCTGGCGCCACTGGCAGACGATGGCCTCGACTGAAAAGAATACGGCCTTGGCGCTGCGGGCGCTGCTTGCCCTGCGTCCGCAGCACCCGTTCGTACCCAAGGTAGTGCGCTGGCTGATGGATCACCGCCAGGGCGCCGGCTGGGGTGGATATGGCAGCGCCAATACACAGGCTACCGCGTTCGCCGTCCTGGGCCTGGCCGACTATATCCGCTTGGCAGGTGAGTTGCAGCCCGAATACAGTTACATTGTCCTTCTCAACAACACAGAGATCGCCAGCGGAGCGGTGACGCCCGCCACCGCCCGCACGCCCATTCCGGCGATCAGCGTGCGCGGCGCCGATCTGCGCACCGGCCCCAACGAAGTGCATATCGAACGGAGCACGACCGGCAGTGGCCAGCTCTATTACAGCGTCCGGCTGGAACAGCAGCTCTTTTTTGATGGATTTACACCGGTAAGTTCGCTTGACCAGGGGTTAGCGCTCACACGCTCCTACCGACTGATGGAGGGCCAGCCGCGCAACGACGGCGCTTACAACCGCGGTGATCTGGTTGAGGTGACATTGACGCTGGATGTGGCCGAACAGGTCTCTTATGTGCTGGTTGAGGACCCGATCCCAGCGGGCTTTGAGGTATTAAGTGAACGCACGAACCCTTCCGGCTGGGGCGCCTGCCCCTGGTGTGGACCGGCGGATGCGTTCCACTGGCAAGAGTGGGGCTATAACCGCAAGGATGTGTATGCGGACCGCGTCAATTTCTTCATCACCGAGTTGTGGCCGGGGAAACGGACCTTTACCTATCTGATGCGCGCCACGACGGCGGGGGTATTTAGTGTGCTGCCGGGCCAGGCTTATCCTATGTACCGCGAGGAGGTATGGGGCCGCTCGGCCAGCGCACAGATGGTTGTGGCCCCCGAAGCGTTAGCGGCGCGCCCGGCGCTGGCTGGCGATTTTGACCAGAGTTGCGAAGTGACGCGCTTTGACCTGCGCCAGGTAGCCGCCGCGTACGGCACAGTCGCAGCCCACCGCAACGTCGTTGATGACCCTGCCATTACCTTGCGCGATGTGGTGGCGGTTGCACACCGAACCGGGGCGCGCTGTGGCGCCGATCTACCATCCCCTGGACAGGCAGATGGGGTGGTTCATTTGGCCATCCGCACTGCCGGCAACGAGGTGCAAATCGGTGAGACATTTGAAGTAGTGCTAGTGCTCGGTGACGCCCACGGCGCAGGCGCGTCCGGTAATCTGGGCGGACTGGGCCTCACGTTTCACTACGACAGAACCAAAGTGGCGCTAGCTTCTACCCGCTGGAACCCAGCACTGGGGCAGATCACACCGCTTGGGCCGCAGATCGACCAGGTTGCGGGTCGGGTGAGCTTTGGCGCCATCGAGTTACCCTCAAACTGGCCATCTGACCAACCCCTGGCAACGCTCACCTTTGTTGGCCGCGGGGTCGGGATACCCACCATCACGGTAGAGAACGTCGAGGCGGCAGGCGACGACGGGCATATTTTGCAGGCGCACGCCGCTGTCAATGTGCAAGTCAGTATCGAAGGTGAACAGTTCTTCCTCCCACTGGTGAGCCAGCAGTAAGAGACTGTTTGAAAAGTTCGCTCGTACTCGTACTCGAAAGAACAGCCGAGAACGAGTACGAGTACGAGAGCAGGCTGAGTTGTGACGTGAAGCCGACCTTTTCAAAGAGGTTCTAAGGAAGCGGAGGGGTTCGCACACCACGTACGGACCCCTCTATTGCCGCCAGCCGTAGTCGCACCATCACGGCCACTTGGGGATGACGCATGACAAAGCGCAGGATAATCAACCGGGCAACTGGGTACTCGCCATCTCCTCCAACAGTGTGACCAGGATGGAATGGTCAGCATCGGCGGCGTCTTGCGCCATGAGGGCGCCGTAGAACTGGTGTACCAACGCGGTGGCCGGCAGCGGCGCCCCATAGACGCGCCCAGCATCCAGGGCGATGTTCAAATCCTTGTACTGGAGGCGGGTACGAAAACCGGGGGTGAAGTTGCGTGCAAGAAAGCGTTCCCCCTGGTGCTCCAGCACCTTGCTAAAGGCGTGGCCGCCGAGCAGCGCCTCGCGCACCTGAGCGGGGTCGACACCGGCTTTGGCAGCCAGTACCAACGCCTCAGCCACCGCCTCGATAGTCACAGCAATCACGATCTGGTTTGCGGCTTTGGTCACCTGGCCGGCGCCAGATGCGCCCATGTGGAGAATGCGTTGCCCCATGGTCTGCAACACCGGCATGACTTGCGCCAATGCCTGGGCATCCCCCCCTATCATGATTGCCAGTTTGCCCTCGCGGGCGCCCATTTCCCCACCGGACACAGGGGCGTCGAGCAAGGTGGCACCCCGTTCAGCTGTCGCTACGGCCAGTTCACGCGCTACGACCGGCGAGATCGTGCTCATATCGACGATGACCTGGCCCGGGCGTACACCGGCCAACACCCCATCTGGCCCGTTCATGGCAGCGCGCACATCGGGTGAATCGGGCAGGCAGAGGAGGATGACATCAACTTGCTGCGCCAACGCACGCGGGGAAGGGGCTGCCTGCGCCCCGGCGCGAGTCAATTCTTGCGTGGGTTCTGGCAGCAGATCATAGACAACCAGCGGGAAGCCCTCCTTGAGCACATTCTGCGCCATGGGCCGCCCCATGATCCCCAGGCCGATAAAGCCAACAGTTGGTTTGTCGGTCATGATTGTTCTCGGTTGTGAGTAGTGAGTGGCGGGTGGCAAGGGGCGGGTTGTCACTCGCTACCCGCCCCTTGCCACCCGTTCAATTCAACGCCTGCAGCGTGTCGAAATCGGTGAGGTCCATTTCATCGACCTCGGCGATGGAGACCACGTTGAAGGTGAGCACTTTGCAGCCTTCCTCAAGATGGCCGCCGAAGGCGATCTTGTCGTCGGAGAAGATGATGTGGCAGTGGATACGACCGTTGAAGATAAAGCCGGTCATGTCGGCGATGTCGTAAGCGCCCTTGCGACGGGGGTAGAGTTCCTCCGGCGGCACTTCGGTGCTGGCGACGACGTGGAAATGGTACTCAGTCACCGAGCCAATGGCGCCGAGGATCACTCCATGTTGAATGTTTTTTTGTTTGACCGCTTCGCGCAGTGACAACAAGATGTCATCGCCGTTGTTGAGATGCACCACATGCATACGTTTGACGTTGCCCGAAACAATCCGCATGTCGTTTTATCCTTTCCGGACTTTGCCGCAGAGAGCGTAAGACCGTAAAAGGAGCTCCTTTTCTGATCTTTGTGCTCTTCGCCGCTCTATTAAATTGATAAGTCAACGAACTAGTTGGTTTAGTCGATCATCCAGCTTAGGACAGAATGTAGCCTAATAGTACAACGGATCTGACAAAGTTCAGAGTTTCAATCGGCATAGATTCAGCGTGCTGGTAACTAATAAATA
>QEUW01000543.1 GCA_003577005.1 Chloroflexota bacterium | reverse complement strand
AGCGGCGCGCTTCCTCCCGCTGTTGGCGTTGATTCTTGCCTTTGACTGGCGCAAATCCCTCTCCCGGCAGGGGTTGCTGCTCGGGGCCGGTGTTGCCGCGTTGGTGGCGCTGCCGCTAGCGTGGGCCATTGTCAGCGACCTGGAGGCCGGCAGCCGGCGCATCCGCCAGGCGGCCTTGTGGAACCGGCCAGAGCCGTTCCAGCTCTTCTGGCTGCAATTGCGCAACCACCTGGGCATGTTTGGCTTCACCGGCGATCCGCTTTGGATCCACAACCTGCCGTTTCGCCCGCCGCTCTCGCTCCCGGTGGCGCTGCTCTTTGGGATTGGAGTCGTCACCGGTTGGCGTGTAGCTGGCCCCCGAACGTTGCTCCTGTCAATCGGCGTGCTGCTCTGGCCGGGGATTCTTGCCGTCTCGAACAACCCAGCGCCGCCCGACCATTTGCGTGTGTTGGTCATTGCTGCGCCCACCTTTCTCTTGGCCGGCGCAGGATTGGGTTTTGGAACTCGTGGCCGGAGCCAGTGGCTGATCCCGCTGGTATTGGCGGTGCTGCTCTTTGACGGCGCTCGCTCCTGGCGCGACTACTGGCGGTGGAACAGCGCCCGCGAAACCTACGAGCAGTTCGACGCCGACATGACGCGCATTGCCCGCAAGGTGACCGAAAACAAAGAGCTGTTCTACCTCGTGCCTATCTCACCCGACTGGCACGAGTTTGAGCCGGGCCGACACTGGACCATCGACTATCTGTCGGATGAACGAGACAACTACTATGTCGTCGGCGTACCCTACGCTCTGCCCGACCTCAACGCCGGACAGGTAGCACTGGTCAGGTGGCTGGCAGGCATGCACCTATCCGCCGATCCACAACGGACGATAGAGGGCGAACTTGCTTTGCTTGGCTATACGAAGACTGATGAGGAAACTGAAAACACCTTTCAACTCGAATACTACGAGCATGCAGGCGATCCAGTCGAGGTGATCCGCTTCGCCCCTGGCGCCACTTATGCCGGAGGGTTACGTCTCACAACATTGGACCTCTTTCTCAAGCAACAGGGGGATGGGCGAACCGACAAAGTGATTGCCGAAGTCAACTGGGAGAGCGCCGGCCCCTACGCTGATCCTATCGCCGTTTCGCTTCGCCTCCAGGCAAAAGATGGCGCGACCGTCGCCCAGGTCGATAGCGCGCTGTGGAATGATCTCGGTGAAACCGCCGAGCGCTGGCGAGCAGCCGAGCGCAGCCGTCTCTTCCTCGAACTCGATGTGAGTAAGCTGCCGGCCGGCGACTATACGGTCGTGCTTCTACCTTATAATGCAACCACGCTGATCCCGCTGCCAGGTGCGGCAGGCGAGGACAATGCGGTCGTTGGCTCGTTACGGCTCCCGTGAGTGTCACGCACAAGACCTCCGGGAGGTGACCCCAAACAAGTTGGTTTGGCAAGGCTTCACATGGTCACCTCCCGGAGGTCTGCTCACTCAGAACAACCACGCGGCCACGACGGCGATGAGGAGACTCATCACGAGCAGCCCCACCGATCCAATCAGAAAACCGCGTAGATGAAAGCCATAGTGGCGCACCTGGGCCAGGTCGCCAAGCCGGGGCAACTCAAAGGCCTTAAGCCGGATCGTTTCGATGATCAGCCAGTCGATTACCAACAGGTCCACCAGGTTAAAGACCATGAGCATCGTATAGAGCATCAGCAAGGTGGGCAGAAAAACGAGATCGCCGCCGGCCAGGGTTCGCAGTTGGATCAATGCGGTAACCAGAATGGCAAGCAACGCACCAAAGAAGGGAAATGCAAAAAGCGTGCGTTGGCGTTTCGCCCGCTCGCTGATCGGCCCGATCCGCGCTTTGATGTCCGGGGGGGCATCGTGCGCCCACATCTCTGGATTGATACAGAGACTGCCCAGGATTAAGACGGTGAGTACGGCGCTCAGGAGCAGTCCGTAGGTGATTCCAAGTTGAAAAGCTGCGCCGAATGTCATCTTCGCCCTCGGTCGATGTGTGTCAGCGGTTGGCCAGATTGAGTGTCTGCGCCCGGACCAGAGCCTGGGTGCGGCTTGTCACACCGAGTTTGCCATAGATATTGTTGAGATGTTTTTTGACTGTACCAACGGTAACGACCAATTGCTCGGCGATCTGCTGATTTGAATGGCCGGTCGCCATGAGCCGCAGGACTTCCAGTTCGCGGTCGCTCAACGGCACAATCAACTCTTGGGTTGGGGCAGACCGCACAGGAGGGCCACCCGGATCAAAGGCCGCCAACAGTTGCTCGCTGTAGGTGCGCAATTGAGGGTCCCTACTCCGGGTTCCAGCCTCGGCAATCAACTCTCGCATGGGTTCCCCCAGGTCCAAAAAAAGGCGCACATAGCGTTCGGGAGCTGCCAGGGCCAGCGCACGGTACAGCGTAGTAGCCGCCGCCTCGCTCTCACCCGCCTGGTGGTACGCGACGGCTTTGATGGCAAACGCCCACAGGACGAAGTTCCCCATCCCGGCGGCTTCTGCCCGCGCCAACAGGTCATCCATGAGCGCATGGACAGCCGCAAATTTTTTTTGAAGAAGCCAGACCTCGGCCAGGGCAAAACGAGTCCAGTCGAAAGGATGGAGCGGGCGCTCGTCAAACTGGGCCAGCGACTGGGAGTCAGCCCAGGCAATGGCAGCATCCAGGTTGCCCTGGCGAACCCAGATATGCACACGCGACGGGTTGACCGCAGCCTCGCTATAGGCGACCGGATATACGTTAAAAATTGCTTCCGACTCGTCCAGAAGCTTTAAGGCATAATCCAGCTCCCCGCGCGCCTGGACGACCTGGGCCAGCAGCCGCAGCACAAAGGCCACCTGAGCCGTCTCGCCCGTGGGCCGGCCGGCCTCCAACGCCTGTTTTAGAAAGCGTTCGGACTCATCCAGTTGGTTGCGGTCATAGAACAGTCTCCCTAGTTCGTGCGCCACCAAGACATTGACTGCAAGCGGCAGAGATTGCCCTTCACGTCCAAGCAACGCATACGCTTCACGCTGGAGCTTGAGCGCCTCGCGCAGCCGGCCCTGCCCAGAGCGCACCATCCCCAACGCACCCATGAGCGTCATGCGGGGGATGAGCAGATTGGCGGCTGCGGGTAAATGGGACAGTGTCTCGACCAGGGTCTGTTCCGCTGCGGCCACCTCGCCCGCCAAAAAACAGGCAAAACCCAACCCTGCCGCCACTGCCGCCCGCATCTGGTGGTTGTCCGCTGGCAGATCGGCCAGCGCCTGGCGGGCGTAGCCAATCGATCGCGGGTGCTGCTGGTGAAAGGTAGCATGAAGGGCGCGGACGGCAGCAATCTCACCAGAGATAGCCCGTGTGCCAGCGGCTGGCTGCCCCGCCATCAGGTGTTCGGCCGCGTCGAGCAGCGCCTCCACTTGCGCCGCCTGTCCCATCCCCAGGGCGACCAGGGCAGCAGCCAGCAGCAACCGGGGCCGCGCCTGGCGTATATTGGCTGGCAATGCCTCAAGCCACCCTTGCACCGTCAGCACCTGCCCGCGCTGCACTGTGCCCAGCGCGGCAGTCTCGATCAGCTGCGCCGTTCGCACAAACTCGTGCGCAGCCAGCGCATGGTGGATCGCCTCGGCGACAAAACCGTTCTGCTCAAACCAGAGGCTGGCGCGCCCGTGCAACAACGTGGCCAGCGCCCGGTCCAGCCGCTGGCGCAATACATCGGCAAAGAGATGGTGATAGCGAAACCACTGGCGCTCATCGTCCAGTGGAATGAGAAAAAGGTTGGCGCGCAAGAGCCATTCCAGCATCGCCTGGGATTGAGGACCAGAGACCGCAGACAAGGGATTGGTCACATCTTCAGTCTCTGGTCTCCAGTCTCCAATCACTGCGTCGCAAAGGCTCGCACACATGCGGTCGAGAATGGAAGTTTGTAACAGAAACTGTTGGACTGCGGCCGGCTGGCGCTGCAACACCTCCTCAACCAGAAAATCCATGATGTAGCGGTGGCTGCCGGCAAAGGAGCTGACAAAGCTTGCCAGGTTGGCTCGCCCCTGCATAGAGAGCGCCGCCAGTTGTAGACCGGCTATCCAGCCTTCGGTGCGTGCTTCGAGCGCGGCGACACTCTCAGGCGGCAGTTCCAGATTGGCCGCCTCTAGCAGAAAGCTGGCCGTCTCCTCCAGCGAAAAACGGAGATCGGTGGCGCGGATCTCGCTCAACTGGCCGCGCGCCCGCCAGCGAGCCAGGGGAAGCGGCGGGTCCGCCCGCGTGGCGATCACGAGGTGGACATGGGGGGGCAGGCGGTCAATCAAAAAGGCAAGCGCCTGGT
>QEUW01000542.1 GCA_003577005.1 Chloroflexota bacterium | reverse complement strand
CAGGTGCTTTTTCAGCGGATGCCACACGATGCGCAGCGGCACAGCCTGAACGTGTTGGCGTCATTGCAAGCAGCCAACCATACGGACGCAGACCTCGCCGTCGCCGCGCTGCTGCATGATGTGGGCAAAGTTGCCGCAGCCAATGCCGGCTACCCACTTACTCTGTGGTGGCGCGGCCCGTTAGTGCTGGTCGAGGCGTTGGCGCCCGCCTGGATGCGTCGCGCTGCATCCCCTACGCCTGAAGCTGGCTGGCGCTTTGTGTTGCACGTTCATTTGGAACACCCGGCCATCGGTGCGGCGTGGGCGCAAGCGGCCGGTTGCTCGCCCCGCTCCTGCTGGCTGATCGCCCACCACCAGGAGCACAACCCGCCCGCGGCCGACACACAATTGCTCTCGCTGTTGCGTGCCTTACAGTGGGCGGATAATGAGAATTGAGAATTGTGAATTGTGAACGAGGATGCGCAAAGCACCCGGAAAACAATTGTTAGCCATTCTCCATTGACAATTCACAATTGACCATTAGGGAGTTTGTATGGCAAAGCCTATTATCACTATCATCGGTCTTGGCCTGGTTGGGACGAGCCTGGGGTTGGCCCTGCAGCGGGAAGCGGGCGACTTCGAGATCGTGGGTCATGACAAAAATCTGGATGCAGCCCAACAGGCGCGCAAAATTGGCGCCGTGCAACGCACCGAGTGGAATCTTCATTCGGCGTGGGAAGACGCCCAACTGGTCTTTCTGGCCGTGCCATTGAGCGAACTGCGCGACCTTTTACACCATCTGCGCGACAGTCTGCGGGCGGAGACATTGGTCTTTATCGCCGTCGATATGATCCAACCGGCGCTGCAACTGGCGCACGAACTGTTGCCGTCTCGAGCGCATGTGGTCGCCGGCCACCCTATCCTGACCGGAGTGGGCGGGGCGCTCACACCGCGGCCGGATCTCTTTGAAGAAATCACCTTCTGCCTGGCGGCCGGGGTGGAGACAGAGCCACAGGCAATGCAGATGGCAAGCGACCTGGTCGAACGTGTCGGCGCCAAGGCGCTCTTTGTCGATGCCCACGAGCACGATGGACTCATTGCCGGGGTGGAACAGTTGCCCCAATTGCTGGCCGCGGCGCTGGTGCAGATGAGTACACGCTCTACCGGCTGGCGTGAAGGGCGGCGACTGGCCGGTCGGCGCTTTGCCCAATCGACGGAACTGGGCGATAACGCTGCGCAACTCTTTGATGCCTGGCAAAGCAACCGCGAAAATCTGCTGCTGCGGCTGACCCAATTACGCCAAACCCTGGCCGATTGGCAAGCCCTGCTCACCGCCGAAGCTGACGCCGAGGGCAAACATCCCCTATTGACCTCGTTGGAACAAGTCGTTCACGACCGGCTCGAGTGGGAAGGGCAGGCGATGCTCAAAGCATGGGACGAAGCACCCCGGTCGGAACGAGTCGAATCGCGCGGGATGTTCCAGCAAATGTTTTTTGGCGGTCTCATGGGGCGCCGTGGCGCTCAAAGTGAGCGAAAAGACAGATCATGATCTCCCCAAATCTCAATGAATCTGCTCAAATCTCCTCTTTTGAGGAAATTTGAGCAGATTTGAGCAGATTGGGTCCCAACTACCCGTGAAGCTGATCATCCAGATCCCCTGTTACAATGAAGCACAGACACTGCCCCAGACGGTGGCGGAATTGCCGCGCACGCTGCCAGGCATCGACTGTATCGAGATTCTCATAGTCGATGATGGCAGCCACGACGAGACCGTGGCGGTTGCCCATACATTGGGCGTGCATCATATCGTACAGTTGCCCCATAATATGGGGCTGGCGCAGGCGTTCAGCGCCGGGCTGGAGGCGTCGATCCTCCGTGATGCCGATATTATCGTCAACACCGATGCAGACAACCAATACTGCGGTGCGGACATTCAGAAACTCGTCGAGCCTATCTTGCAGGGCAAGGCCGAGGTTGTCGTCGGTGACCGTGGGGTGGCTGGCCTCCCTCAGTTTTCGCCGGTGAAGCGGCAATTGCAGCGGCTGGGCAGTTGGGTCGTCTCACAGGCAGCGGAACTGGATGTTCCCGATGCCACCAGTGGTTTTCGCGCCCTGACGCGAGAGGCTGCGCTGCGCACATTGGTGCTCAGCAACTACTCGTACACGCTAGAGACCCTGATCCAGGCCGGCGCACGCCGCATGAGTGTGACCCACGTGCCGATCCACACCAACGGCCCGACCCGGCCCTCCCGGCTGATGCGCAGCATTCCCCACTTTCTCTCACATTCGGGGGCGACGATCCTGCGCGCTTACACCCTCTACCGGCCTCTGCGTGTCTTCTTGACATTGGGTCTGTTGTCGATTGCAGGGGGGACGGCGTTGGGTATTCGCTTTCTCTACTATTACCTGCAAGGGACCGGTAGCGGTCATGTCCAGTCGCTGATCCTGGCGGCAATCCTCGTCATCGTCGGCTTTCAGGTGATGCTCATCGGTGTCGTGGCGGATCTGATCGGCTTCAACCGCAAAATCCTCGAAGATGTCCTCTACCGGCTGCGCAAGGCCGAATTGCAGCAAACCCGCATGTACCAGCGAGAGCAGGATTGACAGGCCATGCGGTTTGTACTGGTCGGGCCAGTGTACCCATACCGGGGCGGGATTGCGCACTATACCACGCTGCTGCACCAGGCGCTCGGCGCCAGCGGCCATGAGGTGTTGCTGGTCTCGTTTCGCCGCCAATATCCTCGCTGGCTCTTTCCCGGCGCCAGCGACCGCGACCCGAGTCGCAGACCGTTGAACGCAGCCGGGGCGTGCTTCTGGCTCGACTCGCTCAACCCATTCACCTGGCTGACCACCTTTTTTCGGATGCGCCGTTATCACCCGCAAGTGCTGGTGTTGCAGTGGTGGACATCGTTCTGGGCGCCGGTCTGGTTTACGCTGGCGCTGTTGAACCGGCTCTGGCTGCGGGCGCCGCTTGTTTTTCTCTGCCACAATGTGCTGCCCCACGATGCGCACCCGTGGGAACGTTGGCTGGCGCGACTGACCCTGGGTCGGGGAGGTCGTTTTATCGTCCAGTCCGAACAGGAGCGCCAGCGTCTGTGTGAGATCCTGCCCCAGGCCGCGGTCGATGTCGTCCCGCACCCGGTCTATGCCATGTTTGCCGGCCAACGTATCGACCAGGCAGAGGCGCGCCAGCGACTCAACCTGCCAGAGCAGGCGCCTGTGCTGCTCTTTTTTGGCATTGTCCGCCCCTACAAGGGATTGGCGGATCTGGTCGAAGCCCTGCCAATGGTGCGGGAAACGGCCCCAGACATCCGGCTGGTGGTGGCCGGAGAATTCTGGGAAGACAAAGCGACCTATCTAGCACGCCTTCGCCAGTTGCAGTTGGATGACATCGTCCAGATTGATGATCGCTACATCCCTAACGAGGAGGTAGGTCTTTACTTTTCAGCGGTCGACGCCCTGGTCGCTCCTTATCGCGTGCAGACGGGCAGCGGTGTTACCGAACTGGCTCGCGGCTTTGGCCTCCCTGTCATCACTCTGGCGCCCGGCCTTGCGGCTCACGACCGGGGGGAACGCCCAGACATGATGCACTCGGGTGATTCTCGCCCCGCAATGCTCGCCGCGGCAATCTTGACTTTTTTAGATCAACGAGACGATCAACCGGCTCCATCCGCCCAAGTGGATGAGACTCTCTCATGGTACAAAATCGTTGCAGCATTGGAAGGGGCGGCAGGCTGATGGCGCAGGGCAAACAACTGGCGCAAAAGCTAGCTGCGCAACTTTCGGCCACCGTGCTGGAACGGTTGCTCCAGGCTGTGGTCTTGATTCTCGTCGCCCGCCAGGTGGGGCCGGATGCCTTTGGCCAATTCGCCGCCTGCCTGGCGCTGACCAAAATTCTCTCAGTCGGCTTTGGGTTGGGTCTTGACATCTGGCTTCTGCGCAACGGCTATCGCAACGACGACCATAACGAACTGGCGCGGCATGGAACCACCTGTCTGGCGATCCGCACCGGGTTGGGTCTGCTCTGGCTGGGGGGCATTGTGCTGCTGGCTCCCTGGCTTGACCCAGGCGCCTACCCGCCGGCGCTGTTGATCCTCACAGCCGTGGGTGTCTGGTTCGAGGAGTTAGCCAACATCGTCTGGAGCACCTTTAAGGCCGCTCTTCAAAATCAGATACTGCTCAAATTTATCACCCTGGCGCAGGCAACGTTGCTCGTGGCCATCCTCTTCCTGATGGCGAGCGGTGTCCGCGCAGTAGAGGTATATGTCTGGGCCTATGTGGTGGTGGCGCTCTCGACCAGCCTTGCCATGATCTATGGCCGGGCCGATATTGCCCTGGTAGCGCACTGGTTAGGGGAACGGGCGGCAGGTCTCTATTCACCGGCTGTATCGCTGGCAAATGCCCTGGCGCTCATCCCCACCGCAGTCTATTTTGTCATGGTGCCGATTTTGAGCCGGCTCTATACCGAAGAACCGGCCAGAGCCGATAGAATGATGATACACCTGGTGAGGGTCAGTATCGGGGTAGGGCTGGCCGCCGGGGCCGGGCTGGCCGTGGTTGCGCAGCCGCTGGCCCAGTTCATCTACGGGAGCGCTTACACCGTCACCGGCGATCTGCTGGCCGTGTTAGGCGGTGTTTTGGCGGCGCGGTTTGTGTCTATGATGCTGGCGACGGCGCTGGTTGCCTATGGTCTCCAGGCGCAGCGCGTGGTCGTCCAGGCTGGGATAGCCCTCCTCAATGTCGGTCTAAATGTCTGGTTGATCCGCCGTTGGGGATTGCCCGCCGCAGCTGGCGTCTATGTCTTCACGGAGTGGGTGTTGGTGATTGGCTATGCGTTGCTAGTCTGGTTCTGGCGGCGGACGGCGCTGGCCAAAGCAACGGTGAGTGCAGCATGAAGATTCTCATCATTAACCTGCATTCCTCACACAACGCTGGTGACCATGTACTGCTACAGGTAGCCTTGCAGCAGTTGTATGCCCATTTTCCCGGCTGCACAATTACCCTGGCGATGAACGACCCCCAGAGCTACAGTGGCCGGCCCGATACCGGTGCTGAAAGTGTGGTGGATTCATTTTTTGCTTGGTTCAAAGGTAACCCGGTAGCGGGAAACGCCGCACGTTGGCGCCGGCGACTTGGCGTCGTGTGGGCGCTGGGTACCAGCACGCTGGTAGCTGCACTACACCGGCTCTTGCAGATACGGGTCGAGTCGCTTGTGCCGGCAGAGCGGCGGGCCACGGTACGCGCCTATCTTGACGCCGACCTGGTAATCAGTTGCGCCGGCAATTTTCTCTACAGCCGCGGCCACGGTGCAGGACTGCCGCTGCTGGG
>QEUW01000541.1 GCA_003577005.1 Chloroflexota bacterium | reverse complement strand
CGCCACCGGCAGGGTCAGCCGCGTCAAGCCCACCACCACCACTCCCTCCACGACCATCGCCAGGTGGGTGAATGTCATGGCGAGGCTCTCCAGATGGGGCGGGCCGCCGGCGGCCCAGTAGAGCGCCCAGAACACGACCGTCCACAGCCCATACTTGATCACCCCAAAGGCGGCAAAGGCGGTGAGCAGCGGCCACCCCGGCGCACGCCAGACGACCAGCGCCAAGGCTGGGATCACCCAGAAGGTGCTGCCGGGGGAGTCGGGGATGAAGGGCCAGAGCACCCAGGGGCTGGCCCGCAGTTGGCCGCCGTACCAGTAGACCAGACCCGCCACGGCGCCGATGCCGTTGCCGACCAAGATGGCCGCCAGCCCCAATGGAGAGCAGGTCACTGCCACCAGGCTCCGGTAGAGAGCGAGCCACAAGCGCGAGGGGAGCGTCGTCCCCTGCACAGTTCACCCCTGCGGCGACGCCGGTGGGGGCCGCCGTCGCTGGCGCGCTGCTTCGTCCTGGAAGAGCCAGTCCAGCCAGGGAAAGAGCCAGAAGTCCAGCCAGGGAAAGAGCCAGAAGGCCACCCCCCACGCCGCCCCCAGCCCGCTCAGAAGCCGCAGCCACCAGTTCAAGCTCCCCGCCTGGTCGCCCGCGTAAAAGAGGAACTTCACTCGCTCGAACCGGGTCACCTGCATGGACGCATCCTTCCTCTACATGATTCACTAGAGCAAACTGAAATGAGGCCAATTTCAGACGGTCGCCAAGATGGCTAAGCCCATAGCGACCACACCGCCGCCCAGCGCCAGCCGCACCCACGCTTGGTGATGCAGGTTCCAGCGCGCCAGATGGCGCAGCGTCGGCCGAGCCGTAGCCGCCGCCAGGATCACGACCAGCGGCAGCACAAAGACGAGGTTGTAGAGCACGAGATAACCATAGCCCACCAGCGCCGAGGGCTGGAGGGCCAGCAGGCTCAACACCCCCAGGTAGACCGCCCCGCTGCACGGCACAGTGCAAAGCCCGATCAGCACGCCGCCGCCGATCAGCGCGGGGACAGTGGCCCGCTGCGCCACTCGCCGCACGGCCATGCCCATCCACGCTGGGCCATGCAGCCGCCAGCCCAGGTCAGGCAGAAAGAAGTCCTTCATCATCCACAGCCCAAGCAGCACCGCCACCAGCGCCCCAAGCCGTGCCGGTAGATGCTGGTTGGTCAGCAGCTTCACCGACTGGAGCACGCCGACGCCCAAGGCCAGATAGGTGAGAAAGATGGCGCCGATGAAGATAGCGCCCAGCCCGACTATACGCAGGCGCAGCGCCGAGGGCTGCACAGGACCCGTCTGCGCTGCCGCCAGCATGGCGGTGATAAACAGCAGCAGCACGGTAAAGGCGCAGGGGTTGATGCCGTCTAGCACGGCCGCGCCGATGACCGTAGGCAGGGTGATGGCCGGCAAGTACTGCTGCATCTCGGCCATGGGCGCGTTGGGATGCCACCACCCCGTCAGCGCCAGCGCCGCCAGGGCCACCACCGCCAACCCAGAGAGCACCAGCGTGCGACGTACCATCGGCAGCATCCTCTCAGGCCTCCACAATCAGCTTGCCGTTCATCGTCGGGTTGGCGCGCCCGCCGCAGCAGATGTCACAGTAGAAGGTGTACTCGCCCGGCTTCTCTGGGGTAAAGGTCACGCTGTTGCTGCTTAAGGGTTGGGCGATGATGTTGACGCCCAGCTCATCCACGGCCCACTGGTGCTGCCCACCGCCATCGGTGTGGTGTTGGTTGTCCAGGCTGGTCAGCCGCAGCGTGACCGGCTCGCCAGCCTGGAGACGGATCTCGGGCTTGTCAAACCCGCCCATGTTGGCGGCGATGTCGATCACATTGCCGGCCAGCGGCGTGAGGACCGGGGGGCGAAACGCTCGCACCAGCAAAGCGGTTGCCAGCCCCAAGACCATCACCAGAACGACGGCATAGGCCACAACGCCGGCAAATCGGCGATGAACCTGCTCGACCCGCCGTTTACGTTTGCTGCTCATGACATCCTACTCCTTCCAACATCTGCCGAATCTCAGCGGGAGCCGAATCTCAGCGGGAGGATTCCGAGCCACGGATGCCCGCAGCGGCCGGGGTTGACTCCCCAGGCTGGCGCGCTCCTGCCGGATGCTGGTGCTCAGCGCGGTCGTGCCCAGCATGGCCGTATGCGCCATGACCGAGCAGGAGATGACTGAGCGGGCAGGCCAACACCAGCAGCATCAACAGAAGGTTGCTCACAGGCACATCCAACAAAAAGACCACAGCCAGCGCACTCACGACCAGCAGACAGAGTACGGGGACCAGCCAGTTCCGGACGCTGGATGGAAAGCGGCTAGAAAGGTGGAGCATCATTTCCTCCCAATTCATCCGAGAAGACAACGAGTTGGGCCGTGTAGTGATGACCGGCGTCGTCGGCAAGGCTTGGCAGGTGCGCCACCAGTGCCTCCGGCTGCACCAGCTTCGCGTCATACCACACCTTGGCTAGGCCGCGGTTGAGTGCTACGTTGGCCGCCACAACACCCTCGATCTGGAGCAGCGCATTGCGCACGCGCAGCGCACAGGCCGGGCAGCCCATGCCGCGCACCAAGAGCAAGCGCGTCTCGGCCTCAGCCAGTTGCTGGGCGCTGGCCGGCTTGTCCAGCGGCGTCACTTGACAGTTTGTATGTTGACCGTGTCCGGGGTCATGCAGTAGCATGTTGCATTGTCCTTTCCTGCCGGTCTGGAGCACCGGCAATCCCGGCATATCCTCGCGATACTCTACCCCGCCTGGTGTGAAAGATGATGCGCCAAGCCACCCGGCCAGGGTAAGCGAAATTGCCTAGAATCACCCCGCCAAACTGCGTAGGTCTTGTGGGGAGCGGTCTCGTATCCTAGAAGAGAGTGGCTGCGCAGGGGCGCTCAGCAAGGGGAGACAACATGCCCTGGCAAATGATTATTGTGATTGCGATGCTGGCTGGGCTGCTTGGATTTGGACTGGTGGGGTATTGGCGCGGCAAGCGAGTCAGTTGCGGCTGTACCCGCCGCGACCGCGTGCGTACCGAGAAAAGCCGTTGAACATGCGCCACCTATACGACACCCGCCCGTACGATGTCGTGATCATCGGAGGCAGTTTCGCCGGTCTGGCCACGGCGATGCCATTGCGCGGCTACCGGGTGCTGGTGCTCGATCCGTACCCGATAGGGAGCCATCAGGTGTCCGCTTGTGCGACCCCCTGGGCAGTCGCCAAAGCGGTCGGCGCGCAGGCTGCCATTCAGGAACTGCATCACACGCTCACGCTGCACATCGGCCACAGGGGCCATACAACGAGCGAGTTTGATCTGCCGGAACCCTTTGTCACCTTTGACTACGGCCAGTTCTGCCAGGCCATGCTGGCACAGACCCACGCCGAGGTCTGCCAGACGCGGGCAGCGCAGATCGGTGAGGGCGCGGTTGTGACTGAACAGGGCGTCGTGTCGGCCCGTTTTGTCGTCAACGCCGCAGGCTGGCGGCAAGCCGCGGGGCAACCCGCACGCCCGGCGCGCACAGACGGCTACGCGCTCGAGACAGAGTTGCCACTCCGTCTAGACAACGTCCAGGGCCTCCACTTTTACATCGAGCACAGTCTGATTCCCAACGGCTACGCCTGGGTCTTCCCGTGCGGCGCATTCACCCGCATCGGGATTGCCAGCTTTGCAGCCGGCCTACGATTGCGGCCTGTGTTGGCAGCGTTTCTTGATCGGTTCGGGTTACGCATGGGGCAGACCCACGGCGGCGTGCTTGCCATCAATCGCCGTGTCCCGATCTTACAGGGGGTCTTTTATGTGGGCGATGCCGCCGGTCACTGTCTACCCGTCTCCGGCGAAGGGATTCGCACAGCCATCCAGCACGGCCAGTCCTGCGGCCAAGCCATTGCCAACGTGCTCAGCGGCTGTTGGTCAGCCGAACGCGCGCGTAGCTGGTACACGCAACAGGTGCAAAGGACGGACTCATTCCATGCCCGTCTGCACCGGCTCCAGCCATGGGTGAGCCGGATCCCTGAGCCGCTCCTGGCGGGGGTAGCGCGGGTGTGTGCGGTGACGAGCGTGGGCCGTCGCCTCCTGGCGCAGTATTTGTCCAGCAGTGGCGGGCTGCCTGAAGCCAGCAGAATGTCACAGGACACGGCTCAATGCCAATAGCCAACCGGATTTGGCGGCGAGCGAGTCGCTAGAGACGCGCACGCCAGATGGACCAGAGCGACCCAATCCCCAGCGTAGAGACGGCTAAAAAGACCAGTCCAATCAACCGTCCCCCCAGACCTCCCAGCCCGGAGGGTGGTAGGCCAACATCAGGAGGGCCAGGCTCACGAGCAAGGCTGCCGTGAGTATGCTCATCGCCAACCGGTTGGCGACTTCTCTACTCGACCCATCCCAAATAGCCGTTGAGGGCTGCTAAATGAACGCATGCGACAAGGCAGGCCGGCTAGGCTACAGCGCGGCTCTCCTGGTATCGGCGCAGCTTGCACACCAGCAGGGGCAGACCAAGCGTGAGTGCGGCCAGACTGACGATCTGCGCCTGGTTCAGCCCAAACGCAATCGTCTGATACGAACTCCAGAAGGTGATCAGGAAGCGGCCCGCGGCGTACGTCACCAGGTAGACCAGAAAGAGCGCCCCATCGGGCAGGCCGCGCTTACGCAGACGCCAGAGCAGGGCAAAGATCGCCAGGTTCATCAGCAGTTCATAGACCGGGGTCGGCGTATAGTAGACCCCCACCTGCGGCACCATGGCGTTGGAGCTGGTGTAGGCAACGCCAAAGGGGCCGGTCGTGGGGCGGCCCATGGCGTCGCCCGTGATGACACAGGCCAGCCGCCCCACGCCCTGCGCCAACACCAG
>QEUW01000540.1 GCA_003577005.1 Chloroflexota bacterium | reverse complement strand
CACAACTGGCACAACTGGCGCAGACCACCGCGTTTTTGAGCGATGTCCAGGTGCGGATTCTGGACCACGAGCAACAGATTCTGGCCGCTGCCGGTACAGGGGGCGCCAGTGCGGAGATGACGTGGGTCTTCCAAAATGCTACGACCGCGGCGCCAGGCCAGCCCGTAGAGACGATGATCCTGGTGGCGCCAGCGCGAGCCGACCCGTCAGGGGTAGAGCCGCACACCGTTGCGCCGCCCGTCCAGGCACCAGCGACAGGCGTGATCAGCGTGCGCCGGCTGCCCAGCCCTTGGGGTGACCGGCTCTTCTTCCGTAATGAGCGTGTCGAAGGGGAAATGGTAGGTGAAGCTGTGCCGGCGCAACTGGCAATGGCGTACCCAATCACTGGAACCACCTCCTTTTCGCTGCCGGTTGGTCTGTCGTTGGAGGTGGTGCGGGCGCCGCTCCGGGTGACGGCGCCAATCGAGGCCGGCGAGCAAGTATTGGGTTATGTCGAACTGAGCAGCCCGCCGGATTTTGTCTCGGCCACGCTGGCGGTGATCCGCCGTGCCTTTCTGCTGGCCGCGGCCGTGGCGACGGCGGTTGCCATTGCCGCGGGGCTGGTGGTGAGTCGCGGGCTGACCGCACCCTTGGCCGGGTTGGGGCAGGCGACCGCACGTATGAACAGCGGCGACCTCACGGCGCGCGCCCCGGTCCATGGCAATGATGAGATCGGACTGCTGGCTATCCAGTTCAACCAGATGGCTGCCGCCCTGGAGGCCAGCTTTGCCGCCCTGGCCGCCGAACGCGATGCCCTGCGCCGCTTTGTGGCCGACGCCTCGCACGAACTGCGCACGCCCATCACCGCGCTGCGCACCTTCTTTGAACTGCTGCTCGACAACGCCGGGCAGGATCAGGCGGTGCAACGGGAATTCCTGCAGGAAAGCCAGAGTCAGATCGACCGCCTGGAACGGCTCACCAACAACCTGCTCAACCTTTCCCGGCTTGAGGGAGGGCTGGTCAAACTACAGCCGGATACGCACGCCGTCAGCAACCTGCTACGGGGCGTGGCGGCCCCTTTCAACCCTCTGGCCCAGGAACGGCAGATCGATCTGCGTGTGGCGTTACCTGCCCGGGATCTGTCGATCTACTGTGACCGGGGCCAACTGGAAAGTGCGCTCACCAACCTGATCGACAATGCGTTGAAGTTTACACCCACCGGCGGCCAGGTCACGGTGGGCGCCGAGCCGGCGGGCGGTGGCGTCTCCCTCTGGGTCAAAGACAACGGCCCCGGCATCGCCGCCGACGAACTCCCTTACATCTTCGAGCGTTTCCACCGCGGGCGTGAGGCAACTGCCGGGGGCAGCGGATTGGGCCTCGCTATCGTGCAGAGCATTGTCCAGGCGCATGGCGGGCAAGTCGAGGTGCTGAGCCAGGTTGGCGTGGGCAGCCGGTTCGTCCTTACGTTGCCCGGTGCGACCGACGTGCCCAGCCCAGGATAAGAACGCTGTCCGCCAGAGGCGCCCCAGTGGTTGGGCCGATATTTGTGTCGATTCAAGCAGAAGGTGCTATACTTCCCCTAGGAGTGGGTGTGACCAGGCGAAGAACCCACGCTTACTGGTCTCAGCTACCACCTCGACTCCGGTCTGCTATCTGGCTGTGGCGGCAGCCTTTAATAAGGCGGATCGTTCACCAGGCGAATCGTAACGGTATGAACCAGGGATTTAGTGGCTCGCAAGTCACAAGAACGGCTGATGTGGTTGTAAAGAAAACATCGGATATTGGCTTTGTGCTGGATTCCAGCCGCCACAGTGCGCTGCAAAGGCTGTCCCAACAACAACCGTTCCTACCGACGATCTACGACATAAGTGGTGACGAACTGAAAATGGAGTACATTCCCGGCGAGGAAGGGTTGTCGTTGCAGAACGCACGGAAGGTCGGCAGCGCGTTGAAGCGCCTGCACAACCTGAAAGAGTACCCGTTTCCGGTATTTACAGGTATCGAGTGGTTGCATGAACTGGCAGAGCAAGCACTCACAGCCTATGATCGCGAGGCCGAATGGCTGCCACCCCCATCGGTCGATCCGGATGATCTGGCCTTGATCCACACGGAACCGGTACAGATCATCACAAGAGCAGATGGAACGGTTGTCTTTATCGACATTGAAGGAATTGGAATGGGCTCCAAATACCAAGATCTTGGTTTTATCTATTACACTGCAGCCCACACCGGCAAGTCTGGGCTCTTTGATGAAGTTCTGCTCGGTTACGGTTCGGCAGGGGTAAATCTGACGATGGTCGCTCAGATGGCTGGCCTCATTTCGATCGCTTACTCGACCTTTGCCGATTCCAAAGCTCGCATCGACCTTGGGTTACGTCTCTTGCGCAGTGTACAATAGGTATGTTCACTACCGCCAGTCAAGTTCCATACCACACGCAACCGGAGCAGCTAAATGACAGCGTATCAGACCAACTGGGCCGGCAATATCACCTTTGGCGCCACCAAAGTCCACCACCCTACCACGGTCGAGCAACTCCAAGAGATCGTCAGCCGTAGCCCCAAGGTCAAGGTATTTGGCGCGCGCCATTCGTTCAATGGGATTGCCGATTCGGCGGCGGACCATCTCTCACTTGACCAGCTTGATTCGACCGTGGCGTTCGACCGTAACCAGCGCACCGTGACAGTCAACGGGGCGATCACCTATGGCCAGCTGTGCCGGCGTCTGCACGAGGAAGGGTTTGCCCTCCACAACACCGCCTCGCTGCCCCACATCACCCTGGCCGGCGCCTGCGCCACGGCGACACATGGGTCGGGCGACGGCAATGGCAACCTGGCCACGGCAGTGACGGCGCTAGAATTGGTCAAAGCGGATGGCGAACTGGTCACCCTCTCGCGCCAACAGGACGGGGAAACGTTTGAGGGTGCGGTCGTCGGGCTGGGAGGACTGGGCGTCGTTACCCGGATGACGCTCGATACGGTCCCGCTCTTTATCATGCAACAAGAGGTCTACGAGAACCTGCCCGTGGCGCAACTCGAAGAGCACTTCGACGAGATCACGGCCAGCGCCTACAGCGTCAGCCTCTTTACCGACTGGCAGCAGGATCGGGTCAACCAGGTCTGGCTCAAGCGCCGGCTGCCGGATGAGCGGGGTCTCGCCGTCGCCCCCAACTTCTTTGGGGCGACCGTTGCGCCGGCCCATCGCCACCCCGTGGTTACGCTCTCGGCAGCGCCTTGCACCGAGCAAATGGGTATCCCCGGCCCGTGGTATGACCGCCTGCCCCATTTCCGGGTCGATCACACGCCGGCCAGCGGCGATGAGTTGCAGACCGAGTACTTTGTTCCTCGCCAATATGCGGTGGAAGCCATGCGTGCCGTCACTCAGTTGCAAAAGCAGATGGAACCAATCCTCTGGATCTCAGAGGTGCGCACCATCGCCGCGGATCGGCTGTGGCTGAGCCCCAACTATGGGCAACCGTCGGTCGGGCTGCACTTCTCGTGGCGGCGCAACTGGCCGGCGGTGCAGAAGCTGCTGCCCCTGCTCGAAGAGCAACTGGCGCCTTTCCAGGCCCGCCCGCATTGGGGCAAGCTCTTTGCCATGTCGCCATCGCACCTGCAATCGCTCTACCCAAAGCTGGCTGATTTTCGGGAATTGCTGCGCACTTTTGACCCGCAGGGCAAGTTCCGCAACGTCTACCTCGATACCTATCTCTTCGGCGCAGATTGACCAGCACATAGCCAAGAATGTAGGGCAAGATGCCAGCTTGACCGCTGTTCCAGGCATTCCGGGAAAGGGCCGGCGCCGGTTTGTCTGACTGGTGTCTCTCCCGACCCTTTCCCGGAATGCTGGTGCCCCACCCCTGGACGCACCCTTCCCAACTTTACGATTTGACAGGGGCTGATGAAGAAGCTATCATAGCCCCCACAACAAGAAACGCCGCCTCGCAGTGTCACGAGCACTGGCAAGGCGGCTGACCTTCCAAACTGGAAACAGCAGTCTGAAAGGCTAGCTTACGATTTTATCACCTTTCGGGGTGGAATCCAAGAGCGGCCGCTTTGACGACAGCTTACCCGGCTACGGGTGCAGGTGCGAGGGGGCCGTTTCTTGTTGACTTCCGCACCAACCGTCAACCTGGTTCCACACCGAAAGGAAAATCTACCCTTGGCCACGCACTCCCCATCTGACCTGCGCCAGCGTTGGGCCCGCAGCGAACTGACCGAGCAACAGGCCATTGGCCATCTGATCCAACACCTGCTCCTTGTCTACGAGCGCCTCGACGAGATCGAGAAACGGCTGCACCGGCGCGACCCCACCGAACCCGATCCGCGCAAACCGAGCGCCTA
>QEUW01000053.1 GCA_003577005.1 Chloroflexota bacterium | reverse complement strand
TCTGCCAGGTTGTGTCATCGGCGCCTATATGTGCCCGTGGGCGCCGGCCGAGTTTGACGGCGCCCTTACACGCATCTTCGCCCAGGATTATACCCTGTTGGCGCCGGCAATCGACATCTTCACTCCGTTGATCTATGCCCAGAAGAGCGGTCGGCCAGCGCACTGGGGGCGCGGCTTTCTCGCTGCGGCGTCTGCATTCGTGCCTTCTACGCACCCGGTACAGCTGATCCTCGATGCAATCGACTTTCCCGAAAGCCTGCTTGCCCTAGTCGATGCGCAGCCTCCGAGTTGGGGTTTACAGATTTTTGGCGGCGCCGCCGTCTTTGGCAAACCCGAGTGGGCAGAGATCTTTCGCTCAACTGTTGAGCGGATCGAAGCTACGCACTTTTGAGCAAGTCGCTGGTTGCTCCACTCAAGTAGCCCCAGATCCATATCGCTACCGTTACTACAGACTTCACGCCGTGGACAAAACGCCGGGCGGAACAGCCAGGTTCCTCAAGCCGGACTGGTCTCACCAGCCTTTACGCCCTCTCGCTGTTGGGCAGTGCCCTGCGGTGCTGATAGTTTGGCCTCCACACCGAGTTCGCGGCTGGCCAGGCGGATCAAGGCGACTAGGTCGTGCATGGAAAGACCACCCGCCTTGGTGATGGTCAACCGGTTGCTCACCACGGGATCCCCCAGCGGGTCTTGCGAAGAGAGTACAATGGTGGGGATAGCGCAGAGGGAGGGGTCGGTCGCCATCTCGCGCAGCACGGCAAAACCATCCATCTCTGGCATGACAAGGTCGAGGACGACGGCGTCGGGGCGGCGCTGGCGGATCAGATCGAGCGCCCGCTGCCCATTGGCGGCGCGTAAGATACGATAGTGTCGGGGAGACGAGGCCAATATACGGCCAAAGAGTTGCAGCGCCTCTGGCTCATCGTCAACCAATAAGACTGTCTTGATGTTGTCGCCTAGCTTCTCCAGTGCAGCCAGCAAATCAGCGCGCGTAACCGGCTTGACCAGGTACTCGACAATGCCAAGCCGTTCGTGCACCGCGTCCAGAGCAGGGACCCAACAGAGAATGGCGGGGGTGCCGTAGGGCAACCGCGCCAACGAGAGTTCCGTATTCATTTCTGTGCCCAACGAAGGATCGTTGACAAGGAGCGCATAGGCTGGCGCGCTGGCTAACTCCGCATACGCCTCGCCGGCTGTATCCACCACCGCCAGTTCAGCGTCATCCAGATACTGTTCCAGCAGCCGGTGCAGCGTCTGACCCGGATCGAGCAGAACATAACGCGGGCGCAATACGGGCAGCGGAGCCTTGAAACGTCGAGTCCGCTCGTGATAGGGTTGGTAGGGGTTGAACCAACGCTGTACGCCATTGTTGGCCACGGATTCGCGTGCTATGGCGACCGGCAGACGGACAAAGATGGTGGTGCCGGCGCCAACCTTGCTCTCCAGCCACATCTTGCCGCCGTGCATCTCCACAAACTGGCGGCTGATGCTCAACCCCAGCCCACTCCCCTCGTGGCGGCGGCGGAGCGAACTGTCCAACTGTTGGAAGGGTTCGAAGACCAATGCCTGTTTTTCCGGCGGGATGCCTGGTCCGGTATCGGCAATCCGTAACGTTACGGTGTGGCCGTCGGTCATGGCCTCTATCTCGACGCCGCCTACCTCGGTGAAGCGACCGGCGTTGCTGAGCAGGTTGAGGATCACCTGGCGAATGCGGGTCTCGTCACAGTAGACGGATGGCAGCCCCGCCTCGACCGCGTTGCGGAGAAAGAGACCCTTGCTCTGAAAAAGCGGCTGAACGGCAGTGATAGCAGCCTGAACCACCTCCGTCAGATCGACCCACTGCCGGGTCAGGTTGGTGCGACCGGCTTCGGCCTGGCTGAGGTCGAGCACATCGTTGACCAGGCTGGCAAGGTGCTGGCTGTTGCGCTGGATGGTGGTGATATCGGCCAGCAGCGCGGGCGGCAACTCGCTGCCATAGACCTGGGGCGCCTGGGTGATCATCTCGCTAAAGCCGATGATCATATTGAGCGGAGTGCGCAATTCGTGGCTGACATTGGCGACAAAGCGCGCCTTGGCCTGCCGGGCCTCCTCGGCTACCTGGTAGAGCGCGTTGAGCCGTTTGGACATGCGCGTCAACTGGCGATTGGCTTCGAGTAGGTCGTGGCGGACTTCTTCGAGTTCGCCCTGGCGGTCGCGCGCTTCGGCAAGCAAGAGGCGCGCTCGTTCATAGCCGTCCCACGACCAGCGCATCGCCCGGCGCGCCGCATAGATAAAGACCCAGAGCAGCAGCAGGGTCACCCAGGTCGGCGCCAACAGTGCGACTTGCGACCAGGGTATACCTATCCCCACCCAGGGCAGCAATAGCCCTGCGCCGAGGGCAAAGAGCAAGCCCAGCCACGGGCTCATGAGCAGGGTTGCCAATGCGGTAGGCAGCGCCCACAACCCAATGAGCGTGACATCGCCATGCAGCACGATCACCGCCAACACCAGACTGGCGCCGCCGGCACAGAGCACGCCGGCGGCCAGATCATAGCGCCACTGCAGCGCCAGCAGTACGCCTCCCGCCAGCAAAATGAGCGCCAGCCCGATCAGATTGTCGGCTGTTTCACCCCGGCGCGCCTCGTTGGCAATGACCACCCCGATCCCCGACGCACCGAGCAGATAGATCACCCGGCGAATAGATTCCTGTTGGAGTTCGCGCCAGATAGCGCGGTCGTCGGGCGTTGCTTCGGGTGCAGTGGCAAGTTGAAACATAGGGACCTCCAAAGGTGGATTGGTGCGTTGCACGCACGGGCAGCGTGCAACGCACCAATCCACCTTTTCAAATTGCTTCTGTGGATTCGATTTGAAGCGGCGCTCTAGGCCAATTATAAGCGATAGCGCCCCATACGAGGAAGCCTCAAAATCAACCGTCAGCGCCCCTGGATGCCGGTCATCACTACGCCGCGGATAAAGTAACGCTGGCCGATAAAGAAGATGACCAGCATGGGGATTACGAGGAACATACCGGCGGCCATGTTGAGGTGATATTCGGCCGCGGTGGGGCTGATAAAGGCGCGCAGACCCAGCGAGAGGGTCTTTTTGTTCTCACTGAAGAGGTAGATCAGCGGGTTCATAAAATCGTTCCAGTGAAAGACAAAGGAGAAGATGGCGATTGCCATCAGCACCGGTGTCGAGAGCGGCGCTACGATGCGCAGCCAGATCGTCCAGTTCGAGGCGCCGTCGATGCGCGCCGCCTCGTCAAAATCTTTGGGGATAGTGAGATAGAATTGGCGCACCAGAAAGATGTCAAAGGCGCTGCCGCCAAAGAAGGTGGGCACAATCATGGGCAGAAAGGTGTCCAGCCAGCCCAGCGAGCGGAAGAGGATAAAGCGTGGGATGAGCGTCACCACTTGCGGCAACATGAGTGTGCTCAACAGCAAGATAAAGAGCGCGCTGCGCCCCGGAAAACGCAAGCGCGCAAAGCCAAAGGCTACCATGGAACTGGTGAGCACATGCCCCACAATCGATACGACGGTGATGGTCGCTGTATTGCTCAACCAGATGAGCAGCGGCGCCCGCTCCAGCGCCTCGGCATAGTTCGACCACATAATCGGGTTGGGGATCCAGACCGGCGGGAAGGCAAAGACCTGCCCTTGTTGTTTGAGCGATGTAGAGGCCATCCAGAAGAGCGGGATCAGAAAGATGATGCTCAACGCCACCATGAGCGCATACTGGAAGACGCGTACCAGATAGAAGCGCAGCGGGCGAAACCGGCGCCGTACGCCAGCTGTGGCTTTGCCATCAAGCGTCCGGTCGAGCGCATCGGTCGCCATGACTATTCGCCTCCCTCGTAATAAACCCACGCCTCCGACAGCCGCAGTTGAATCAGCGAGAAGACGAGGATAATGACAAAGAGCATCCACGCCACCGCCGAAGCGTAGCCCATGTTGAACTGCTCAAAGCCCAACCGGTACAGATAGAGCACCGTAAAGAGCGTCGAATGCTGCGGCCCGCCGTTGGTGAGCAGATAGGCGGCGGTGAAGATCTGAAACGAACCGATGATCCCAATTACTAGATTGAACAGGATCACCGGCGAGAGCATGGGCAGCGTCACGTAGCGAAACCGGTGCCGCCAGTTCGCCCCATCGATGTCGGCGGCTTCATAAAGCGACGCCGGGATCGCCTGCAAGCCGGCCAGAAAGATGACCATCGTATTGCCCACTTCCCACAACCCCATGAGAATAAAGGACGGCTTGGAGGTGGTTGGGCTCCACAGCCATTGTAGTTTGGGCAAACCCACCAGGCTCAGCACCTGATTGGCCAGCCCAATATCCGGGTTGAAGATCCAGAACCAGAGGATGGCGCTCGCCACCGCCGGCATCACCGCCGGCAGATAGAAAAAGGTGCGAAAAAAAGCCTGGCCGCGGATGCGCTGGTTGAGCAGCAGCGCTGTCCACAAAGCGACTACCATGCGCAAGGGTACGCTGATAAATGTGTAATAAACTGTGTTCCAGAGCGAGATCCCTACCAGATTGTCGGTAGTAAGACGCTGAAAATTCGCCAACCCTACCCAACGCGGCGGGCTAAAGAGATCCCACTGCATGAGCGCCAGCACAATGGATGCGATCATCGGCCCGGCGATCCAGAGCAGAAAGCCGGCCAGCCACGGAGCGATGAAGAGATACCCATCCAGCGCCTCGCGCCGTTGTAGTTTGGAAAGACGAAGAATTGCCATAGGCGGTTTTGTCGTGAGATTCGGGAGATTGGAGGAGCGTGTAACGTACCCCGTCAAAACCTCCTTAACTCTCCCAATCCCCGAATCCCCTTCGATCTCTTGCTCTCACCAATCCAATTCCGCCAACAGTGCGTCGATCTCTTGCTTGGCATTGGCCGCTGCGGTTTCAATGTCGTCGCCAGCGCAGGCCCAGATCGCGTCGAACTCGGTGGCGTAGATCTCGCGGATGCGTGACTGCTGCGGCGGGAATTTGAACGCGATCACGTCAACCTCACTGATGCCCTTGAACGGGTCAGTATGCACCATGGCAAAGTGTTCGGGATAGCCGTCATCAGGTTCGATAGTACCTACGGCCTCTTTCAAAGAGACCCCCCACCGCTTCTGCTCGCCGATATAGGTCTGCACCGGCAGGCTGGTCAGGTACTTGACAAACTCCCAGCTTTCTTCTTTGTGTTGCGCCTGGGTTGGCACCGCCCAACCGCTGCACCCCACCACCGAATACTGCCCGCCCGGCCCGGATGGCAAGAAGGTGACATCATAGTCGAATTGCACATTCTCCTGTTTGGAGAAAAAGGTCATGATATGGAAGCTGACGGCCATCGCCGTCAGGCCGGCGCGGAAGGGGTCGCCCTGGCCCTGCGCCTGGGCTGGCGTCGGGATGGTATGTTGGATACAGCGCATCTCGTGGAACATTTGGAAATCCTCGAGCACCGCCGTATCCGTGATCAAGGTCTCGCTGTAGTCCTCGTTGTACCAGTCCCCGCCAAAGGCGCGTACAAAGCCACGGGCATTTTCGCTATCCGTCGGCGTGGGCATGATCCAGTTAAACCCCCATTGCTTGATTTGCTCTGGGTCGAAGTTAGGGTCGGTGGCCGGCCGCCCCTCTTCGTCCAATGTCAAAGCCAGCGCCATCGTGCGGAAATCGTCGAGCGTCCAGTTGTCAGCCGGATAGGAAAGCCCGGCGGCGTCGAACATCGTCTTGTTGTAGTACATCCCCCAGGCTGCGCTGTCTTTGGGGATGCCGTAGGTCTTGCCGCGGTTGCTAAAGGCATCAAAGAGCGCCGGGATGTAATCCTCCGCCTTGACATCGTCGCGTTCCATAAAGGGGACCAGGTCGAGCAGCGCACCGCGGTGGGCATAGTCCTGCACGATGCTCATGTGCTGGTGGATCGTGTCGGGGATCACGCCGCCAGCTAGCATGGTGGGAAGCTTGGTCATGTAGTCGCCCCACGCCTCAAAGCTGACGTTGAGCCGGATATTGGGGTTCTCTTCCTGGAATTTGAGGGCAAAGTTCTCGTACATCGTGCGTTCGAGGCCCACGGCCGCGGGCGTGACCCAACTGAGTTCAAGCCGTTCTTGGGTTGTGCTGCCCGTGGCTGCACCTGGCGCCACCGGCACGGCGCAGGCGGCCACGGCGAACGCCCCAAACCCCAGCGCTGCCGTACGCTGCAAAAACTGACGCCGGGACATACCGCTCGCTTTGCTTTCGGCGATCATACTCGATCCTCCTTTGGTCTACTCAAACTGCCGATAATATGCCTCAACCATCTCCACATCCACGGTCTCATCAGGCGGCATCCCCAGGCGTTCGTAGAGGCGGCGCCGGCCACGCATATCGTGCAAAAGCACCGCCCGGGCGTGAACGGCTACCTCCGCCGCCACTTCCTGCGGCACAACGACGATGCCGTCGTCGTCGCAGCCCACCATGTCGCCGGGACGCACTTGTGCGCCACCACAGGCAATGGTCACCTGGCGTTCCACAGCCATGATGCGACCCGGGATAATCGGCCGCCCCCGGCGCCGCGCCGCGACGGGCGTCTTCTGCAACGTGATCTCACCCGTATCACGGGCATACCCGTCGGTGATGATGCCCACTGCCCCGCGTGCGACCACATCGAGCGCATTGTTGGAACCCCAGAAACCCACCTCCGGCCCGCCGCCCGAATCCATGACGACGACGCTCCCTTCCTGGATCAGGTCGTTGACGCCCAAATGACCCACCTCGTTGAACCAGATGCGGTGAGCGTTGACAATATCCTCGGTGGTGTCAAGCTTCCACATGGGCCGGTTGGAGGGCACACAACGCAAGGTCACTGCCACGCCCCAGAACTTCATTGGCCGCCAGAGTGGCTGAATGTCCAGGTCCATAAAACCAATGTTGAAATAGCCGATGCCATCCAGCGCATCGACCACATCAACCACGCGCAGATACTTGTACTGTTTGCGTAATTCGTAGGGATCAATCGGGTTGCTGTTTTGATTGGTCATGGTCCATCCTTTGCTACTACGGATCGAAGGGGTGGAACGGATGCGAGATGGGGATGGACTGCGGATTAGGCGGATCAGGCGGATTGGTGCGGAGCAGTCTTTCTTTTCAAATCTGCACAGATCCGCCGCATCCGTGGTCCATCCCTACTAACGAGAAGTGTGCGACGAAACCTTTAGTGGCATGGGGGAGGAGATGCGTACTTGCTTGCATCCGCAGCCTTCCTGTTGTATAGTGTCGGCAGGCGCATTATAGCAGAGTTTTAACCTGCTGATCGACGATTTTGGCCGCGATGCGGACGTAAAAAGGCCAAAAAATGGTCATGAACAGCTATGAGGGGTTTCTTCAGCAGCTGCGCGAGGCATTGAGTGCGTTGTACGACCCGGCCACGTTGCGCCGCAATGGATTGCGCCAGCTTCTCGGCCCTGTTGAGGGAGCTAACCACCCGACTGCCCTGCGCGACCTGCTGATCGATGCAATCGAATCGCTGCGGCCCGCACACGAGACACCAGCGCAGATGCGCGCCTGGCGTATCTATGATTTATTGCATTTTCGTTTTGTTCAGCAGTTTGGCCCCGACGAAGTGGCAGACCAACTGGGGATCAGCGCACGCCATCTGCGCCGCGAACAACATGCCGCCCTGGAGGCTCTGGCCGCACGTCTCCAGGAGCGCTATTTGCCCTCCACCCGGGCGGAGTCGCCGCCACCCGACGACGATGAGGCAGGCCCACAGTGGCACCAGGAGCTTGCCTGGCTCCAGGATGCTCCACCTGAACAGGGCGTCAATCTTCACGAGGGGTTGCCTTCCGTGTTGGCGCTGGTGACACCACTGGCGCAACAGCATCAGGTGGCGCTAGAATTACAGATGGATACTCAGCCGCTTGCGGTTGCCATGCACCCAGTCGCCCTGCGGCAGCTCCTGCTCGGTGTGCTCGATACGGCCATCCACGCAAGCGCACGCGGCCGCGTCCTCGTCACCGCCCAGCCGGAAGCAGCAGAGATTGCAGTTGAGGTTGTCTGCTCGCCTGGCGCCGTGGTGCGTGGCGAGCCAGACGCCGAACTCCGTATGACCCGCCGCCTGGCTCGCCTCTGTGGTTGCATTGTGGATGTCTCAACAGCGGATGATCGCTTTGCCGCCCATCTGCTGTTGCCGGCGTTGGGCCGGCTGCCGGTTCTGGTTATCGACGATAACCCGGACACGTTGGAGCTCCTCCGCCGGTACGCTGCCGGCACTCGCTACCACATCCTGGTGACGCGTGACCCCGATCAGGCGCTAGGGCTGGCGCAACAGATTACGCCTCAGATCATCGTGCTCGATGTCATGATGCCACAGATAGATGGCTGGGAAGTGCTGGGGCGGCTGCGCCAACATCCCCGCACCGGGCAGATCCCTGTGGTTGTCTGTTCGATTCTGACCCAAGAGGAGTTGGCATTGGCGCTGGGCGCCAGCGGCTTTGTGCAAAAACCGGTGACCCGCCAAAACTTTCTGGCCGCGCTCGACCGGCTCTCTCCACTGGGGCAGCCAGTTCACACCTCGCAACCTACCCTCAATTAGGCAGATCCGATTCGACAGGGTCTGGTAGACCACATAGCTCCAGAAATCGACACAACGCGCCAGGGTCACCCTCGACCCGCACAAGCCCGCTGGCAATTGCCTGATCTGGGTGGATCTGCCCCATCAATAGCCCAAGATAGGAGATGATGTCGGTATAAAAGGCCGCGTCGGCAGGGCGGGTTTCATTCTGCTGTACGTGAATGTCGCCATCCTCAATCTGCACCTGAAGGAACTCATCGTCGACGTGGAGCGCATAGGTTTCGTTGACCCCTTGCGCCAGGTGCGGTCGAAAAAAGGTCTTGAGAGTTAGCGCATAGGAACCAAGACGGAGCACAGTGGCTCCTTCCATCGATGGAGGTACAAATTGGCTGCCCCACTTGCCCAGTTCGAGCAGCGTCTTTTCCAGCGCCAGCCCGCGTGGGGTCAACTCGTAGATGGTTGACCCTGCCGGCGGCGGCAGAATGCGACGGCGGATCACGCCGTGCTGTTTCAGGTGTTTGAGCCGCTCGGCAAGCAAATTGGTGCTGATGCCGGGCAGCCCATCCAGGAGGTCTACAAAGCGACGCGGGCCGGCAAATAATTCACGGATCACAAGCAAGGTCCAGCGTTCGCCGACGATATCGAGGGCATAGGCCAGACCACACAGCTGGGTATAACTTCGGGTTGTCATATCCTCTAGTATATCGCTCAGACAGCCTAAATTCAAATTTGATTTATGAGCTTTATTTTTTGAATTTGGTACTTGACTTTTTGAAATAGTTAGCCTATACTATGCTGACTAGAACGTTTGTTCTGTATTTGTGGCCAAGACTAGACCGACCCGTATATGAAAGGACTATCATGGCAACTACTATCCCTAGAACAGGCTATGCCCCTGTAAACGGCCTCCAGATGTACTATGAGATTCACGGCACCGGGGACCCACTGATTCTGATCCACGGCGGCTTTGGTACAGTTGGGATGTTTTATCCACTGCTCCCAGCGCTGGCCGCAGGCCGGCAAGTCATCGGCGTTGAATTGCAGGCGCACGGCCATACAGCGGACACCGACCGCCCGTTCCAGCTAGAGCAGTTTGGGGATGACATCGCCGCATTGATCAAGCACTTGGGATTTGAACAGGCCGATGTGCTCGGCTATTCGCTGGGTGGCGGCGCTGCGCTGCAAACTGCCATCCGTCACCCGGAAGTGGTGCGCAAACTGGTGGTCGTTTCCGCCCCCTATAAGCGAAATGGTTGGTTCCCCGAAGTCCTCGCCGGCATGGGGCAGATCAACGCCGATGCGATGACCGGCACGTTCATCCACGAGGCCTATGTCAACGTTGCGCCCAGGCCGGAAGATTTTCCACGGCTCGCCAACAAAACAAGACAACTGCTTTACACAGACTATGACTGGACGGAGGGTGTCGTTGCGATCCAGGCGCCCACGCTGATCATACTCGGCGACGCCGACAGCGTTCCTCCAGCGCACGCGGCAGAGCTGTTCGCCCTGCTTGGTGGCGGCCTGCGCGACGCCGGTTGGGATGGTTCTGCGCGCCCACCCTCGCAGCTGGCTATCCTGCCCGGCACGACACATTACAACATCCTGACGCGAGCGGATCTGTTGCTTCCGGTGCTTGTTTCTTTTTTAGAAGCTGTTTGAAAAGGGGAATTGTCGCCTTGGTGCGTTGCACGCAAAGCGTGCGATGTACCTGGGAGGTTGGCTTCGTTGAAAGGTGAACGCACCGATTGTCACCCCACTTTTCAAACAGCTTCTTAGACGAGCCTATGTCAAAGGAGATTCATCCATGAATGGTGTACTCTGGGTTCTTCAAGTATTGCTTGCCGCCGCATTTATAGCGCATGGTTGGCTAATGGTCGCCCCACCGGCCGAGATGGTTGCGATGATGGATGAACAGTTAGGGCGAGAATTCCGCATCTTCATCGGGGTGGCCGAATTGTTGGCGGCGGTCGGTCTGATTTTGCCCGGCGTCACCCGTATTCTGCCCTGGCTGACGGCTTTGGCAGCCGCAGGGCTGATGATTGTGGTGGTAAGCGCCACGGTGCTTCATCTCTTCCGGGGAGAAATAGGTAGTGCGGCCATCACCGCCCTCCTCGTTGTGTTGACCACCTTTGTGGCCTATATGCGCTGGCGGGTGAAGCCTATTGCACCGCGCAATGGCAAGATGCTGACACGCGAGGTGGCCTGAACGCGTATTCCACTCGTTGTACAGGTGTGGACAATCGATCTGCCAATCCGACCATAAAAGATCTGATCCAAAGATCGGTTTGGCAACCGGGGTGCTGTGCTATGGTGTTCCCACGGATCGTTCCATGGATCGATATTCCGTTGCATCCCTGTAACGCAGCCAATCTACCAGAGAACACGCTTCTTAAGGATAGAACAGATGACGAGACTCTTTTACGCCATCCTGGCCAACTCGTTGGTAGCTTCAGTAACCAATACCTTTGTCTGGTTTGCCGTCACCTTCTGGGTCTATCTGGAGACCCGGTCGGTGATTGCCACCTCGGTCATGGCCGGCGTCTATACTGTCACCGTGGCCTTCTCGGGCTTTTTGCTCGGCTCGGTGGTGGACCGCTATCCCAAGAAGAGAGCGATGACGCTCTCCAGCCTCGGCTCTTTGATTTTGTATGCGCTCGCCTTTCTTGTTTTTATCGCCACCCCGCCAGGCGAATTTTCCTATGCAGGGAGCCCGCTGCTGTGGCTCTTCATCGTGCTGACGCTGGTGGGCGCCATCGCCGGCAATCTGCGCGGCATTGCGCTCTTGACACTTGTCACGGTGATGGTTCCCGAGGGGCAGCGAGACCGAGCCAACGGGTTGGTTGGCAGCGCCAATGGGGTGGCGTTTCTGGTTGCTTCGATCCTGAGCGGTCTGGCTATCGGTTTCTTTGGCGTCACCTGGATGCTCGTGAGCGCCATCGTGGTGACGCTGTCGGCGGTGCTCCATTTGCTGACGCTGCCCCTTCCCGAACGGAAAGGGGCACAGACTGAAGCGCACACGCACAGCATCGATCTACGAGGGTCCGTTGACGCCATCCGGTCGGTCCCTGGGCTGTTCGGGCTGATCTTCTTTCACACCTTCAACAACTTCTTAGGGGGTGTCTTCATGGCGCTGATGGACCCGTACGGCCTGGAGCTTGTTTCAGTGGAGGTCTGGGGGACGCTGTGGGGCTTTTTGAGCCTGGGGTTTATCCTCGGTGGATTGATTGTCGCCAGGCGAGGATTGGGCAGGAATCCGTTGCGCCTGATCTTTCTCGCCAATATCGCGATGTGGACGATCTGCATCTTCTTTACGATCCAGGCCTCGATTGTCTTGCTGGCGGTGGGCGTATTTATCTGGATCTGTCTGGTACCGGTGGTCGAAGCAGCCGAGCAGACCATCCTGCAGAGAGTGATCCCGCCCGAACGGCAGGGGCGCGTCTTTGGCTTTGCCCAGAGCGTGGAGCAGGCGGCCTCGCCCATCACGGCCTTTCTGATCGGCCCCATCGCCCAGTTGATCTTTATTCCCTTTATGACCACTGGCGCGGGTGTGGCGCTCATCGGCGACTGGTTTGGCACGGGCGTGGATCGGGGGATCGCGCTGGTCTTTATCATGGCCGGTTTGATCGGGCTGGTTGTCACCCTGCTTGCCATGCAGTCACGGTCGTACAGGTTGTTGTCGGCGAATTACCAACAAGAGTCGCCAGACGACGCCTGCGCGCTGGCTGCCGCTGCGGCAGGGGAGGCATAAGTGAACAACCTTCAGCTTACACAACAGCCCATCGCCAAAGCAGAAATGCTGGTCCGCCTTTTGTGGAAAGGAGAAATACGATGGCCGACAAGGACCCAGTGGCCGAGTTGCACCCGCAATTCAGCAGCCCTGATGCAACGCCAACGCCATGGACAGAGGCCCTCAAGCACTTGGAGCAGGCAGAAGTCTTCTGGCTCTCGACGGTACGGCCAGACGGACGCCCGCACGTCACGCCATTGCTCGCAGTCTGGCAGGATGATGCGCTTTACTTCTGTACTGGCGAGTATGAGCGCAAAGCAAAGAATCTTGCCCATAACATGCACTGCATCCTCACAACCGGGTGCAACGCGCTCAATGAAGAGGGCCTCGATCTCGTGAGCGAGGTCCAGGTGCTTGGCCCGCAAGGTGCGCGCCCGGCGCGTGAGGGCGACGACCTCAACAACGTCGGATTTATCTTTTTCAGCGACCCGGACGGCAACGGCTGGGCCGTGCAGCAGATCACTTCCCGTAGTTAGAGGAAACGCCATGTGTAGAAACATCAAGACGCTCTTCAACTTTGAGCCGCCGGCAACCGAGGACGAGATTCGGGCAGCCGCGCTGCAATTTGTACGCAAGGTGAGCGGCTTCAACCAGCCCTCAAAAGCGAACGAAGCGGCCTTTCTGGTTGCCGTTGATGAGATTACCGCCGTCACCCGCAAGCTATTTGACTCGCTCGAGACAAATGCGCCAGCGAAGGATCGTGAAGTCGAGGTAGCCAAGCTGCGCGCACGCGCTGCGCAACGGTTTTCCAGAGGGATAGCAACCTGAGCTTTCACTTCATGGTCGAACGATTCACCAATACAACAGAAGAAGGAGAATTGTCAATGACAACCGTCGGCGAACCTCGCATCGATGACCGCCCCGAAAAGCCTTACATGGGGATCCGCACGCAAACTCCGATGAAGGGGATGTCAAAGGTGGTGGACAAACTGTTCAAAGAAATATCTGCCTGGGCGAAGCAGCAGGGGATGGAACCAGCTGGGCCACCTTTCCTGCGCTATCATGTCATCGATATGGCAGGGGAGATGGACATTGAAGTGGGGATTCCGGTTGCGGCAGCACTGCCAGGCACTGGGCGCGTTTCCGCAGGTGTGCTGCCGGCCGGTCGCTACGCAAGCCTCGTATACAGCGGGTCTGGTCTGACAGGCAACAAAACGCTGATCGAATGGGCGAGAACTAATGGCATCGCCTGGGACCGCTGGGACGATGAAAAGGGCGATGCCTTTCGTTCACGGTACGAGACCTATCTCACCGACCCTGACGTTGAACCACGCAAAACAAAGTGGGAAGTGGAAGTGGCGATCAAGCTGGCGGACGAACAACTCCAGTAGCACCGTCTGCTGCGCAAGTTCTTCCATGTACTCCCTCGGCAGCAGGAATCTAGCCAAGAAGCCAGTTTGTGATGCCTGCAAGCTCTAAGGCTGAGTAAACCAAAGACAGAGATAGGACTGCATTGACGGCCAATTGAATTGGCGGCTGACGCAAGTAGGTTTTGAGCAATGTTCCGAACAGCGTCCAGACAGATGTGGCGCAAAAAGCAGTCAGCGCCAACAGGATCACCGCTACAGCTAACCGGTCTAGTTGACCACGCATTGGCGCAAAAAAGGTGGAAAAGAGGGTCAAACCGTAGACGACAAGCTTGGGATTCAGCAATTGCAGCAACAGCCCGCTGGTGAACCCCATCGGCTTGACGGCTTCAGGATCAAACGTGTAGCTTGCCTTGAACATCCCCAACGCAAGATAAAGAATGTACGCCGCACCCACATAGCGCAGCAGCGATGCAAGCGCCGGGAAACTATCGAGCAGAGAGGCAGAAGCCCATGCGCTGAAGAACATGAGCAGGAAAAAGCCACCTGACATACCCAACAGAAACTTGAGGGTGTTCCGATAGCCGTAGAGCACACCCATCGCGGCGCCGGCAACGTTACTCGGCCCAGGCGAAAAGGTGGTGATGAGGATGAATACCATCACCGGCAAGAGTTCGTTTCGCATGATGTTCCTGCGCTCTAAAAAGTTGGACTATGCCTTGCGTTGCTCCGCATACATACCGGGCGTGACGCCGATGATCTGCTTGAAACGGCGAGTGAAGTGACTTTGGCTGCTATAGCCGACTGCGTGGGCAACCTGAGATAACGGCATACCTTTGGCAATGAATGTTTGCGCCTGTTGAATCCGAATGCTCTCAAGATACGCGTGCGGAGGCATTCCCACTTCATCCCGAAACGCCCGCAAAAGATAGTAGCGGCTGAAATGGACGTGGCTGGCAAGCTGGGACAAGGAAAGAGGTTGCGCATAATTTTCATGAATATACTGGCGGACCCGTCGAATCACCTGGCGTTCATGCCCTGCACGTTGCTCGGCGGGTCGTTGATCACCATACTGTTTGATGAGTAGGACAAGGGTCCAGATCAAGCGCGATTCACATTCAAGCGCATCGGCATCGTCTGTCAGCGCAACGTGCAACGCCCGTACTGCGTGCGCCAACAGCTTGTCATCGGCTCGCGGCGTTGAGAAGAGGGGCGCAGGCAAGTGCCGGCCTGCCAGTTCAAAGACCGCTGTTTCCAGATGCTCTGCAGTCGGGTAAAACGCCCGATAGCGAAACCCGCTTTCGTCTACCGGTTCCCCCGTATGTGTCTCTGCCGGGTTGAGCAAGATCAGCCCATCCACAGGTGTAACGTACTTGTTGCCGGCACAGAGAAACGATTGAACCCCCTGATCGACAAGCGCAACGACATAATAGTCATGACTATGGCGCGGGTAGGCATGGACAGCGTAGTACGCGTGCAGCGAACTCAAGTTTAGCTGATTGTGATGTCGTAGATGGCTCCATTCCTGATGCTTCATACGATGTGTTTGGATGTTAAAGCGATGAGTCTGTATACCTTTAGCTTCGTTTGTTTCGTTAGTGGCTCAATTATAGCAGTTGCATCAATCGATGTATTGCAGAAAATTGCCCTCTTTTTATATTACAAGGAGAAAGTATCTTGACAACTCAACAACAAATACTTGACTTCTACTCAATCCGCGCTCCAAATTCGCTGACAGAACCTTCTCATTTCAAAATTTGCCTCTTGACAAACCTGTTTTCGTGGTGTATTATACCAGTCAGTTAATTAACTAATTGGTAAAATACGATGCCACAAGACGAGCTCAACACCATCTTCGCCGCCCTTGCCGACCCGACCCGGCGCGCCATCCTGGAGCGTCTCGCCCAAGGGGAGGCCTCGGTCACTGAACTGGCCGAACCTTTCGACATGACCCTGCCCGCTATCTCCAAACACCTCAAGGTGTTGGAACGGGCCGGGCTGATCGAACGGGGGCGCGAGGCGCAGTGGCGGCCCTGCCGTCTCCAGGCCAGCGCACTCAAACAGGCGTCCGATTGGATCGGGCAGTATCGCCAACACTGGGAAGAAAAACTGGATCGGCTGGACGAATACCTAAAAGAGTTGCAAAGCAGATACCCGGACGACGAAGAGCAAGCAGTGGATGACCAACACTGAATCGGCGGAAACGCAAAGAAACGGTTTGACAGGTTTGTTGCCAACCAATATGAATCTTCGGGAGAATGACCATGAGTGAAAGCCAAGCAACCAGCAGCGAGCAGCGTGAGTTTATCAAGGAACGCGTCTTTGATGCGCCGCGCAAACTCGTCTTCCAGGTTTGGAGCGATCCAAAGCACCTGATGCAGTGGTGGGGGCCGAAAGGCTGGGCATTGCCGGTTTGTAACGTGGATTTCCGGCCGGGCGGCGTCTGGCACTACTGCATGCGGGGGCCAGAGGGAGAGGAAGCGTGGGGCAAAGCGGTCTACCGCGAAATTGTCGAGCCGGAGCGGATCGTCTACGTGGACACCTTTGCCGATGCCGCAGGTAACCAGATCGAGGGCACGCCAGAGACCGTGGTCACTGTGACGTTCACCGAACAAAATGGCAAGACGAAGCTGACCTGCCACGTTCAGTTCGCCTCGGCCAAGGACCTAGAGGCAACGCTGGCCATGGGCATGGCCGAAGGGTTGGCCGAAACCTGGGACCGGCTGGAGCAGTACCTGGGACAACTAAGCTAAGCCCTGTTCGGTGTTTGGCCTTTCCCACTAGCGGTCGGCAATGGACCATCGATATAGCCTGAAGGGAGAAATATCATGACCATTACAACAATGGAGCCCACAACTGGACACGCGATCCTCATCACCCGCATCTTCGATGCGCCACGCGAACTCGTCTTCAAAGTGTGGACCGATCCCGAACATGTCATGCGTTGGTGGGGGCCAAAGCATTTCACCTCGCCTGCCTGCAAGATCGACCTGCGCGTAGGCGGCTCCTATCACTTCTGCATGGAGTCACCCGATGGCCAGCGCTTCTGGAGCACCGGCATCTACCGGGAGATCACCCCGCCGGAACGCCTGGTTTACACCGATAGCTTCGCCGACGAGCACGGCAACGTCGTGCCCGCCTCGCATTACGGGATGCCCGGCGACTGGCCGCTCGAACAGTTGATGACCGTCACTTTTGAAGAACAAGACGGCAAGACCAGACTTACCCTCCACCAGACCGGCATCCCCGCCGGTGAAGCAGCCGAAATGACGGTGGCCGGTTGGAATGAATCCTTCGATAAGCTGGCGGAAAGTTTGAAGAACTGAGCAGGTAGACAAGTACACAGGTGCGGCTACTTGTCTACCTGTCTACTGTCTACCGTGGCAACTGTCCTTTGCTGGCGCTTGAAAGAAAGGAGATGAGGAAGATGAGGAAGCTGGTTGTGGGCACTTTCCTGACGCTGGATGGTGTCATGCAGGCGCCCGGCGGCCCCAACGAGGACCGCGAGGGCGGCTTCCCGCACGGTGGCTGGCTGGTCCCCTACTTCGACGAAAAGTTGGGCGAGATCATGACAGAGTGGACCAAACGCGCCGGCGCCTTTCTGCTTGGCCGGAAGACCTACGAGATCTTTGCAGACTCCTGGCCCAAATCCACCGATCCGGCGGATGAGATTGCCACGGCGCTCAACACCCGGCCCAAGTTCGTCGCTTCCAGGACACTCGAACAGCTCGACTGGAACAACTCGATCCTGCTCAAGGGCGACGTTGCCGAGGAGGTCGCCAAGCTCAAAACTCAGGAAGGCGGCGAGATTCAGGTCCACGGCAGTGGGGATCTCCTCCAGACCCTGCTCAAGCACGATCTCGTCGATACGCTCCGCATCTGGCAGTTTCCTGTGGTTCTCGGCGCCGGCAAGCGCCTGTTCGGAGCAGGTACGATCCCACGCAGTTTCCGGCTTGTCGACACCCAGTTGGCAACGACTGGCGCCGTCCTGCACGTCTACGAGCGCGCCGGCGACCTCAAGTATGGCGAAGTCGAGGTCGGCCAGGAGACCATAGTCTTTGATTCGAGGCCCTCACAATGACCAATCCACACCGCGATACGGAGACGAGCGACTTTCCCAAACTTGCGAAGCCTGCGCAACGGGCGCTCGCTGCAGCTGGCTACTCGCGCCTCGAACAGTTGGCTGAGGTCAGCGAGACAGAACTCAAACAGTTGCACGGCATGGGACCCAAAGCCATCGAGCAGTTGCGCCAAGCCCTGGCCGTCAAAGGGCTGTTATTTGCCACTGACGGGTGACAGCCTGGCCGTCAGTCGATCTCCCCAATCTCCAATTGTTCTTGAGATTGGGGAGATCGAGAGATTATGTGTTCAACATCATTCAAAGTTCGTGAGAAAAGAGCCATGAACCAAGTTACTTCTCAAGTTATCTCAAAAGACGGCACACCCATTGTGTTTGACCGCACCGGCGATGGGCCACCCCTGATTACGGTGCTGGGCGCAACGGCGACCCGCGCTGCGGTTGCGCCCACGCCTGAAGTCGCGCCGGAGGTCGACCTGGGCAACCACTTCACTGTCTATGTCTATGACCGCCGCGGGCGGGGGGATAGCGGTGACACTGCGCCCTATGCCGTCGAGCGCGAGATCGAAGACCTCGAAGCAGTCATCGACGCGGCTGGGGGCTCGGCGTTTGTCGTCGGCCATTCCTCTGGGGCGGTGCTGGCTCTCCGGGCCGCCGGCAAGTTGGGCGACAAGATCAAAAAGTTGGCGCTCTACGAGCCCCCCTTCATCATCGACGACAGCCGCCCGTCCCTGCCGGAGGATTATGTGGACCAACTGCGGGCCTATATCGCCGCCGGGCGCCCCGCCGATGCGCTCAAATACTTTATGCGGGTCGCGGTCAATATTCCAGAGGAATATCTGGCCGAGGCCGAGACATGGCCGACATGGGCGAGCGCCGTGGCGGCAGCCCACACCATCAGTTACGACGGCGAAATCATGGGCGACACGATGAGCGGCAACCCGGCGGCGCTGGAACAGTTTGCCACTATCGCCACACCGACGCTGGTAATGGACGGAAGCGAAAGCCCGCCCTTTATGCACAACGCGACCGAGACGCTCGCCAAAATTCTGCCCAATGCCCAACATCGCCGGCTGGCCGGCCAGGACCACGGCGCTGCGCCCGAGGCGCTCAACCCTGTGTTGATCGAGTTCTTGTTGGGCGTCGTCCATGATTCATAAAGAGCAAGCGGAACCGATGGCTTATGTCGAAAAGAGTTGACTCAGCGTCTAGATTCATTCCCGCATCATCTTCGGCCGTCTACGCAGCCTTTGCGGAGCCGCGAGCAATGGAGCAGTGGGTACCGCCAAAGGGCATGACCGCCACCATGCTCCATTTTGATTTTCGTGAAGGCGGCTTGTACCGGATGCGACTTACATACAAGGAACCCGAGCATGGGCGTGGCAAGACGTCGAATGATGCTGATGAGGTCGAAGTACGGTTCGTCAGGCTGATCCACGCGAAACGAATCGAGCAGGCAGTCACATTCGAGAGTAACGACCCCGCGTTTTCGGGTGTGATGCGGATGACATGGACGCTCGATGGGGTTAAGAACGGAACGCTCGTCACAATTCGCTGCGAGGATGTGCCGGAAGGGATCCGGCCGGAGGATCATGAGGCCGGGATGAATTCGACGCTCGATCATCTCGCTTCATTCCTTGAGGACGAAAACAGATAGGCAGCAACGGAAATGGACAATCGCTAACGGGACGCCCAACAAGCCGCTCCACCCGATCGCCTTGGGCGGCGGGTGAGCTCTCCCGTTAAGTAGAGAGGTAGACAGGTACGTGCGAATGCTACCTGTTTACCTGCCTACCTGTCTACTAGAGGAGATTTTCATGGCCTTTCAATCTCAGCATATCAGTGTTTCGATCAATCGCCCGGCGGATCAGGTTTACGTGTTCGCCTCCAATCCTGAAAATCTGCCCAAATGGGCCGCAGGGCTGAGCGGGTCGATCCAACAGGTCGACGGTGACTGGGTCGCCGAATCGCCGATGGGGCGCGTCAAAGTGAAATTTGTTGGCCAAAACCACTACGGCGTTTTGGATCATGAGGTCACACTGCCTTCGGGGACGACCGTCTACAACCCCATGCGCGTCTTCCCCAACAACGACGGCAGCGAAGTCGTCTTTACGTTGTATCGCCAGCCCGACATGTCCGACCAACAATTTGCCGAGGACGCCGAGGCTGTCACCAGAGATCTGCAGCAGTTGAAACGCCTGCTTGAGCCGTGAGCTGCACAGTTGGAGGTTTGTGTGAACGCAGACCTGGCTATGAGGAGAACGTTTATGTACATGAAAAAACATATTCTGGCAGCGCTGAGAGAAGAATTCGACCACTGGGAAGAAGTGCTCGCGGGGATGAGCGAAGAAGAGATAACCACTGTTCGCCACCCGTCCTCCTGGTCCATCAAAGATGAAATCGCCCATTTGTGGGCATGGCAGCAACGCTCCATCGCACGGATGGAAGCCGCTTTGCACAATCGGGAGCCTGAGTTTCCCCAGTGGCTGCCAAGAGTAGACCCGGATACGGAAGACAGTACGGGTAAAGTAAACGCCTGGATCTATGAAACCTACCGTGAACAGCCGTGGGCGCAGGTCCACCAGAATTGGCGCAAAGGATTCCTGCGGCTTCTGGCATTGGGAGAGGCGATCTCAGAACGAGACCTGCTGGATTCGAGTCGATACGCATGGTTGGCGGGACATCCGCTCGCCTTCATTCTCGTCGCTTCTTATGACCATCATCAGGAGCATCTTGAGAAGTTGCTTGCCCGCATCGGCCAGTAGGACACAGTATTTAGGGGCAGAGGTGCGTGACAGCGCGACCAGAAGCATCCTGATCGCCAATCCAGCAGAGCTGCTCAAGTGGCTCGTCAAGGACCGGGCTTCGGTTACGTTTCGTGATCTGGGTGATACCAGTACAGCGTGTTGTGCCTTTGCGGATGTCATTCGGGCATTGACTAGGTATGAAGGAGCATGAACATGGGAAAAGTGATCTTTAGCATCAGCATGTCGCTGGATGGCTTTGTCGCCGGACCAAACGATGGCCCCGACAATCCCCTAGGCGATGGGGGTGAGCGGCTTTTTCACTGGTACTTTAGCGGCGATACTGAGGTTCGAATACCGGGTGCGCCACTATTCAAGGTCTCACGGGAGAGCGCCGAACTACTTCAGGAGGCAATTCGAACGATGGGGGCAATGGTGGCAGGACGGAGAATGTTCGACATCGCCAGGGCCTGGGGCGGCAATCCGCCCATGTCGCCTTGTTTTGTGCTCACCCATAACCCCCCACAGGAATGGGTCAAGGAAGGATCGCCCTTCACTTTTGTCACTGACGGCATTGAAAGCGCCATACGCCAGGCAAAGCAGGCCGGAGGCAACAAGCATGTCGCCATAGCCACCGCAAGCACGATGCAGCAATGTCTCAACGCGGGATTGCTTGACGAAATTCACATCAACCTCGTCCCTGTCCTGCTGGGTGGGGGCGTCCGGCTGTTCGACCACTTGGGCACGAAGCCAGTTGAACTGGAACGCACAAGGGTGGTCGAGGCTCCCGGTGTTACCCATCTCACGTTCCGCATCGTGAAGTAATCCCACAAGAGGAAACCTGCGCGAAAAGTCGTTTTAGGGCTGTTCCTCACCGACCAGCCCCGACGAAGTGGGTAAGGAGGACCAACATGAGAAACGTCGCTCTACTTATGCACATGTCCCTCGACGGCTATGTAGCCGGGCCCAACGGCGAAATGGACTGGATCCGCTTTGATGGTGACCTCATCGATGATATCGCCGCATTGACAGCCAGCGCCGACGCCGTGCTGTTTGGCCGGGTGACCTATGAGATGATGGCCAGCTATTGGCCCACCGCAGCGGATGACCCTAACGCCACGTCGTTGGGCTGCATTACCGGAGAGGCTAACATGGCACACTGCCCCGGACGAAGCTCGACCATCGCTTGGCGCCGTGCGGGCGCTGGCATGGAGTGAGGAGGAGCGGGCCAGCATTGCCGAAGAATTTTCCCAAACAGCGGAACTGGTTCAGAGAGGCTAGCGGCAGTGGCTCACGCTGGGGTAAGAAAGGTTTCATCATGCACCTCCATACTCATCCCACTTGGCGCGCAGATACGCCAGGTGAGCTTGCCGCCACGCTTCCACTTCCTTCAGGTTCTGACCGCATTCACCCAAGTGCAGCAAGGACTTATGATTTTATCAAGCAAACGAGAGGCGAAGGGTGCGTCCAGGATTGGGGGCGGCTTGCCCCGGCCCCGCATTCCGGGAAAGGGCCGCCATCGCGGTGAACGTTCAGAAACTTTCTGGCCCTTTCCCGGAATGCGGGTTTGCCCCAAATTTGGGACACACCCAGAGGCGAACAACGGCCCGTAACCTCAGCGGACATCATTGGCTCTTTCTCTGTCAGGCGAAGGGTAAGCGAATGCCAGCGTGATGGTTTGCTTGAATCTCTCCAACGTTACGAGGATCTTTTGTTTATGACCACACGACCAATCGAATATATTGAAATCCACGGTGCGCGCGAGAACAACTTGAAGAACGTCTCGCTGCGCATCCCCAAACGCAAAATCCCTATCTTTACCGGCGTCTCTGGCTCCGGCAAGTCGTCGATTGTTTTCGATACGATTGCCAGCGAAGCCCAACGCCTGCTCAACGAGAACTTTAGCATGTTTGTGCGCAACTTCCTGCCCCGCTTCTCGCAACCCGACGCCGACGCCACCGAAAACTTGAGTATGGCCGTCGTGGTGGACCAGAAGCGCCTGGGCGGTGGCTCGCACTCGACCGTGGGCACCATCACGGATATTTCTCCGGTGCTACGGTTGCTCTTCTCCCGCGTCGGCCAACCTTTTGTGGGCTACTCCAACGCCTTTTCGTTCAACGATCCGCAGGGCATGTGCCCGGAATGTAACGGGCTAGGCCAAAAGGTGGGTGTCAACTCAGAATCGTTTCTGGATCTGTCCAAGTCGCTCAACGAAGGCGCGGTGCAAGAACCGGTCTTCTCTTCCTGGGAGCGGGATAGCTACGCCGCCTCTGGCTTCTTTGATAACGACAAAAAGCTGGCCGACTACAGCGACGAGGAGATGGAGCTGCTCTTGTACGGCAAGGATCGCAAATACAAATTGCAGATCGGGAGTGGCACCATGAACGCCACTTACCTGGGTATCATCGAACGCTTCAACCGCTCGTACATCAAGCGCGACCTGAAAACTCTTTCCGAGCGCACCCAGAGAGCGGTGGCTCCCTACCTTACTACGCAGCCCTGCCCGCTCTGCAAAGGCACACGGTTGAGCCAGGCCGCGTTGAGCTGCAAAATCAATGGCCGTAACATCGCCGAACTCTCGGCCATGGAAGTTGGCGAACTGATCCATGCCGTCCGGGCGATCAAAGAGCCGGCGGCTGCGCCCATGGTCAAAACACTGGTGGAGCGGCTGCAACACCTGGTGGATATTGGCCTCGACTATCTCAGCCTCGACCGTCCAACCGACACTTTATCGGGCGGTGAATGCCAGCGCATCAAACTCGCCAGCGAACTGCACAAAAAAGGCAGCATCTACGTGATGGATGAGCCGACAACCGGCCTGCACATGTCGGATATCAGCCACTTGTTGGCCGTGATCAACCGGCTGGTCGATGCCGGCAACACAGTCATCGTGATCGAGCACAACCTGAATGTGGTCAAAAACGCCGATTGGATCATCGACATGGGCCCTGAAGGCGGCGCCAAAGGCGGCCAGGTGATCTTTACGGGTACGCCTGGTCAACTCCTGGCGGCGCAGGGGTCGATCACCGCCGAGTATGTACGGCGGGATGTGGTTTGACCTATATCGCTCAAGACTTGCGTCAAAAGCCGCTTTGTGCGAAAATCGTCATGGTTGGTGACGATTTTCGCACAAATTCAACAGAGGTTGTGATGATTTTCCGTATATTGGCAGATCGCTTGCCACGGGCAGATATGCGCCGCCTGGTGATGATCACCGGCGCGCGGCAGACGGGGAAGACAACGCTAGCGCGTGCGCTTTACCCTGATCTGCGCTATATTTCCCTGGACGAGATAGAAGCGCGCCTGCAAGTCAAGGAGATGCCAACACGCGCCTGGGCAGCGTCCGTTGGGCATGCGATTCTAGATGAAGCCCAAAAAGAGCCCGCGATCTTTGACAAAATCAAGTTCGCCTATGACAGCGGCGCGATTGACTTTAGCGTCTTACTTGGCTCTTCGCAAATTTTGATGATGAACCATATCCGCGAAACGCTGGCCGGGCGGGTCTTTATCTACGAACTATGGCCGTTGATGTTGGCGGAGCTCGTCTCTACCGGGCGCACGATGCAGCCGCCCCTCTTTGCGCGCCTGCTCACCGACGATCAGAATGCGGATGAGATTTTTGCGGAGACGCCGCCTGTCCTGCTGGGGGATGATGCCGGGCTACGCCAACAGTGGTTTCACTATGGCCTACAATGGGGCGGTATGCCAGGTTTGGTCACGTTGAATGATACGGAACGGCGCGAATGGCTCAATGCGTATACAAACACCTATTTGGAGCGTGACCTCACCGACATTGCGAGATTGGATGATCTCTTACCGTACCGACGGTTTATGCGGCTGGCCGCCCTGCGCTCTGGGCAACTGCTCTCCTATGCCGATCTGGCGCGCGACGCAGATATTAGCCCGACAACAGCGCGCAACTATCTCAACTATCTTCAACTCTCCTTCCAAACCTATTTGTTGCCTCCCTACTTTACCAGCGAGGTTAAGCGGCTTGTCAAAGCGCCCAAACTGTACTGGATTGACCCCGGTCTGTGGCGGCACCAAACAAACTATTGGGGCGACATCACCGGGCAGCTACTGGAGACATATGTGGTTGGCGAAGCGATAAAATGGATCAAGACCACTGGATCGACTGCCGAAGCCTGGTTCTATCGAACCCACGGGGGGCTAGAGGTCGATCTGCTTCTGACAACGAGTCAGGGCATTTGGGGAATTGAGATCAAAAGCTCGCCGCAGGTCAAGCTGGCGCAGGCAAGTTCATTGCGCCGGCTTGCCCAGGAATTTGGCAACCGCTGGCGTGGCGGCATCGTGGCTTATATCGGGACGCAGATTGTCCAACTGGCCGAGAATTTATGGGCGGCGCCAGTACAACGCCTATTCAGTCCTTAAAAGAGTGGACCGCGCTCATGAACACCTATATCGCACTGCTCAGAGGGATCAACGTGGGTGGAAATAATAAACTGCCCATGCGCGAGTTGACCGAGCTGCTCCAGGGGCTTGGGTTACGCAACGTCAAAACTTATATCCAGAGCGGCAACGTGGTCTTTCAGAGCGAACGCACGGACACACAGGCGCTCTCCCAAGAGATCGGCGCAGCCATCGGCCAACGCCACGGCTTTGCGCCCCATATTTTTATTCTGGACGCGCAGGCCCTCCGAGCTGCCCTGGCCGCCAATCCTTTCCCCGAAGGCGAAGCGGACCACAAATCGCTTCATCTCTTCTTTCTAAGCGACGCGCCCCGCAATCCCAACCTGGCGGCGCTGGAAGCGGTCAAAGCGGCCAATGAACGATTTGCGCTGATCGACAAAGTCTTCTATCTGCATGCACCAGATGGTATTGGGCGCTCCAAGCTGGCGGAAAGCGTAGGCAAGGGCTGGGGGGTGGCCGTCACCGCCCGCAACTGGCGCACGGCCAGCACGATGCTGGAGATGGCAAACGAACTGGCGACTATGAACGACCCGCGCAAGCCCAATGAGTGATAGTGACATAATTAGTCAAACCTTGCCGAGCTTGTTGTTGTTTTTCTACTGGGCTAAGGGCCATGAGTTGTCTGGCCCCACGACGCCACAACTGTGATTCGGATGGCTTATGATCATCAACTTTGCTGAACGACTATCAGATTCGCCTTATGTGGAAACGATTGCGCACGGCCACACGGCGAGCGATGGTTCGGCGATTCGCCCTGCCGAAAGCCACTGGCACATGGTGCTCGTGCGGCAGCAGAAGAACAACGCTCAACTCCTGGTCGTCGGCCCGTGGTCGACGGCCGGCGTCGCCGCCTGGGGCGCAGACGCTGAGATTCTCTGGATCAAATTTCGGCTGGGTGTCTTTATGCCTCATCTGCCCGTCAGGAACATTTTGGATGCCGAGACGCCCCTGCCTGGCGCAACGAGCCGATCCTTCTGGCTGAAGAGTGCTGCCTGGCAATTTCCTGCCTATGAGACTGTCGAGACCTTTGTCGGCCGACTCATGCGGGAAGAGGTGCTGGTATACGACCCCGTTATCCATGCCGTGTTGCAGGATCAGCCGGCCGCCATCTCACCGCGCACGGTGCGCCATCGCTTCTTGCAAGCTACGGGGCTGACCCAAAGCCAGATCCGCCAGATCGAACGCGCCCAACAGGCCGCGGCGCTCTTGCGCCAGGGTGTTTCGATCCTCGACACGGTCTATGAGCTGGACTATTTCGACCAGCCCCACCTGACGCGCTCGCTCAAACGCTGGGTGGGGCATACGCCCGCCCAACTCTTCCGATCAGCTCAACTCGAGTAGCTTGCCCAGAAAACTCATCCGGACCGTGGAATGGGCGAATTCAACGGCTCTGTGCGGACTCTAAGAACCCATCCGAATAACGGTTGCGGGTTCGACCACTACACCTACGAATGAGCTTCGTCGCAGAGTTATTCGGATAGGCACTGAGCAGTGATCTTCCGCGCAACCCGCTGCATCTGCCCAATCCATGGTCCAGTATTGCCATTTTGTACAAGACAATCTCCCCGCGCCCGCTTATAATACAAATGTTCTAACAAAAGCGGCTCACCAACGCTGGGAAAAATACAGAGAAGGTAATTTCCCAGTGGAGCGCCTTTGTCGAGCCTATTTCCTTGTCATCTGATTTGTCAATTGCAGAGGAGATACCATGCTCAAAATCACACCATTCTTAACCTTCAACAACCAGGCAGAAGAGGCAGTGAATTTCTACGTCTCCACCTTTCCCAATGCCGAGATCCTGAGCGTGAGCCGCTATGGCGAGGGCGGGCCAGGGCCGGCAGGGTCGATGATGTCGGCAACCTTTGTACTGGAGGGCCAGGAATTTATGGCCCTCAACGGTGGCCCCCATTTCAACTTTGCGCAGGGCTTTTCGATCTTTGTCAGTTGCGAGACCCAAGAAGAGGTCGATGAACTGTGGGAGAAGCTCTCTGAGGGTGGCGAAAAGGGGCCGTGCGGCTGGCTGACCGATAAGTTTGGCGTCTCCTGGCAGATCATCCCCACCGCCTTGGGCCGGTTGATGCAGGACGAAAACCCGCAAAAAGCTCAGGCCGTCGTGCAGGCCATGTTGCAAATGTCCAAAATCGACATTGCGGCGCTCAAGCGCGCCTACGAGCAGGGATAGCTGACCAAAGCCCGCCCGGTGTTGAAGCCGCCGAGCGGGCGCAACGCCAGGCCAGGTGATGAAGATTCAGAAATGATTCCGGCAATCCACCGTAGGTCACGCTGCAGCGTGATGATCGTCAAGATGCGTAGCGCCGTCGCCCTGCTAGGGCGACCTACGGGGCTATTGCAACTATCTTCAACTCTCCTTCCAACTGCCCTTGCTTGATTTAACCGAACTGCTCCGCACCGCGGTTGCAGCGCCCAGTAGCTATACCTGGCGGACCCACCGGTTACGATAGCGCGCATTGGGCGGTTCGAGAATCGCCTGTTGCCGCTCAGTCAGACCGTCATAGTTGTCGGCGTTGTAGTAGCGCGCCGCCCATGAGAGCGGATGGGGGCTAAATTTGTAGAAAAGTGTGCGTCGTTCGCCCTTTCCCTGCCACGGTAGCGTGCCGTGAGTCAGGGCTTCGGTGAAGATGATCGCGGTGCCTGCTGGCCCTGTGACCGCACGCATAAACGGCTGAAAATGCTCCAGCTCCCTCCACTCGTCGGGGAAGGGCAGGTTGCTCTTGTGGCTGCCGGGCACACAGCCAAAGCCGCCGTCCCCCTCGTTGACATCACGTAGATTGTAGGCAACGACAGTCAACCCGTTGCGCATTTCGCCATTATGAAACCGGTAATATTGCGACGGGTCAAAGGGTGTGCTACCCCCGTGCAAACGCGTGCCAATTGGTCCCTTGCCGCTGCGGATCAGGTCGGCGTAGTCGTGGTCGAGGCGAAACCGGTCGCCCAACAG
>QEUW01000539.1 GCA_003577005.1 Chloroflexota bacterium | reverse complement strand
GGCGTCAGCGAAGATCTGCTCACCTACACTTACCGGCTGCGCGACGACGTCACCTGGCACGACGGCACGCCTTTCACCGCCGCCGATGTAGTCTTCACCTATGAGGCGATTGCCGACCCCGAAGTCAACGCCCGCTCGCGCATCGGCTTCGAGCTAATCGAATCGGTCGAGGCCGTGGACGACCACACGGTGACCTTCCACCTCAACCAGCCAAGTGGTGTCTTTTTGGAAACGTGGGGCTATCGTGGCATCCTGCCCAGACATATCTTCGAGAACGAGGATATGAATACGAGCGAGTTCAACCGCGCACCGACCGTGGGCACCGGGCCCTACAAGTTTGTAGAATGGGTATCGGGTGACCGGATCGTGGTTGAACGCAACGAAAACTACTACCGCGAGGGTGGCTACATCGACCGCATCGAATACCGCATCGTCCCCAGTTCGGACACGCTGCTGACCATGCTGGAGACGGGCGAAATCGACATGCGTTTTTCGATCATTGCCGAACAGGTGCCAATCGTCCAGGGTCTGGCAGACTACACGGTCCACGCCACGCCTGCCCACGCTTATTTCCATTTCACTATCAACAACGCCGACCCGATCCTGGGCGATAGACGGGTGCGCCAGGCGTTGACCCACGGGTTGAACAAGCAGTTGATCACCGAGACGGTGCTGCTCGATCTGGTCGAGCCGCACGGGTCACCGATTGCCCAGCCCAGTTGGGCCTATGTAGACCACAACGACCGCTACCCCTTCGACCCCGACCAGGCCAGGGCGCTGTTGGAGGAGGCCGGCTGGCAGGAAGGCAGCGACGGCATCCGCACCAAAGACGGCGAACGGCTTGTGCTGGACCTGCTCAACATCGCCGGCGACAGCGAGCGCTTGCAGATCGTCCAGCTTGCCCAGGCCATGTGGCGCGAGATCGGCGCCGAGATCAACATCAGCCAGGTGGATGCCGCCACCTTTGTCGCCGCCATGGTGGAACAGAACTACCAGTTTGCCTATGGCTTCTGGGGCTTCTCGGTTGACCCCAGCGGTTACAACGAGCGCTGGCTCAGCACCAGCCCCGGCCACTGGCTCAACTACGACAACCCGGAAGTTGATCGGCTGCTGCTCGATGCCCTGGCCATCCTTGATCGCGACGAGCGCCGGGCGTTGTATGAACAGTTTCAGGACATTGTGGTGGAAGACGCCACCAATATCTGGGTCTATAACCGCGTCTTCTTCGACGCCGTCAAGCAGCGGGTGCATGGCTTTGTGCCAAACACATCCAATTCGACCAACATGTGGAATGCCCACGAATGGTGGGTTGAGGCATAGCGCATGGCGCTCTTTATTGTGCGGCGGCTACTGGGGGCCATCCCCCTGCTGCTGGGTATCTCGGTGATCATCTTTGTGTTGATCCACCTGCCGCCGGGCGGGCCGGCTGATATCTATGCCGGCTCGCCCACGGCCAGCGCAGCCGACCTGGCCCAGATCCAGGAGAATCTGGGGCTGAACGACCCGCTGCCCGTGCAATATGTCAAGTGGCTGGGCGGCATGTTGACCGGCAACTGGGGCAACTCGTATCGGGATGGCCGCCCGGTGACGCAGACGATCCTTGAGCGGCTGCCGGCTACGCTCGAACTGATGGCCGCCTCGCTGGTGATCGCGCTCGCCCTCGCCATCCCCATCGGCATCTACACAGCGACGCGCGCCCAGCGGCTGCCGCGCTACCTGCTCAACATCTTGACCATGTTGGGCATCTCGGTGCCCACCTTCTGGACTGGCCTCATGGTCATTCTCATCTTTGCCGGACGGCTGGGGTGGATTCCCACGGGGGGGCGTTCGCGTTCGGGCGAGCTACTCGACGTGATTCACCACCTGATTGCGCCGGCGCTCGTGCTGGCCTTTGTCAGCATGGCCGGCTTTGCCCGCTATATTCACTCCAGCATGATCGAGGTGATGCAGGAAGACTATATCCGCACAGCCTGGGCTAAGGGGCTAAAGCCGCGCACTGTGCTCCTGCGCCATGCGTTTCGCAACGCCAGCATCCCGGTGATCACCCTGCTGGGGCTGGAAGTGCCGCGGCTCTTTTCGGGTGCGCTGGTCACTGAGGTCGTCTTCTCCTGGCCGGGGATTGGCCGGCTGATCACCGAGTCGATCTTGGGGCGCAACTACCCGGTGCTCATGGGAGCCTTTATGCTCTCAGCTGTCCTGGTGATTCTCGGCAACCTGGTGGCCGATGTCTGCTATGGGCTGGTCAATCCGCAGATCCGGTATGACGATTAATCGGAAGTGAACAGAAGGTGATCAGCAGTGAGGCTTTTGGCAAAAGCCTCACTGCTTTCAGATAGAACATGTCATCGCAGACCCAGCGCATCTCTGCGCCGACCCTTGAGCTTACCCAGCCGAAGACCGCGCCGTCCCCCCTACGCGCCCAGGTCTGGCGACGTTTCCGGCGCAATCCGCTGGCGATGTTTGGCCTGGCGACGTTGGGGTTGTTGTCGCTATCGGCTCTCTTTGCCCCGCTGATCGCGCCATATGACCCAAACGCCGTAGACCCTTACGTGGCGCTGCAACCCCCCAGCGCTGACCACTGGCTTGGCACCGATGACCTGGGCCGCGATGTGTTGAGCCGCCTGCTCTTTGCCGGGCGAGTCTCCCTGTTGGTGGGGTTGTGCGCGGCAGGCGTCGCCGTCATTGCAGGCGCCCTGCTCGGTGCGTTGGCCGGCTATTACGGCCGCTCTATCGACCAGCTTATCTCACGGCTGATCGATGTGATGCTGGCGCTGCCGGTCTTGCCGCTGGCGTTGGTGTTGGGCGCCTTTACCCAGATCACGCCGGTAAAATTGACGCTGATTCTAGCCGCCGTTTCGTGGATGGGTGTGGCGCGGCTGGTGCGCGGCGAATTTCTGGAGTTGCGTAACGCCCAGTTTACTGAAGCGGCGCGCAGTGTAGGCACACCCAATCTGCGTATCATCTTTGTCCACTTGCTGCCCAATGCCATTGCGCCGATCATCGTGGCTGCCACGTTGCTGGTTGCCTACGCCATCCTCATCGAATCGGCGCTCTCGTTTCTCGGGTTTGGGCTGCAACCACCTACGGCCAGTTGGGGCAACATGCTCTTTAATGCTCAACGCTATCTGCGCAATGCAGCGTGGCTGTCGGTCTTTTCGGGTCTGTTGATCACCCTCACAGTGGCCAGCATCAACTTTGTGGGCGATGGGTTGCGCGAGGCGATTGACCCCCGGCTCAAGGTAGGATGAGCAACGACTGGATATCGATTACAGAAACAGGCGCCCAAAGCCGTCAAAATATGGACAAAATCTGTGCAACCGGTGTGTCGCAAACAGGAATGCTCCATGTCCAAACGAGTGATCGTCATCGGCAGTGGCTTTGGTGGGTTGAGCGTAGCCGCCCGGCTCGCAGTACGCGGGCACGAGGTAGTGCTCCTGGAGAAACGAGATAAGCTAGGTGGTCGCGCCTACGTCTACGAGGTCAACGGCTTCAAGTTCGATGGTGGCCCCACCGTGATCACCGCCCCTTGGCTCTTTGACGAAATCTGGACACTGGCCGGTCGCAACCGTGAAGATTACTTTCAACTGGTCCCGTGCGACCCCTTCTACCGGCTCTTCGACCATACGGGGCGCCACTTCGATTACGGCGGCGATGCGCAACGCACCCTCGACCAGATCGACCGCTGGAATCCGGCAGACAAAGCCGGCTACGAACGGTTTATTCGCTCTACAAAAGAGATCTTCGAGACGGGTATGGCGCTCATCGACAAGCCCTTTCTCCGGGCCGGCGACATGCTGCGGGTGGCGCCGGCCCTCGTCCGGCTGCAATCGTACCGCAGCGTGTACAGCTATGTCAGCCAGTTTATCGAGGATGATTTCCTGCGCCGTGTCTTCTCGTTTCATCCGTTGCTCATCGGCGGCAATCCGCTGGATGCGGCGTCGCTCTATGTGCTCATCCACTACCTGGAGCGCCAGTGGGGCGTCCACTATGCGCTGGGTGGCACAGGCGCCATCGTCAACGCCTTTGGCCGGCTGTTGGGCGAACTGGGCGTACAGGCTCACCTGAACAGCGAAGTCGTGGAGATCCTGGCCGACGGGCGCAAAGTCAAGGGGGTGCGGCTCGCCGACGGCACAATTCACCAGGCAGACATAGTTGTCTCCAATGCCGATGTGGCGTGGACCTACATGAAGCTGATCCCGCCTCGCTATCGCAAAAAGAACAGCGACCACCGGCTCCGACGGTTGAAGTACAGCATGTCGCTCTTTGTCATCTACTTTGGCACAAAACGCCGTTATACCGACAGCTGTCTGGCGCATCACAACATCATCCT
>QEUW01000538.1 GCA_003577005.1 Chloroflexota bacterium | reverse complement strand
TCGCGGCGACGCCGCCAAAAAAGTAAAGTCGTTGTCGATCCTGCATGTTCCGTCGTTTGTCTAGTTGCGTTCGGAGGACAGATAAACAGGTAGACAGGTGAGTTTCCCTGTTTCCTTGTCTGCCATTAGTCTGTCCCATCAAGTTTCGTAACGATTCAGCCTCCTGCTCGTTCTCGTACGACAAAGACTTGAGAGAACGAGGACGAGGACGAGGAGGCTGAATCGTAACCAAGTTTCTAATTTTGAATCTGTACCGTCACCTGGCACGGCGGCGGGAAATTGCCGGTATTATCCACGACGATCAGACGCAGCGTCCATCCACCATTTCCGAGCACCGTGGAATCAAACGTGATGAGCACGCCATTGATGACGGGGCTATTGCCGCCGTTGAGGTAGTTGAAGCTTTCGCTCCCGGCGCTCGCATATTCTATCTTATAATATTGAAATTGTTCATGGCTGGCCGTGCCTGCCACTGAAACGATACCGCTGACCACCTGGCCATTGCCGGGGGCGGCAATAACGGCGCGTGGATCTGGACAAGAGGCAGCCTGGACGACTGGCTCCGGTGCAGGTGTGTCGGTCGGCTGCGGCGCCTCCAGCGGTTGCTCGAACTCGGGCGTCGCTTCCGCAGCGGAGGTTGCAAGGTCGGGCGGCGACGTCGGGGTGACCGTTGGGGTTTCGGTGGCTGGAAGTGGTGTATTCGTTGGGGTGGGGATGATCGCCGGGGTGGGATTGGGGGCCCGCGCTTCGGCGATTTGACTTGCCACAGCGTCGCGCAACGTTGTGCTCGTAAAATAGGTGCCGCCCATGATCAACAACAGCAGCAACGCAGTGGAAAAGATGCTCTGCAGTTCGTGGATTGCCTTTTCACGTTCCAAAGAAAAAACGGCCTGGCGTCGTTCGTTCCGCACGTTCCAGAGCCGGTAGATCTGAAAAAGCGCCACCAGCCCACAGACCGCATAGAGCCAGGGAGCGTAGGTCGCCACATAGTCAATCAGAATTGCCATAAGCCAACAAAGGTCGCATTGCCTTGCTTCCATTCACGCCCGGCGGCAGGGGCACGGAACCACATTGAACTCAAAAACGTAGTCTACCCGATGGGTTGCGTTCTGCCAAACCTCTTCGTCTCCATCGGAATCACTCGACGGTTGACCGGATTGGCGGGTGTCGTTGCCAGACTGGCGACAGTGATTCGGATAGGTTCTGGGTGCAGTCTAATTGTCAATTGTCAATTGTCAATTTACAATGATACGATAGAACGATTCAGCTTTTGCCGATCACACGGCCGATCACACGTATGGGAGAACGTATGAAGATCGATGCTCTGTTCCGCTCACGCCGTAGCAATGTCATGGTGACGCGCGGTATGGTCGCTACCAGCCAACCCCTCGCCGCCCAGGCGGGATTGGAGATCCTCAAGGCCGGCGGAAACGCAGCCGATGCCGCGGTCGCGACCGCGGCTATGCTCAACGTTGTCGAGCCGCTCAGCACCGGCGTAGGTGGAGATATGTTTGCGCTCTATTGGGACACCAGCAGCAAACGCGTCACCGCGCTCAACGGCTCGGGCCGGGCGGCGGCGGCAGCTTCGATTGAAGAGGTGCGGCGGCTGGGTTACAGCCGGATGCCTACGTTTACGGGCCATGCCGTGAGCATCCCTGGTGCGGTGGCAGGGTGGAGTGACCTGCTCGACCGGCATGGCCGCATGGCGCTGGCAGATGTGCTCCAACCTGCAATTTGGACAGCGGAGAACGGCTATCCGGTGAGCGAGATCATCGCCAACAGTTGGCCCACCCAGGTAAATAAACTCTTGCGCACCCCCGGCTGGCAGAGCGGTGACCTTGACAATGGGCCGGAACAACCCAGCGGCCACGAGTTGCTCATCGATGGCCGCGCCCCCCGCGCGGGCGAGATCATGCGCATCTCGACCCTGGGCGAGACGCTGCGCGGGATCGCGGCCGAAGGCAAACGCTTCTTCTATCATGGCGACTTTGCCCGCAAACTCAGCGCTCACGTCCAGCGCTACGGCGGCTGGATCACACCTGCCGACCTGGCCGCCCACGAGAGCACGTGGGATACGCCCATTACCGCCAATTATCGCGGCTATACATTGTACGAATGCCCTCCCAACGGGCAAGGGCTGGCGGCCATTATTGCCGTCAATCTGGCCGCCGGGTTCGACCTGGCAGCGATGAGCGAAGTCGATCGCCTCCACACGATGATCGAGTGTATGCGGCTAGGCTTTGCCGACGCCCAACAGTGGGTGTGCGACCCGCGTGTCGCTCAGATCCCGCTGGAAGGGCTGGTCAGCCGCGAATATGCAGACCGGCGGCGGCGGCGCATCGATCCGCGACGAGCCGCCCAAAAGGTTCCATACGGCGACCCCATGGCCGGCAGCGATACGGTCTATCTTTGCACAGCCGACGAGGAGGGCAATGCGTGCAGCTTTATCAACAGCCTCTTCCAGGGTACGGGCACCGGGTTGGTGGTGCCGGGTACGGGTGTCAGTCTGCAAAACCGCGCCCATCTCTTCGAGTTGAACCCCGAACACCCCAATGCGCTGGCGCCCAACAAACGCCCTTACCAGACCATCATCCCGGCAATGACTGTTTATGAAGGCGAACTCCACGCCGCTTACGGGGTCATGGGGGGCTTTATGCAGCCGCAAGGGCACTTCCAGGTGCTTGTCAACCTGGTCGATCACCAGATGGCGCCACAACAGGCGCTCGACATGCCCCGCTTCATGCTCGCCGGCCCCGAAACTGGTTCACCCGGGGCGCAAGAGGCGGGCGGTCTGGTCTATATGGAAGAGGGTTGGAGTTTTGCCACGTTGGCCGAATTGGCCCGCCGCGGCCACCGCCTGGCACCGGTCGATGGCTTTGGCCGGATCAGCTTTGGCGGCGGGCAGGTGATTGTCCGCAATCCAGAGACGGGCGTGCTTATCGGCGGCAGCGACCCCCGCAAGGATGGCTGCGCCGTGGGGTGGTAACGACTGTCAGGCTAGTGTAAGCACTCGTCTTGAGGATTCAGTGGTATAGTTGAGCGTGACTGTATAAATAAAGGAGGGCGCTGTTCTGCCATTTTTCCGCTGCGGGCGGCCTTGGGGTCGCCCCTCCAGCTACGCCGTCACGCAGAAGGAGCTTCGTTGCATGGTGCATGTGCTTGAGCACACCGGTCCAGCCGTTCAAGATTCGACGCTCGACCGGCTCTTTGAACCGTTTGCCGCCAAGATGGAGCGGGCCGCCTTACCCCCGATGGTAATCGATGTTTTCCACCACTATTTTGCACAAGTGGTCGATGGCGAGACCGGTTTTATCCCCGGTGAAGCAGCGCTGCCTGTTGGGCAGTTACCCGAATTGACCACAATCAACGGCCACTATCGAGAGGCCGGTCGAACCGCATTGGAACGGGCCGTCGTTCTCAAGCTCAACGGGGGTCTCGGCACCAGCATGGGCATGCACGGTCCCAAATCGCTGTTGACAGCCAAGGATGGCCTGAGCTTTCTCGACATCATTGTCCGCCAAGTGTTGCAGATGCGCCGCGCCACCGGCGCCCGTCTGCCGCTGGTGTTGATGGACAGCTTTCACACCCATCGCCCGACACTGGCTGCGCTGGACCGCTATCGCGAGTTTCGCCAGGATGTGCCGGTGAGCTTTCTCCAGCACAAGATACCCAAGATCACCAAGGCCGACCTCTCACCGGCGGTCTGGCCGGCCGACCCGACCAAGGAATGGTGCCCACCGGGTCACGGTGATCTCTATGCCGCGCTCTCCACCAGCGGCATGTTGGAAAAGTTGCTGAACGCCGGCTATGAGTATGCCTTTGTCAGCAACGCCGATAACCTGGGCGCCACGCTCGATGTCGATATGTTGGGCTATTTTGCCGTCCACGAACTGCCGTTCCTCATGGAAGTTGCACACCGCACCAAAGCGGATAGCAAGGGCGGCCACCTGGCGCGACGTCCCGACGGCCAGTTGATCCTGCGCGAGATCGCCCAGTGCCCACCGGATGAGTTGGAGAAGTTTCAGGACGTGGAGCGCTATGCCTACTTCAACACCAACAACCTCTGGCTGCACCTGCCCACCCTCCGGCAACTGCTGGTAGAGCGGAAGGGCGTTCTGGGGCTGCCGCTCATCCGCAATGAAAAGCCGGTGGACCCCACTCACCCGCACTCCTATCGGGTCTATCAGTTGGAGACCGCCATGGGGTCGGCCATTGCTGTCTTCGAGGGCGCAGAGGCCGTGTGCGTGCCCCGCTCGCGCTTTATCCCCATCAAAAAGAACAACGACCTGCTCGTGCTCTGGTCGGATGTCTACCGGTTGACCGACGACTA
>QEUW01000537.1 GCA_003577005.1 Chloroflexota bacterium | reverse complement strand
CCGCGCTGCTGGCTGAGCGTCAGCAGGCGCTGGTGGACGGAAGCCGGCAGGTTGACGGGATGCTGGCGCGTCATGTGAGGGCCTCGAGATAGGGTCTGATGACGTTGCTGACGCGGCAGATGCGGGCGTAGTGCCACAGCTCCTGGTGGCTGCAGCGTCCGGTGCGCAGGCAGTCGCGCAGCGCCTCGATGGCTACGTCGAGGCCGATCTTGTTGCGATATTTGAAACAGTCGGCCACGGTTTTGGCGGCGCTGTAGATGGGCACGGTTACCCCTTCGATCTGGTGTTCTTCGACCCCCTCGGTAAGGGCAGCACCGGAGAAGCGGACAATACGCAGGGTGGGGTACTCTACCTGGGGACGGCGCGCCTTGCGGTCGATGGCCAGCCAGACCTCGGCTGGGTTCTGGGTGCCCAGGTTGTGGAAGCGCAGGGCCGAGAGCAGGCAGACCACGCCGTGAGGAACCCGTTTGCATGCTTCAGCCAGGGAATGATGTTCGGTAAGTTCTGTCGTGGGCAGCGAATAGAGCCCGCGGCCGAGGCGGAGCACTTTCCCCTGCCGGTGTAGCGAGTAGAGCGTAACAGGCGAGATGCCATGCGCCGCGAGTTCATGCGGGCGCAGGATGCCTTCTTTGCGCAGGAGCTTGAGCGTTTGTTCGGTCTGAGTCATAGCAGTATTATAGCAAATGTCGGCGGATAATGCAAAATGCCGACGTTTGCTATAGAAGCAAAGTTTTTCTGATTCACTGCTGGCGCGGCCTCGGGTATGGTCTGGTATAAACGGCCAGGCGCAACGGGAGATTGCAAGGTGGTTGATGTTCTCTCCCCGGACGTATGTATGCGCAGCACGGCCGGTGATGCAGGCAGCAACGGTGTTGGCGAAAAACCATGAAACTCAAGTAGTAGCTGTCCACAAAGGTGAAGCATTGGCGGGATCGGGCATCACCACCGCTTCATTGAGTTGCCTCGGATATCTCTTCGCTGATCAGTGATTGCCAGAACCAAGGGATGACTGGTGTGCGGAAATGTCGGCTGGCTAGGAGAGGGAGTATGAGCACACCCTGATTCATACAAGACAGGTTAGAGATTACCTCTTCCTGAAGCTTATTTAGGCGCAGGATCTCTGTTCTTAACTCTTCAATGTCTTTAGGCAGCTCTATCGATGCGAGGGTCATCCCACTTTCACGTCCTGCATTCGTTCGGTATAGCACCTGATCAGTACTCGCGTCTGGATACCAGAGCTGGAGGTTGGTCTTGGCAAATGTGGTCGTAACGTTCTTCTGGAACTGCTGGTAAGGTTCATTCATTCCGAGGATTGCAAACCAGTGTGCTAGCATGGGCAGCAGTGTCGACAGGTCCATGAGCTTTTCTTTGGGGATGTCTTTTTCATACTTTATGGCGACAAGATCCTCAAATGAGTCGGATGCGATGGGGTACATGCGGCCTAGTTGGTAGGCAAAGTGAATCCGGTGTGCGAGTTGCTCCACCCATTCCCTCGCAGTTTGATGAACCCTCATACAATAAAGCGTTAGAAGGCCGAGTGCAATATCGACAGCATGGCTGTCGTAGAGTGGGGTATGGGCTGCCGGATTGTTCTTGAGCAGTTCGGCGAGCGCTTGTGCTGTCACCGCTGCGCGCTTCATAAATTGCTCTTTTCCCGAATCGCTTGAAATAGTGGCCGCTATGAGGTGGTTTGCCAGACTACAGGTGGCTAGGATACCGATCACCTCGAATGTGAGCAGAGGATAGTGGAGGTCGTGCTGCGCCTGGATAAAGAATCCGTCGCGGACAAAACAAATGGAAAGTAGCTTTTGAACAAGGGTGGCGGATATCTTTAAGTAGGTACGATACAGCCCCTCAAGCCCCTCCATGGTGGATTCGCAGTCAAAAAGATTGGATTGACGCGCCCAGTCCCAAGTGACGAGCACGGTGTGTTCTGCACATAGCAGCGCTGGACGTAGATTCTCTGCCTCTTGGCACCAGTGAAATACGATGTTGAGGCTGAGATTTAGTAGCCCCAGAGCCCGCCGCCGAGCACGTTTTGCCGGCGCGATGCTCTCGATGGGGAGGTCACTCTTGAATAGAATTGTTTCAACCAACTCGTAGAAATAGCGTGGTTCATCTTCATTCTGGTCTGCCAGCGCAATCGTCTTGCGTAGTAATTTTCGGGTGTCTTCGGGAAACAAATATTCATCCAAGAAGTATCGCTCGATGAGGCCCTTCCAGTTCTCATGGACGTTCGGCTTCTTGTCCCCATTGCAGCAGACAATGATTTTCTTGGGTAACGTTACATGTTCCGGTAGCACGTGTCCAGGAATGTAGACATCCTGGATCTCATTTAATGAAGGCCGAACCGCCTGGGGTGTATCATTATCCCAACTATTGCGGTCCAAATCGCCTTGCTTGATTGTGATCAGAAACAGCTTAACCTGGTCGTTATCTTCCGGATCGGGTCCGACTGCAGCAACGTCTACTCCAAACTGGCGCACCCCCACCTGGGGTTTGCTGAGTGGCTCAATCCCCATGGCCAACAAGAGGTCGGGCACCAAGGCATCGAGTTCGCCAGATTCCTTCAACATGCTGAGATATTCACGGATGACCATGTTCATGCACTGGGTCCCTCATCTTGGTTCTGTACCTGCCCGTCGTTCGCCTGCAGAAGGCCGGCGTGGCGACTTACGAAACGCAAGTATGTTTGACCAAGCGGATCAATCAGTTCACCTCTAGGGATCTCGACGGTGTGTGCAATCGAACCCAAGCTGTTAGGCTGTGAATACGCAGCGCCTTCCTTCCGAAAGGAAGCACGCCCGTATTTGAGTGGCACACGCTGAATCAGACTCAATAGAACTGATTGGCGTTGTACATCCTCCATCATTTTGGCGCCCCAACCCCGCTCAGCACGTCTGAGAGCATAGACATGGTCGGATGGTGGTGAGAATTCTTTGAGCCTGGGAAGTTCACGCAGGGCTGTATGGTAAACCTTAGATCGCTCCATCGCGTCTTGAAGCACGTTCCGCTGATATGCGGGCGTGTCTTCCCTGTCAACAATCTGGTGCAAGAATTCGCCAGCTGTGCCGGGAAAGTTGTATAAGACGTGGTCTGAAAGCATCACGATCACAAATTCAATGAATTCGTCTGACCAGGTTTCTCTTTGGAGTACAGACGAGAATGCTGCAGCCAAAGCGGGCCCGTCAACTACATAGCCCATAAACCTCTTGAGGATGTTGATAATCTCCTGTTCGTTGAGTCTGTCTAAGACAGCCAGATCAAGGCAAAGGGCATGGTTGTGTCGCTCTATGAGACGATCAAAACAGTGTTTGACAATGTCAGCTGCAGCGTGATGTAAACCAGGATCATGTGAGGCGAACCAGGTGGTGACGATCAGATCAAGCAGGTAGGGTTGGGTGACTATCAACTGCTCAAAGGTGGCTGAGAGTAGCTGGGGCAGTTCTGCTTCATCCTCCTCGCTCCCGTATTGGCGATTGGTGACGACAGCTTCGAGCAGCCTTAGCAGTGTCTGCGAATCTCGGCCGATGTAGCCGGCAATGGATAAATCAACGGCTACACCTAGTTCCTGGTGATCGGCGCGGACGCCTGTCAAACCAAGGAGGGCACGCAAATACCAGTTGGTGTGCAGCGCTTTCGTTCGCAGTTCGTGCAGCCGATGCGCTACACGAGTTTTGACAATCAAGTCTGTATGATGGGCCAGTGTAGCCAATGGTTCGCCAAACCTATCGTCCTGTTGGGCCAGAATGCCATAGGCATTGGCAAGGGCGGCCATTCGTTCAGCGGAGTCGGTAGCGAGAAGCTCAGCAAGACGGTGCTCAGTTACTGTGAGTAGAGAGGGAGTAGAGGAATAGTCGAAGTTGCCCAAGGCATCAATACCGGCGATCTGCTGTCGGGCTGATGGTGATTGCGTGTACTCGATGGCGTGCGCATGGGCTGTGGGGAGGTTAAAGTGGGATAGCCCGACCAAAATATTAGCATGAAAATCCACAATGGGTGAGTCTACATCTGCTCCCAGTGCTGCTAATAGTCCTAATGCATCGGCCTCCGATCGTGCTGCCAGCCGAAAGATGGCCTGGAAAATCCAACCACCAGTTAGGTTATGTTGTGGGCCTTGATAGAGGTGGGTAAGTGTCCGGGCCAGGCGGCTGAAATCGACAGTTAGAGACGGCAGAACATTGCAGAAGTTGTAGAAGATGTTACTGAGTCCAGTTGTTTCCTCAGTGGGGTCCAGGCTCCACTGAGCGTACAGTTCAACTCTCCCCAGTAGATCCTTGTGGTGCTCCTCTGAAAGGAGAAAAAGCACCTCTGGGACAAGCTCTCGACCTAGGCTGAGACGATACACAAGCGAGTTGACCTTGTCGATCCACTTACAAAACTCTTGCGGCTGATCCCACCTTGTGAGTGCAAGGTCGGTCACATGATGAGCCACATATTGAAGTCGTAGATCTGACACGGCAAAGGTGACTGTGTCACCTTCTCGCTTGATGATTTGGTGCTCAACCGCATGTAGCAGCGCTGACTGCTCTTCAACCGGTAGGAAAATTGACTCAGTGCCTTGCTCATAGATAGCAGCAGCCAGATGTGTCAACAACGCGTGTACGTCTGGCTGCTCACTCTTGATTTTTGACCAGAGGGGGGTGATGTTATTCGGTGCCATCATGCTCAGTAGTATCGCTTGATATAACCGTAGGCCTTCTCGAAGAGCGTTTTGCCCAGGGCTTTGCAGACTTCGCGTTCGCCGGCGCTGGTGTTTTGCACGCCGGGGAGGCGGATGAGTTTATCGATCTTGGCGACCGGACATTCGACCTGAAGACGTTGCCGGTGAAGAGTTCAGGGACAAAGTGCTCGTGGTCAATGTGGATCTGTCACTCGTTCGGATATGCAACTGCTTCCATGGTCATACAGGAATGTTCCCAGTACGGGCCGGAAGCTATGGCGGCAGCATTAGCCGACTGGCGTTTCGCGCCAGGTAAAGGTAGCTTTGAGGTCGTTCATCCACGACTTCTCGATCTCATTATCGTGCTGGAGACGGCCGACCACGATGCCTGGATGCACGCCGATGTGCCCGGCAAAGGTCCGTACGGCTTCTTTGGAGCGAAGTGTGGGCAACTCGGCTGCGTATTCAGGTGGGATCAAGAGGTTGGCAGCAAATCTGTCCGCCTCTTGCTCTTCCGGCTCTGAGGGATCGCCATCCAATTCGTCAAGATAGACCAGCTTGTGACTGTGCTTCAGGATATGGCACGCTTCGTGGAAGAAGGTGAACCAGAAGCGGTCGTTGGTCTTGCCGTAGAGTGAGAGCTGGATCAGCGGCCGGTTGTTGAGCCAGCGGGCGGCGCCACTGACGCGAGCGCGTGGGATGGCCGGCACCAGGGCAACAATCACGCCGGTGGCGGCGCAGAGCGCCTTGAGCCGGGGCTCAAAGTCTTCGGGTGGCAGGAGCGTGAATGTGCGAATCTCGTGCAGCGCGGCGTCAAAGCGTTGGCGGTCAAACGGGGCGCAGGAAGCAGAGGCGGCCTGTAGTTCACCCAGCCGCAGCCAGGCCGCCGTGGCGTAGGGATCGCTTTGATCCTTGTTGCGGCGATAGGCAGTTTTCATATTGCCGTAGAAGTTCTCCCACTCGGTTGGGGAGGCTACGCCAAAGAAATGGAGCAGACGGCGCAATAGAATGTTTTTGTTTTTGCCGCGGCTGTACAGGTCGGGCAGGATGTCCAGTGTTTTGAGTTCTTTGAGTGGATGGCGATCCAGCCAGTTGTGCCAGGCCGCCAGATCGTCATCTTCGTTGCGCCGCGCCAGGTAGGCCCGGTAGTGGGCCTCGTGGTTGAGCCAGTAGGCGGCGGGCGTGGTAAAGACCTTTTCCAGTTGCAGCGCGGTTTCAGGGGTAATCGCCGCTTTGCCTTTGATGATTTCGTTGATCGTTTTGACCGGGCGGCCCATGCGATGTGCCAGCTCGGTTTGAGTCATGCACTGTTCTTCGAGCAGGTCAGCCAGGGTTTCGCCGGGTGCGGTGACAGTAGCTGGTTGATAGCGGATGCGGGTGTCAATCATGGTAATCCTCCACTGCGAGAACGGTCACTGAACGGATCGCCTCTAGGTCCAATCCACCATCGGGTTTCCGTGGAGGAGGTGTGTCGGCCGGCGCGATGATCAGCCGGTAGCCGTGTTGCAACTTGATAGCAAATGTCTCAGCGCGGTCGCCATGCAGTGGGTGAAGTCCACCGGGCAGCGAATACATGACGTGCAAGTTAGCGGCGAAGCGCAAGTTGTCCAGGCGTCGTGGAATCCACTTTGCGTTTGCGGGACCGAATTCTCTCGTACATGCTCGGGGGGTCTGGAGCAACTTCGCCAGTCGCTCGGATGCAAAGTAGACATCCATTCGCCAGTTCTTTTAACCTTTATGGTAAAATACCAGAGAAGAAATTACAAGTAAGTTTACTACAATTAACGTAAAGAAGGCAAATCGGTGGAACGCCCAGCAAAAGCACCATTTTGAAGTTGATTTTGTCGAGAGTAAAAATGAGCGACGGTCAATTTTCCTGTCCGGCCA
>QEUW01000536.1 GCA_003577005.1 Chloroflexota bacterium | reverse complement strand
GACATTATCCGGTTGACCGGTCAGTGATATGTGTATCGGTGGAACATCCACAGTGTACATTCTGTGCGTCCTCGCAGCGTCGCAAAACGCGTCCACCAAGTGGATGAAAACACATCCTCTCAGGACATCAAGCAAGTGCGGCTAGCCCAGCGGTGCGTTGCACTTTGAAAATGCGACGCACCCGGTAGAAAGAGTAAGCTTTCAGTTCGCCTCTCAGGTAGACCGAAGGGCCATTAGTTTGCGCCCTATCATCCACCGCAGCGGAAAAATTGTTGGCTGCGACCGGGGACCTCTATCCGTAGAGAGCCGATCAATCCAATCCCCAGCGCCAGCGCCCACAGGAACAGATCATACAAACTGTTGAATACCATTATCCGTTTCCTCGTTCAGCGCCCAAGCTCCGGGCGCAACTCCGCATCCACCTGCTGGCCGATGCGGACGACGATCTCCGGCAGGGCGGCAATGTCTTCCGCCGTCGTGCGGAAGTTGACGATGCACGCCCGTAGCAAGTAGTTGCCCTGCACCACGGCGTTGGAGAGATAAGCCTCGCCCCCCTTTTGCAGGCGAACCAGCACTTCCTGGTTGAGCCGGTTGAGGTACTCAGCTACTCCTTCTCCCCCGCTCTGCAGATCCCGCGGCCGGTAGCGGAAGGTGGTGATGCTCAGATTCTGGGCGAATGGCTCCAGTTCGGGGTGTTCGCCCACCAACGCAAAGAGCAACTTCGCCTGTTCGATGTTCTGGCGCAACATTTGCTCGTATCCGCCACGACCGGCCTGTTGCAGGGCCAGCCACACCTTGAGCGCCCGGAAGCCGCGCGAGTTCTGTGGCCCGTACTCGACAAAATTGATCGGCGGCTCATCCGCCGGCTCGATGGTGGGATAGTAGGCTGGGTAGTAGCTAAAGGTGTCACGCATCAACCCCTTGTAGCGCACCAGGGTGCAGCCCGCCTCCAGCGGCGAGTAGAGCCACTTATGCGGATCGACGGCCACCGAATCGGCTTCGCGCAACGCTTTGAGATCGGCCGGCGCTTCGGGCAGCATGGCCGCAAAACCGCCGTACGCAGCGTCCACATGGAACCAGAGAAACTCCTCCTGTGCGATGGCCGCCAGTTCAGCTAGTGGATCGATTGCGCCGGTGCTGACTGTACCCGCCGTGCCCACTACCAGAAAGGGCAGATCGCCAGCGGCGCGGTCGGCGGCGATCTGGCGGCGCAGTGCTGCTGTGTCCATGCGTAACTGCCCATCGGTTGGGATCCAGCGCACGGCCTCGGTGCCCAGACCGGAAAGGTCGGCTGCCTTTTCTACCCAGGTGTGCGCCTGCTGCGAGACATAGACGCGCATCCGTTGCGGGCTACCCCCTATCCCTGCCTTGCGCAGGTCCCAATCGGCCTTGGTGTAGCGGGCAGTCCAGAAGCCGACCATGTTCGCCATGTTGCCACCGCTCACCAACAGGCCGCCGCAGTCGTCGGGATAGTCGAGCAACTCAGCGATCCAGCGGATGGTCTGCGCTTCGATCTCGCTGGCCATGGGCGCCAGCGGCCAGAGCCCAACATTGGGGTTGACCGTCGCCGCCATCAGGTCGGCCAGTGCGCCGATGGGTGCGGCCGACGAGGTGATGTAGCCCCAGAAGCGTGGATGGCCGTTGAAGACCGAGCCGGAGAAGAGCAAGTCGGCGGCCTCGGCCAGCAGTTGTGACGGTTCAGCGCCCGCTTGCGGCATGGTGCGCTGCCCCAGCGCGGCTCGAATTATCGCGGGTGATGCATCCGGCCCGACTGGTTGCTCTGGCAGACCGGCCAGAAAGTCGGCGAGACGGTCCACCAGTTGATGGCCGGCGCTGCGGAAAGCATCTGCATTCATTGCCAGCGGAGACATATCTGTCTGTAATTGTGCTGACGCGTTTTTCCGTTCGATTGTTTGAACATTCATAGGATTTGGTCCTCCAACCCGCCTTCGTAAGTTCAGTAGGTCACCCTACCAGGGCAACGGCGCTTCTTCCAGCGCTGCATCGCTCATTCTTATGGTCGTCACGCTGGTAGCGTGACCTACGATTGCGCTGTGAGGAGTTCGCACGCCTTTGTACGAACCCCTCGCAGCAGCAACCGGTTTACACCCGTGACCGCACGACAAAATCGTTACATATGTCCGGCGTGCGACGACACCGCCGGCCACAACACGTTAAAGACTGCAATACAACCGACGACGAGCAAGGCCACGGCCCAGACCAGGTCAAAATTGACCCAGCGGGTGCGCAGGACAGCCAGGCCGACCTTTTTGTAGACGACCCAGGCCACCGTCGCCATGACCACAAACATCGCCAGCATATGCAACGAGACGGCAAAGAACATTCCGCTGCCGGCGGCCAGGTGGCCGGCGTGGCTGGTGTGCCCATACTCGGTGGCGATGCCGACCAGCGCCGGGGCGATCATCAAGCCGGCGCCGTGCGCCATGGCCATGAGAAAGGACCACCAGACCAGGTCACGCAGATTCACCTTCATGCCCACCCAACGCGGGTGACGGTAGTAGTTAACCACCTTGTAGACTCCAAAGGTGAGCAGCAGAGCTGCCGTCCACCACTGCACAAAGGTGTTCGAGAGAAAGTGCGCACCGGCAAAGACCAGCACCGCCACCAGCCCTAACGCCGCAGCATGACCCAGCGCGATGGGCACCAGCGAGACCCAAATGGCTCGTTCGCTGCGCTGCTGCAACCCCAGTGAGAGGGCAAAGAGCCAGCCCATGCCGGGGTTGAGACCGTGGTAAGCCCCAAAGCCCACCATCGCCAGCCACACAGCCATCATCTGTGGATTGACCGAGAGCCACTCAGGAAGCGTAGCAGTAAGAGTCTGTAGAAGCATCACCACCCTCCAATCGCACCTGGTGCGGTCGCATTTCGCCAAAATCGACAAAGAGATTGGGGTTGAGCGCCATGCCGCCGTCGGGATTGACATCGGCCTGCACCATCCAACCGGTCAGCTTGTCAGGATAGAACTGGTCATCCCACGTGCTGTAGAGCGAATTGGTCACATAGACACGCTGACCATCCCGGCTGATCTCGACCATCTGCGGGCCGCCCAACAGCGGGCCAGGGTGTTTGGGATGGCCGTTGCGCTTGACCATGCCACCGATCTCGATCTTGCCCGTCAGCTTGGGGTTGAACGGGTCCGAGACATCATACTGGTGTAACTCACCGGTGCCCCAACACGAAACGTACAGGAACTTATCATCCACCGAGAGGTCGATGTCGGTCACCAGCGCCGGGGCGGCGCCAAAACCCTTGAGCAGCGGCGGCAGGTCATCGGCGGGCGCCGGCTGAGCCGGAATGCTGATGATCTTGGTCGCCTGCCAGCGACCGTTGTCGCCCTTATGCCAGACCCAGATCGACGCGCTCAGGTCGGCAGTGCTCACCACCACGCCGGCAAAACCATATTGCTTGCGCGGGTCGTGGGCGGGGCGCAGTTCGAGCACCATCTGGTGTTCCGCACCCAGGTCCACCGTATCGACCTTACGCCGTTTGCGCATATCCCAGAAGTGGAGCCGGTGGCCATATTTGTTGGAGAGCAGGTCTTCGGGCACGATGCCGTTCTCGAACTGGTGGGGTTTGGCCCACTCGCTGGTCACCATCACATCTTCGGTGATGTGCCAGGAGAAGTCGTAGGCCAGGTCCTGGTCACCCCGGTCGATCTCCCACGGGCCGAGAACGTCGAAGCTGTAATGGTCGAGTAGAAAGACGCCGCCGGGGCCGTTGCTGCCATTAGACGAACCCATGGCGTTGATATAGATGGCATCCGGGCCGCAGTGGACGGTGTGGGGACGGCTATACCCTGATTTGGCAATGGCTTCTTCCGGCTCGATTACCTTGATGATCTGCGGCTTGATTGGGTCCGGCTTGGTGTCGGCAATATAGATGCGCGAACTCCTCATGCCGGGGATGATCAGATAGCGCCGCTCTAGATGCGGATGGGGCGACGACGGGCAGAGTGACGAGCTGCACGCATTCCAGCCAAAGTGATGGAGTTCATCGCCGGGGAACGAAAGGTCGAGTTGGTTGATGATCTGCCCGTAGCTCGGCGAACTGGGGTCGAGATCGACGGTGCAGATGGCGTCCGGCTTCTCGTTGCGACCGGTGTTGAGCGCAGCGACATAGCCAAAACGCTCGGCTGGCGCCTGCATCGCCATCTGAGGCGACGGATAGAAAGTCGGGTCGGGCGTCCAACGGATCATGGGATTTTCCTCCTTGGGAACAAACAACTTTGAGCTTTTTCGACTTACAGTTGGAAAAGACGAACGTAGCAACGGAACCGGGAGACGACTGTCGTTGTTGCTTGCTCAGCAGTATACAGGCCCGGCGTCCACGATGGGTCGCCAACTGCGTCCTTGTCCCGTCCTTTTAGGCGTCCACCCACGGTGCGTTGCACTCGCAGAGTGCGATGCACCAACTGCCCAAACAGCTTCGCACAAATAACGAGGAGTTCGCACACCCTTATGCGAACTCCTCGTTTGTGTAACTCACTTTTAGACCTGCCAGCTGGCCGGACGAGCTTTTAGGCGCCCGACCAGGTCGGGCGCTACGGCAGGTTGTAGCAGTTGCCAGTGCTCTGTTGGACCGAGTGGTCTGGATTAGCGACCAGTACACAGAGTTGCGTGGCCGCCGCCGGTCGCTCGGC
>QEUW01000535.1 GCA_003577005.1 Chloroflexota bacterium | reverse complement strand
GTGTGGCCGATTACGCCAACGCCCCCCTCCCGGCCGAGGTGCGCCAGCAGGCGGATGAGCTGCTCAAGCCCAATCTGCAAACCAACCTGAGCGAAGCCCACTCCCAGACCGAACAGGCCGCCAGACAGCGCGATGACGACAAGGCGACCGAGATTGCCAATGCCCAAAAGGCGACGGCCAAGATCAACGCCGACGCCGACCAGGAACAACGCAAGATCGTGGTCGATAACCGCCGCGAGGTCGCCAAACAGCAGAAAGAGGGCATCGAAGGGGCCTACGAACAGGTCAACGAATTCTCCGCAGCGGCCACCAAAGAGCAAACCGCCGCCCGCAAGGAGATCGGTGACAAAGTCAAGGGTTCGGAGGGCAAGGCGCGCCAGGAACTGGAGAAGGGCGAAGCCGACGCCGCCAAAGAAAAGGAGAAAAAAGAGAAGGAGGCCGCCGACAAGAAAAAGGAACTCGAAGAAGAGTCGAAGAAAGAGAGCTGGTGGAGCCGGGTCGGCAGCGCCATCAAGAAAGCAGTCAAGGCCATCACCGCAGCTATCGACACCATCTTCACTGCCCTGCGCGAGGCGGTCAAGACGATCATCGAAAAGGCCAAGAATGCGGCCATCGGGCTGATCAACGCCGCGCGCGACTGGGTAGTCGACAAACTCAACAAGTTCCGCGACTGGGCCAAGGAACAGGTCAACACCTATCTCAAGGACCGCTTCCCCGAACTGGCCGAGCGGATCAACCGCGGCATCGACGCTGTGGTAGATACTGCCATCGACGGCGTCAATGCGGTGGCCGACGCCGCCATCGCCGGGGTCGAAGCGCTGGCAAATGGGTTGGCCGCAGCGCTGGACAAAGTGCTCCAGGTCTTCCAGACGGCGCTCAAGGCGGCGGTGCAGATCGCCGGCGCCGTGCTCACCGGTGACTTTGCCGAGGCGCTGCGTGTGGCGATTCAGGCCGCCTGTGAGATTGCCGGCATCGACCCCCAGCCCATCTTTGACTTTATCGACCGGGCCGCTGCCCAGATCATGAACATCCTTAAACACCCGCGCGAATTCTTTAACAACGTCATGGCGGCGGTCGGCGGCGGCGTGCGCAGCTTTGCCAAGAATATCAAGACACACCTGATCAACGGGCTGATCGGCTGGCTGACCGGCGCGCTCTCTGAAGTCGCCATCACCCTGCCCACAACCTTTGATGTCAAGGGCATCTTTTCGCTGGTGATGCAGATTTTGGGGCTGACCTACGAGAATATCAAGGCCAGGGTGATCAAGCGTTTTCCACCGGCGGCCGGCGTCTTTAGCGCGGTCGAAAAGGGTTTTGCCATTGTCAAGCGGCTTGTCACCGAAGGCCCCATCGCGCTGTGGGAGATGGCCAAAGAGTCGCTCGTCAACCTGAAAGAGATCGTGCTGGGCGGCATCCGCAGTTTTGTCATCACCACCGTGGTCAAGGAGGCGATCACCTGGCTGCTTGGTCTGCTCAACCCGGCCGGCGCCCTGGTCAAGATTCTCAAGCTGATCTATGATTTTGTCATGTTTCTGGTCGAGCGCTTCCAGCAGATCAAAGATTTCGTCCTGTCGGTCTATAATTCGCTTGCGGCCATTGCATCGGGCGCCATCGGCCCGGCCCAGGCCGCCGTGGAGGATGCCCTTGCCCGCAGCCTGCCCGTGGTGATCAGCCTGCTCGCCTCGCTGGCCGGCTTGGGCGGCATCGGCAAGACGGTCAAGGAGATCATCGGCAAAGTCGCCACACCGGTCAACAAGGTAATTGACAAGGTCATCGACAAGATCATCGCGTTTGCCAAGAAATTGTTGGGCCAGGGGAAGCCGGGGACTGAAGGTTCTATCGGCCTGGAAGATCAGAAGAAGCACAGCCAGTATGTCAAGGAGATCAAAGACGAGCTCAAAAAACCGGCTGGAAAAGATGTCGATTCGTTCGACAAGTTTTATCGTGTCAAATCACAGGGGGCCGAGCAGCTTCGGAAGCAGTATCAGCCCAAGTTGAAAAAGGGGATCAAGCTGGCGATAAGCTACGGCTCGTTGGAGCAGGAAAAGAAAGATCGAGATATCGATGTCAAAATCAAAATCTCCCCCAATACGACCACCGACAGCGTCACACTGGAGCCTGGCGATCAACCGCCGGAAGGCGCCGTGGCGGTCTATCGTGGGCTGCACTTTGGCACTAACTGGGACTCGATCAGAAAGACCAAGTACGAGGATGAGATCCGCAAGACCTTTGACCAGATCAAAGCCGACGGGACGTTTAGCACAGCCTCGTATCAGGTCGCTCTCGAGCGGATGGGCAAGGATAACCCAACCAGCGCCGACCTGGAAAGCGCAACCACTGTGGTCAATGCTGAGATCGAAAAAATGAAACAGACGCACGACATCGACCGCGCCTTTTTCCTGGAAAAGCTGGCGAATCTTGATAAAGCCATCGCCAAGGCCAGAGGCGAGGGAAATACAGGCGAGGTAGACAGGTTGACTGGATTGCGTACGACATTGGCCGACCAGTACGAGAAGCGGTTTACCAGCAAAGGTGGGCGGCAACTGCCAAACAAGTTCCTGGCGGCTTTGACCCATTATTTGGATGATCAAAAGTCCTTCGAAAGTGAACTGGAAAAACGAGCCGGGGGTTTTTACGGCGATTTGCCCTTTACAAAAATTCCCTTTATCTCTACCTCAAAGTCGGGCAAAGGGGCCGCGCTGTACGCCTTTGGCAAGCTGGCCGGCGCTCAAAAGCGAACGACAGGAGTGGTTGGCCGGGTGCTGGTCTATATCGCCTCGTTGACCGATCTGGAAAAAGCGGGCGCAATGGATGCCAGGAAGTATCACGACGAGGGAAAGATCGTGCTGTCCAGACGGCGCTTTGGCGAACAAGAGGTGACTTTCACCGGCTCGATTCCGCCGGACTTTTTGAAAAACTTCACCAACGCAACCGTACCGCCGGACGCGCCCGATACAGTTGGAACCAGAGCCGAAGGGCTGGCTTCAAGCGCAGCTGGGAGCCTGGGGGGGCTAAAGGACTTTACTACTCAATGACTTTTACGCCAGAACAGTGGGTTTCCGTCATCCAAACTGAATATCCCACCGTCGTCCTCGACCCCAATCCGGCCCAGCCTCGTAAGCAAGGGGTAGAGGAACCGCTGCTGCGCAGTGTATTTCAGCAACTGGAACAGACTTTTCACTCTCTAAGCCAGCACGCCCCGCCGGAGATCGCCGCCTATACCGAAATGGCTCTGCATGTCGCCTCTCTGTTGTTTAGCCTGGGGGCGGCGCCAGCCGGGTGGAAGAAGTGGCTGGCGCTTAGCAGTTTTGGCTACTTTTTGCAGCACGATCTGCATTCCACCTATCTCTATGCCGTGTTGGCGGATGAGTGGGCATTTCTGGCAATGGCGCCCAAACAACCTTCAAAAAGCAAGCAGACGGACATCCAGTGCTTTGAAAAACTGCTGGGGGTTCGGGCCGAGGTCGACCACCAATTGCCGGCGCCAGACATGCGAGCACTGTACGAAGAATATGAAGGTTATGGCTACAATGACTACTGCGTCCTGCTCACCGAAGCAGTTCCGGCTCAAGATTACGAACAGGTCGAGACCTGTCTCATCCGTATCTATGAGGCGTGGGCACATATCGATTGGGACCATTCCACGCCTGAACTCTACCCGGAGTTTGAACCGGTGCCTTGCGCATTGGCGGCGCTGGCGTATCAGGCAGGCTACCGCCCGCGACATCTGCCAGACCAGGTGTGGCGATTCTATGAACCAGGTCTAGCGGGCGGCGCCTCGCAAAATTTCTATCAGAAGTATTTTGGATCATGAAAACCCAACCTGTTGCTTCGCCCGCTGTGGTATCCAATGCTTTGAATCTCCACCACTCGTTCCACTTCCTGGAGCAAGTCGTGCGCGCACGGATTCAACTCCACTTTTGCCAACAGGCGAATGAGGCAAAGATTCATCACGAGCTCGAGTTGGCCTACTATCAGGATGGCTCGATTCTCAGCAATTTTATGCACACCGTCGAGCCAACTTTCGAGGAATATGTGATCCTCCTCCTGGCCCTGGCGCCCCATGTCCGGCCCGACTTCCTCGACAGGGTCATCAAAGAGGCCCTGCCCGACTCCGGCGACTACCCCGAACTCGGCGGTGTGCGCGATGCCGAGAACCGCGGTTTCTTACCCACGGGCGAGACGGCGCTCTTTCTGCTGGCCGGCGCCGACCTGGAGCAGCGCTTTGAGGTGCAACGCATCCTCACTGCCGACCACTGGTTCGCCCGCGAGAACATCCTGCGCCTGGAGCCGGCCAGGGAGGGACAACCCTACTGGAGTGGCCGCCTGCTGCTCGACCCGGAGTAT
>QEUW01000534.1 GCA_003577005.1 Chloroflexota bacterium | reverse complement strand
AATACAGGGGAAACAATCGGAATTTTTCCCCTTCAAATTGCATAATGTCAGTGACATTGTTGATAATTACGATGAAATTCTGAACGTGATTCAAACTTGGCCCCAAAACATAATAGATCCTCGCGTAGTAGACGTAAAAAACAAAGTCACAGAAGAGGATGGAGAGTGTTACTTTGGGATCAAAAAAACAAATCTACTCATCTACTCAAATTGATAACTGGACCTTCAGCCTGCACTACGGCTGTATTATTCCCTCGTGTAAAAACTCGTGAGACTCAGCTTGACTCCGTTCGGTATTCGATATATCCTCTGAATCGAGAACTGTGAGGTTTTTCGCGTGAGCCATTACTTTGATGTCCTATCTTTCGCTTGAACAGTTCTTCGTATACATGAATTTGCTAGGATCGAGATCAAGTACTTGATCGATAGTAATCCTGTTTTGCAGTCAAGGCAACTGGCCCTAGGTGAAGTTTTCACAAAGCCAGGTAGAACTGCACCAAAGTACAGGTACATATGGACAACGTCCAATCCATGGTTCAGCGACTCAAACAACTTACCAAACGTGAGCAAGAGGTGCTTGAACTGCGTGGGCAAGGGAAAATGATAAAAGAGATAGCCCAGGCGCTAAGTATTCGCGAGCGCACAGTCAAATTCCATCTAGCACACATTTATGAAAAGTTGGATTTACAGGATCTTACTACTGAATTTGAACGTCTTGAGGCTGTGCGGGAATTCAGCCAAGTGCTTAACCAACTTCACCAACTAGAGTCGGCGCCGGCTGAAATCGAGTCCGAGGCAGAAGAATTCGATATTGACAAATTCGAAATAGCTCCTCAGTCGCTCGTGCTGGTCTTAGAAGACGAGATAGAACTTGCTCAAGAGACAACAGCCCTTCAGCCGGCGGTCATTAGTATCCCACCCCCTCATGATTCGCAGTTTTCAGATCATTCTCAGAAAAACCATCGGCGCCGAACTGCATTACTTGTGATTACAAGCTTTGTTCTTTTCGGCGCCTTTCTTGGTGCCGGTATCACAGCTCTCTTCTTCTCACTTCGCGCTGATACTCCCTTTTCAGCCATTGAGACTACTTCAACTAATCAAATCAATTCTGAACCTCAGGTCGCTCGTCAAGGTCTCACATCATCCGGTATAGCTTCATCAAGTGTGTGCGGGGAAATGGAGTTTACTCCCTATGATGTGAAACCAATATTCCTACGGCATCAAGGTGTCAGCGCTTTTACGGTCGAAAACTCAAATGGCGCCATTCTAAACAACTTTGCACGGACTGTCGCTCTTGATTCACGAGGTTTATGGATCGGCTATGCACCAATAGAGCAAAATCCAATCAATGGCGTTGGTTTGTATACAAGGGGGAACTGGGTCATTTGCCGATCTGGGGTAGTAACATCCGGTGTAGCCATCAATGATATCGAAATCGATGTCGCTGGCAGGGTTTGGGTAGCAACGGATGGCGCTGGCGTATCTGTGTTTGATGGAGGGGAGTGGCGTACCTATACCACAGAGGACAGTCTACCAAGCGATGCTATATTTGGCCTCGCCATAGATGATAAAGGAGCCATCTGGGCTGCTACTCTAGCAGGTGTAGCAACGCTAGATGGCGATACCTGGAAGGTGCCGTACTCAGCCAGCAACAGCAGACTTGTCACAAATAAGACGCACGCGCTCGCCTTTGATAGTCAAGGCAATATCTGGGTAGGCCATATCGAAGCTGGCGTAAGTCAGTATGACAATGCGACGGCTACGTGGAGGTATTACAGTGCTGAAGCTGATGGACTCGGTGGAGATCAGATTCGTGATATTGTGGTTCGGAAGGCGAATGCCGATACACCGGAATCCATCTGGTTTGCGACAGCTGACGGCGGGCTCAGCAAATTTGAAGATGGGAAATGGACCATCTACCGGACGCAAGACGGTCTGCCCAGCAACACGGTGATTGGTGTTGCACTTGACAAATATAACCGAGTCTGGGCAGCCACTGCTGGTGGCGTCGCTTATCTTGAAGGAACCAAGTGGATCAGCTACAACACGCTCAACACCCTTGCTATCGCATTTGGCCCAACCTGTCAGGACTGCCCTATCGATGATGATCACGTATGGACGGGAACCGCAGAAATGGGACTCACTCATTCTAGACTGCCTCATCTGAACAACGATGCGGCTGTCAAGATTGAAGCGATCTGCTTTGAATTGATCGTGGAGAGAAAGCAAGAATGTGTGCCACTTCGCCCCAGGAGAAAAGATTCGTTTCAAGATCGCTGCTGTGCCCCGTGCGCCGCATCAATTACGCCAGGATCGAGGGGACTTTCTCTCGAATATTGATGCCGACGACAACAATCTATTCTCGGCCTGGCCAAGTATTCCAGTGGAGGGAACAATCGAGCCTGGAGAACCTTTCACATTTGCTGAATACGATTACCCGATTGTAGCACCCCAATTGATGAGGGGAGGCGAACAAACGTTCACAAGCAGTTGGCGCGTTTGGATGCGCACAAGATATGTAGGGCCTATCATTCGACTCACGTTTACTGTACGCGATCCTGAAGAGTGAGGTGTTCATCAGGAACCTTTACGAAACCCCTGCCAAACAAGGTGAAATCTTATGGGTCACTCCATTTTTCTCATATCCTCTCCTATAGTCCATCTCCGCTTGACAACGCCCCATACCCGTACGCCATACTATTTTGATGGAACAGTGGCTACGCACCCTTTACACATGCTGTTCTCTATCTTTTCAGCCCAAGCCCTCAAAGCTGCTGATCGGCAGTCAGGGATTCTTCGGCCTCTCCTCGGTTGCAATTTCACTGGATGAGTTTAACTCGCATCTCTATGTAGTCGGCCAGTCCGGACAGGGCAAGTCGAAATTCCTCCAGCAGCTGCTCTATCAACTCTGCTTCACGAACTGGGGATGTGGGGTCTTTGATCCGCACAGCGATCTGGCGAGCGATCTGCTAGCGCAACTGGCTGCCTATCCTCGTGGTCACCCCTGGCTGAAAAATCCAGCCAACTGCCAGCGCCTTATCTACCTGGACCCGTCTCGTGACGACTATCTAGTCCCCTTTAACATTTTTCGTTCAACATCAAGCACCCCATACGAGATCGCTGAAAACCTGGTCGAGGCCTTTCGTCGCGTGTGGCCGGATACGCTCTCGGAAGCGCCGCGCTTTGCTCAGATCCTGCGCAATGCTGCCCTCGTGCTTGCCTTGAAGGGGTTATCCCTGCTTGAGCTTGAGCCACTGCTGACCAACCCGGCATTTCGCCGGCGCATGCTTGCGGATATCCCGGATCCTCTGGTGGTATCGTTCTTTACTCATCAGTTTGACAGATGGGGACGCGAGCAGGCCATTTTTGCCTCACCGGTGCTCAACAAGGTCTCGGCCTTTCTCTTCAAACCACAGGTGCGCTGTATGCTGGGCGCCAACGACAATTACCTCGACTTCCGGCGCATTTTGGATGAGGGGAAGGTGCTGATTGTCAATCTGGGTGGGTTTCACGATGAGGAGACGCAGCGACTGCTGGGAAGTCTGCTGGTGACCAGCCTGGAACAGGCGGCCTTCTCCCGCAGCACGCAGGCACCATCAGCTCGCCGGCCATTCTTTTGTACGATCGATGAGTTCCCACTCTTCTGTTCCCGTGACCAGACCAGCCTGGCGCGCATTCTTTCTGAGTGCCGCAAGTACCGGCTCCACCTAGGGCTGGCACACCAGACCATTACGCAACTGCCAGGGGAACGCATTCACGGGGCCCTGGAGAACGCCAAGCTCAAGGTGATCTTTGGCACCGGCCGCCAGACTGCCCAGGCCATTGTCGGCGATCTGTTCATGCCCGACCCGCAGGCGGTCAAGCACGAAGTGACCGACGAACAAGCGCAGGAACGTAGCCATCCCTTGTACAATCCCCTCGCTGAGCAGTTCGAAACCTCCACTCAGACTATCCAGCGCCTGAGTCACCGGCGCGTGCTCGTGAAACTGCCGGACACGGAGCAGGTGGCACAGGTTCGTGTACCGGTCGTGCCGAAGTCCCTGCTTAACACAGCGCAGTTAGAACGGCTGAAGGCATATCTTGCGCAGCAGGTGGGGGAACCACGAAAGGACCTGGAAACTGAAATCGCTGAGCGGGCGAAAGCACAGCAGTTAGTACCTGTCATTGCCCCTTCGCCTCCAGCAGTCGCAGCAGGTAAACAACAACGTAATGATTTCTGGCAGTGATGAGACATGAGTCTGATGGGGATATAAACACGATGTACAACCGCAAAAATTCGCCCAGGAAGGCCGGTCAGAGGATGGAGATATAGATAGGTGAGGGGTGTGTGCATAGGCTAGGTAAAGGCGGTAGTCACGGTCGAAATATTGCGTAGCGGCAACCCCCAGATCGAGTTGACGAGCATGGCGAGTTACACCGAGAGCGTTGCCAGCGCGAGACAAGTGCGCACGTTGGGCAAGAATTGAACGGGGAGTTGCTTTTGTTTGGCCGTCGTACCCAGTACTTTGGCCACGAGATCAAAGAGCGGCTCAATGGTGGTGCGACGCTGGCGCAAGTGATGGGCATTGACGGGCTGTTTGCGATAGCGCTGATAGGCTTGGGCAAAGCGACCCTTGCGCCACTTGCTGGCGGGTGTGAGCAGCACCACCCCCTGTTTGGCCCAGCGGCGAATACGGCTGGCTTTGGCATAGCTGTTGTCAGCGGCTAGCGTTTCTGGCTTGAGCGTGAGCAACAGGATTGGCTCCTGCTGCTCAATGACGGTGGCCTCGGCCACAGCGGCGGTTTCGACTTGGACGAGGGCCGGAAAGGCTGCCTCGTTGCAGGTCAAGTGTAAACCATAGCCGTAGACCCAGCCGTGATAGCCACTCTTGCTCCAAGTGGCATCGGTATCGAGGTGACGGAGCTTGGCCGGAATGCGTTGCGCTTGCCGAATCCGCTGAGAGTGTAAAATAACACGATTTTGTTGGCGAAGTCGCTGGCGGACAGCGAGCCTGGTGGTATACTCGGTGGCATCTCAAGTGAGTCAGCTGCATAGAGTCAGGAGGCAAGGAGATGCTAGTGCCAAACTGTAACACCGAGATCCCTGAGCAAACGAGAATCGTGGCCAAAGCAGCCTTTCCGAAAGGCAATCTGTTTATCACCCTGCGAGACGAGTTGGGCGCTGTGTTCAATGACGAGGCGTTTGCGCACCTGTATCCCCACCTGGGTCAACCGACGGCCAGTCCAGCCCGGCTCGCCCTCATCACCATCATGCAGTTCGTTGAGAACCTGCCAGACCGCCAGGCCGCCGATGCGGTGCGTGGTCGCATTGATTGGAAGTATGCGCTGGGGCTGGAATTGAGTGATTCTGGCTTTCATTATTCGGTGTTGAGTGAGTTTCGCCAGTGGCTCGTCGCTGGCGGTGCTGAGAGAATGCTCCTTGAGACACTGCTGGATCGGTGTGCCGCCAAAGGTCTCCTGGGCGGCAAGCAACACCAACGGACCGATTCAACGCATGTGCTGGCGGCGGTGCGCAGTCTCACGGTGCTGGAACTGGTGGGCGAAACCATGCGCCGCACCCTGGATGCCATTGCGCGCGTCGCCCCTGAGTGGTTGCAGGCGCAGGTGCAACCCGAGTGGGTCAAGCGCTATGGTCGTCGCTTCGACAGTTATCGATTGCCCAAGAGCGAGGAAGAGCGCACCGCTTTGGCTGAGACCATCGGCCAAGACGGCTATGCCCTGCTGGAGGCCATCTATCAAGCAGCCGCACCTGCGGGGGTGCGACAGTTAGCTCTGGTGGACAGTTTGCGCCGCATTTGGCTCCAACAGTACTATCGCAGTGACGGCCAAGTCCACTGGCACACCAAGCAGCAGTGGGGCCAGCCACCGGCCCATCAGATGATTGCCTCGCCTGAAGACCTGGAGGCCAAGTACTGTGTCAAGCGCGCCACCGAGTGGACAGGCTATAAGGTCCATCTGACCGAAACCTGCGCCGCCGAGCATCCTCGCCTCATCACCCAGGTCGAAACCATCGTCGCCACCGTCCACGATGTGAAGGTAACCGAAACCATTCAGGATAATCTCGTGGCGAGGGGATTGGCGCCAGAGAGTCAATTCGTCGACATGGGCTATATCGAAGCGGACCTGCTGGTCAGTAGCCAGCAGAAAGGGATTGACCTCGTGGCACCCGTGCCGAGCAGTAAAAGCTGGCAAGACCGAGTGGAAGAAGCGTTCGACCATACTCACTTTCACATCGACTGGGAGCACATGACCGCCACCTGTCCTGGCGGCAAGCACAGCGCCTACTCTGCCGAACGCCAGACCTGGCGCGGTACACCCAATCTGCTCTTTGCCTTTCGCCGTGAGGATTGTCAGTCTTGTCCCTTGCGTCAACAGTGTACGCGGGCCAAGAACGTGGGACGCACATTGACCATCTATCCGCAAGAGCAGTATAAGGCCTTGCTCGCCGCACGAGCACGGCAAGAGACGGAGGAGTTTAAGGAACGCTATGCCGCCCGGGCCGGTATCGAGGGCACCATTTCGCAGGCAGTTCGGACCATGGATCTGCGTCAGTCCCGCTATATCGGCTTGGCGCGGAACCATTTACAACACGTCGCCACAGCC
>QEUW01000052.1 GCA_003577005.1 Chloroflexota bacterium | reverse complement strand
CCGGGAATATCTTCGACGCGCCAGGTGCGCACCCGTACTCTAGGACGCTTCCGCCGCGCTTTGGTCGCCACCGGAGGGGCGCCCCTGTTGCGGTTGGCGAAAGTACCATCCTGGGCTGGGGCTTTGACGGTCATCGGTGACGCTCCTTGCGAAGTTTATTCATCGGTCCCTAGTTCACCGCTCTTACCCAACTCAGCCCACGCACGGCGGCTGATGCGTCGCACGACCTCATACGAGAAGCCGCGCCGGCCGAGAAAGCCGGTGATCTTGCGGCCAAATTCGGTCTGGTCGAGATCACTCCAACGGGCCAGCTTGGGTTCGACGGCGGCCCAGGCAGCAGCGTCTTCATCGACGGTGGCGACGGCTGCATCGATGACAGCCCGCTCCACACCTTTCTGCCGTAGTTCGTGGCGGAGGGCGCGGGCGCTGCGCGGGCGAAACTGTTCGCGATTCTCCATCCAAAAGCGGGTGAAGGATTCGTCATCGAGATACTCCTCCTGTACCAGCTGTGTTACAACGGCATCGATGACTTCACCGGCAAAACCTTTGTCGCGCAGGTGTTGCCGCACCTCGGCTTCGCTGCGCGGCCGGAAGCCAAGCAGATGGATCGCCCGCTGGTAAGCGACGTGCCGCTCATCATCCTGGCGGAGCATCTCGATCTCGGCGGCGCTCAGAACCTGACCTTTCTTGAGCTGGGCCGCAGCCATGAGCGTTAGGCCAAAGGCAAACTCGCCATCCAGAAAAACGTTGACCCGATCTTTGTTCTTTTTTTGAATTTGTAATGCGGTAATGGTACTTGACATAATTTTATTGTCGTAAGCGATCTGCCAGCCGGATAATCTCGTCTATCTTTGCCAACTGTGTGCGCCAGCTATCAGGGATGTCTTCTTCCCCATAAAACGCACCGGCCAGTTGTCCACAGACTGCTGCGGTGGTGTCGGCGTCATCCCCCAGGTTGGCGGCGCGCAGCACGGCATCCCGATAATTGCCGGTCTGCCAGAAACACCACAGCGCCGCCTCCAGACAGTGTACCACATAACCGCTGCCGGAGATGTCCGCTTCGCTCTTTTCGCGATAGGCTCCATCGGCGATCAGCTGGATAGTGGGGGCCAGGGTCGTGTCCACACCCGGCGGGAAATGAGACCCAAAGAGCACCGACTCTTTTGGCTGTCCGGCCAATGCTTTGATGAGGATCGCGGCGAAGAGACGGCAGGCATCGATGCACTCGAGCGCGCCGTGGGTTGTGCGCGAGCTCTCGCCGGCATAATAGATCGCCGTTACCGGGTCGGGGAAGTAGAACATAGGCACCGGCGCCAGCCGCATAAGCGAACCATTGCCGGCCGTGCGCGGCTCCTGCGAACCACTGTAGGGATTGCCATAGACCTGATAGCGGCGCAAAGCTGCGGCAGTCGTGTTGCCGATATCAAAACATTCACCCGTGCTGCTCAGATACCCCAGGGTCATCCAGGCGACATAGCGGTCCATCTGGTCGCGGGCGTCGAAGCCGTTCTTCTCGACCAGACTGGTAGCCAGACAGAGCGCCATCGTGGTATCATCGGTCCACTCGCCGGGCTTCAAGTTGAATGGCCCGCCCCCTATCATATCTGTCAGTGGGGTAAAGGAGCCGCGCGGCTTGAACTCCACTGCTGCACCCACGGCGTCGCCACACGCCAGACCCAGCAGCGCGCCTCGGAAGCGCGTGCGCAGATTCATGCTCCCTCCATACGTCGATAGATGCCGGCCTGACGAATCAAGTATCCGTAGTCGATCAAGAGGCGGCGCAGCGTTGCGTAGTCGACAGCATGGCCGCTCAATAGCTCGTTGACCGTTCGTTCGGGGTAGGTCTGGTCTGGTTCAAAGACCTGCACCAGCCAGCGGAGCACTACCTGTAGTTTTGACGGCTGTACGGGCAGTTGGGCCAACTGGTTCCCTTTGACAAAGGCCGCCAGCACTTTCTCATCCCCGCTCAGCTCAGAGCCGCCGGATGAACTGAAGAGCTGGCGCTTGAGTTCTTGCAGCCGGTCGATGTCGAGCCGGTATTGTTCGTTCTCACCGGCCCCCTGAACGCTCACCAGCCCGGCGCTGCGGAGTTGCTGGAGGTGGCGTGTCAGCTTTGCCCGCGCCGGGCTGCGGACCGGCAACTGGTCCAGCAACTCCGCAGCGCTCCGGGGCTGCAATGCCAGCAGACCGAGGATCATCAGCCGGTCCTCGTCGAGCAGCACCTTGCAGAGACGTTCGCAGATCTCACTGTTTTGAACCTTGTCTCCTTGTGACATAGTTGCTCCTAGACCAAATCTTATACGCCCGATAGCCGCCATAGATCACGAACCAAGAAGGTCTGAAAGTCGGCAATTTGGGTGCGCAAACGCTTATTTGTAAACATCTCCGGCCTGGGGTCAACATAGTAAACGCCATCTAGAGGGTTTAGGGCAATTGAATAGCCTAGGAAATGGTTGCTCTTGAAGGTTGAGTTGATGCCAAAGATACTCTGCCCTCGCCGTGAGCGTTGAACATCGTGCAAGAAGATGGCCACAACCGGCACATCGCGACCCAACAACTTCCTAAGGAGATACTTGTCAAGAAAAACTTTGTCAATGCGATCTTTGCTGGTGGTTTTGACTGACCCCACAACCTCAGAGAGATGGATATGACTGATTTCACTAGTGACAATCGCCTGATCACGAGAAAATACCAGGTCAAGCTCGTATGACATGGTATAGCCGTCATACCCCGGAATTGGGATGTTGACCGTGCGCGGTTCGCACACTAGCCCGACCTCTTGGATGATCAATTTCACCAAATTCTCGAATAACTGTCCGACCCGTTTCCGAGATTGGTTGGGATTGTCGAATGAGTCACCGATGCTTCCTACGGCCTGCTGAATGGTGTAAACCACTGCATTGATTGCTCTAGTTCGAATGTACTGCTGGAAGGATTCTATTTCTGCCGTAGCATCTTGATAGCGCCTCAAATCTCCAAGAAGCGACATGAATCGATTGAATTCATCACGAATCAGCTGAGAAGATTCGATGAAAAGATTTGTGTTCAGCGGGCGAGTTACCCGATGCCCATAGTCCGCTCCAAATTGGTAGAAGATATAATTTGAATGCGTTGGCGATACGATTCTTGTGGCGTTTGTTCTTTCGACGAACTGCAGAAACGCGTCACACAGTACAAGATAGTCATCTAGCGCGCGGAAGGCGGTCCGGTCTTGAACACTGGCCTGCAAATCGCCCAAGGTGATATCGATCATCGAATCGACTTCCGGCGCTTTGCGTTCTCGAAATCATACTGGATCCACTTTTCCACCGGCCAGGTTTCCACCAATTCCAGCCGTTGTGCAGCCCACCCACAATACTCTATCGAAATGTCACACCCTTTCCATCTGCGGCCAAGTTGTTCGGCGACAACTGCGGTCGTGCCAGAGCCGAGAAATGGATCAACGATCAGATCGCCAGGATTGGACGCTGCCAGTACGAGCTTGCGCAAAAGCTCCTCAGGTTTCTGTGTCGGGTGGGGAGTCTTTTCGTGCATCCCGTTACAAGTGGTTGGGATTTCGATGACATCCCGCGGCTTTGCCCCCTTTGGGTTAGGTTGCCAGATTTTGCTGGCAGCATCTGTCCCCTTACCATACTGACTCGTCTCGGCCTGTGGATGTTCAGGATACTTCAGGGTATGATTTCCATACGGGATTCGCACATCATCTATGTTGAACGTGAACTTTCGACTCTTTCTAAAGTGAAGGATACTTTCGTGAGACCGTCCCCAGTCCGAGCCGAGGTTCGCTTTGTTCATGTAATGCCAGACCAGCCACCGACACCCTCGGAAATAGCGTGATGCGGGTAGTTTGAGGTCTGCCAGTACCTCCGAAAAACCACAAATGAAGAGCGTACCATCTGGTTTTAAGACGCGAGCCGCCTCTTCTATCCATTGAATCGACCACGTCACATACTGTTCCTGAGACTCAAACGTGTCCCACTCGGCCTTTTTGATGTTGTAAGGCGGATCAGCAAATACCAGATCGACGGAAGCTGATTCTAGTGATCGCAGCCATACAATCGCATCCCCGATCCATATTTCGCCCTTTGGCTGGCTGTAAAACAGAACTGGATCACACGGGTCGAGTCTGTCCCGATCTAGATGGGCATACTCTCCTCGCAATAATGGCTGGCCGAAGAATGTGGGAATTTCCTTGTTGCGAGCATACTCCGCAATAGGTTCACGGATGGCCGTGCCGTCCTGTTGCGGTTCATAGGCGGTACTGCTCTCTTCCATGTGAAAAATACTCCCAGCTGAAAAGGATTCGTGAAGGTACGTGGATACCCACTTGCTAGCTCCACGTGGTGACAAACTGCACTAACGTCTTGACGACGTTCTCAAAGACAGACAACCGTGCAACTTCGTAGCCATGACTATTTTCGCGCACGTGGCCGAAACAGGCAATTCGCTGGACACTGCCCGTGGCATAGACCAGGCTGGCATCGCTGGCTGCCTGTTCGTATGCCACCGGCTGCAATTCGGCGCCGGCGGTGCAGGCGGCGTGGCAAAGGTCGCGCACCAGTTGCTGGTCGTATGGCGCCACCCGGTCTTTGACCCAGATGCCTGGACGGCTATCCAACACCAGCGGGGAACCAGGGGGCATGGGGCAGCCGTCGATGGCGATAAAGGTTTCGGGCCGCTCGTGATGGGCCAGCGCTTTGGCACCCAACCCGCCCACCTCCTCGCCCGTGGTGAAGGCGACCAGCAGGGGACGGAGGGGAGTGACGTTGCTGCGCTTCAACTCCTCGAGCAGCCGCAAGAGCGCCACCACGCCCATACGGTCGTCAAAGGTCCACGCCGCCACCAGCGGATCGTCCGGGTCACCAAAGACCCACGGCCCGCAGACCGGGCGGACGGGCACACCGGCTGAACCGGGCCGAATTCCCTTTTCCGCCAGTTGCGCAGATGATAGGCCGGTGAGCACACATACGTCTTTCCACTCGACCGCCTGGTTGTTTCTGGCTGTATGGGTGGAACCCATGGACAATATGCCAGTGACGCTCCCCTCATCGCCGATGACCTCCACCGGCCCCTCGCCCAGCTTCCATGGGTGGAGGCCACCGGAACGTTCGACCCGCAACACCCCGTCTGCCTCGACTCTGGTCACAACAAAGCCGATCTCATCCATGTGGGCGGCCAGACAGAGCAGCGGCGCGTCCGCTTGCGCACCCGGCGCGGCGACAATGACGTTGCCGGCGCCATCGCTGCGATGGGCATAGCCAAGCGTCTCGATCTGGTCACGCACTAGCCCGGCAATGCGCTGCTCGTAACCGGAAGGGGCGGGCACGCTCAGCAACCCGGTAAAGAGCGCCAGTACTGGGTGGTCTGGCTGAGAAGCTTGTGTGCGAGCGAGCGCCATGATAGGTCTCCTTTGCGAATTGTACCGTATTGCTGAAGGTTGGATCAAGCTTTGTAAGGTCAGGCGTTAAGGCTGTTCAAAGTCGGAAGCTATTGCATGGAAGCGTTGACCGTGAACGGACTTACGGGAACCGTCGCCACAGGACCGGTCAGGGTAAGCCAATACTCGCCGGGAGCCAGATCGACAGGCAGGTTCGTCCGTACTCGGCGGCAGATGATTTCGCCGGTGGGCCAAGTTACGCCGGGCGCAGCGGGTTCAAGCCAGAGGGGTGTCGTCTCTTGCGCCTCTGCCAAGTGGAGGCTCAGGGGCCTATCAGCCGTACCCTCGGCGCCGCGTAGATAGAGATCGATGACCAAGGGGGCGTCCGGCTCGAACACATAACTCCGCACCTCGTACCCGACCAACGCCAGTTCGTCACCCAACGCTAGCTCGACAGGGTTCGGGATTGTCAGATGTTCCGCCTGGTAACTCACCAGTGGCAAAGCCAGTTCGCCGGCCACGGCCATATCCCCCGGCGCATCGAGCCGGGGGCGGCGCTCGCCATTGGCCGCCAGTTCGTACCATCCCACCTGCACCTCTACTGTCTCGCCCCCGGCGCAGGGATCGTAAACTTCCGGCACATAGCGTTCCATCACCCGTTCGCCCGGTGTCCACCCGGTCGTGAGATAGCTGCCGTTGCCGGGCAGTTTGTCGATCTGGCCCACGCGGTTGCCATCGGCGTCGATCAGGTGGATAAAGGCAGTCAGGTCTCGCACTGTCTCCCGCTCCTCGGCTCGCCAGAAGAGAAAAATTTCGCCAGCGCGCGGGCCGGTCTGCATACCGAGCAGTGTGGGCGCATCGACAAAGCGAGCCTCTACCGGTGTATCCGGCTGGTATCCGGGCGGCCAGGTTGTGAGTTGGTCCGCTTCCACCTTGACCTGGGTATAGAGCGCCCCGCCGTAGGGGTCGGGCGGCGCTTCCGGCATCACACCGGGCCAGAATGCAGCGACCCGCTCGGCCTCGCGCGTCATTTCCGGCGGATAGGCGTAGATCACACCCTGGCCGGGCGGTGGCAGCACCAGCGCGTCGGCGGTGTCCAACGCCTTGACTAGCTGGCTGCTACGCAAAAAACGCACCGGTGGGTGGTTGGCCCACAGCGGCTGCAAGTAGACTTCGTAGGCTTCGGCCTGTTCATTTAGCCGGGCGAGCGCATCGAGTTTGTTGGCCTCGTAGGCGAAATAGACTTCCGGCAAGCGTGGAAAACGGACGAAGTAATCGTAAAAGCTGATGATGCCACTCAACCCGAGGATCACAAGCGGGACCAGCAGGCCAGCTCCCACCCTCTGGCTCTCTTTCCATGTCTGGGCGGAAAGCCGGGTGGCAACTGTGACCGCGAGCCACGTCAGCCCCAGGCCAGCGGCGAGAAAAATCGCCGGCAGAGAGGGCAGTGTGCGCGAATAATTGGGCGCTGCCTCGCTAAAGACCGACGGCGTCAACATGACAAAGGACCAAAGGGCGAGCAGCGCCAGCGCATCCACATCCGGGTCATCAGGCCGCCGCCGCCAGAGACGCCAAAGCCAGAGACCAATGCCCACCGTAAACGGGAGCGACATGAACGGGTCGAAGACCGGGCGCCCGGCGGGACCGTGGGCCCACTCTTCGTCACCGGTAATGCTAAACATGCCGAGTACGCGCCCGATGTTGAACAACAGCATCCGCCCCGGCTGGCCGCCGCTCACCCGGTCGGCGAAGATAGAAACCTCTGCCGCGTGGCCGGTGAACCACTCTGGATGGCGGTAAAACTCAAGGCCCAACGGCAGAAAAACCACGAGTGCTACCAACCCGGTGAGCAACAGCCCGCCCAGTGGGCCGTCCAGCGCCCAACGTCGCCGCCGCAGGTCACCTGTGGGATGCCGCCACACCAGCCAGAGCGTAAACGGGATGAGCACAAACGGTACAAAACGCCCGGTCGGGTTGGTCCACACACCGAGGCCGGTGAGCAAGCCGCACACGAGAAAGGCGACCAGCCGCCGTCGCCGCGTGCGTCCAAAGAGGCCCAACCAGTAGGAGCCAAAGAGAGCGCTTAGCAGAAACGGCATAGTGATGACCCGGATGCCGTAGTGGCTAAAGTGGATGTGCCACAGGCTGACCGCCAGCGTCAGGCTGGTGAAGGTGGCGACCATCCGGCTCTCGCGGTGGATCATAAGCCGGAGCAACACGTAAGTGGCGGCCACAGCGGCGATGCCAAGGAGAGCCGAAGCCAGACGCAACGAAAAGACATTGACACCAAAGAATGCGCCGAGTGCCGCCTGAACATAGGTGTAGAGCACCTCGCGACCAGCATTGGCGGGCAAGAAGAGCGGAAAGTTGCCGTGCAATACCTGTGCGGCGTCGATGGCATTGAACGCTTCGTCGAACTGAAAACCTGGCGGCACCACCCCCAGTTTATAGAAGCGGAGCGCTGCCCCTAACCCGGTCACCACGGCCAGCAACAGCCAATCTGGCCGAGACCAGGCCGTGGTCGAACGAACAGCTTGTTTCAAAAGGATCATCCACCTCTAACAATCAGTGTTTCATCTTGCTCGACTGTGCCGATCGGGATGAGGTCGAACGAGAGCGAGCCTTGTGCAGTCCGATACGCTATCCCGGCGTAGGTCGCCAGGTCGTATACCCCGACCACGGCTCGATAAGCACCGGGAGCCGGCGGCACTGGGAGCACCATATAACCAGGCTTGGCATCCCCAGCCTGCCAGGTCACGGGTGGGAGGAGCGGGCCGATGGGATACTCATCCTGCTGGCTTACGATGACGCCCTGTCCATCCAGCAGCCGTAACGTCACCCGATAGTCGAGCGTGGGTTGCGTCTCAGCCAGCCAGTGGAGCGTGACCAGCAGGTAACGCTGGCTGTCGCGTTCATCCACTGCCGCCAGGTCCGCCTGTTCGAGCAAAAGTTGACCACCGAAAAGCGCACCGATAGGTGTGGTTGCCTGTGCCGGTATGGCAAGCGGACTTACGAAGCGGCAAAGACGAATATCGAGCCAATCCTGACATTCCTGGCGAAAGCTGACCGCAGTCAAATACTTGGGAACGAACTCCCCCTTATCCACCTCATTTTCGGCGGTGAGGATCAGCCAGAGCACGCGGTGACGGCGCAGATACTCCTGGATGTAGTGGTCCATCTCTTCGGGCACCACCGGCGGTGCGTTGACCGGCCAGTAGTCAGGCAGCTCTACATGGGGCGCCGTGTAATAGGTAAAGCTCTCCGGCAGATAATATTTAGCCAGCAGATGTTGCCGCGGGGCCTCAAGCAAAATGCCATCTTCCGGGGCAAGTCGCTGCGTCAACGTCTGCGCCATAGCCCGATAGTCACTCTTTCGATACAGGCCAAAATAAGTGATTAGGCCGGCGCCGGCAACCATCAGGGAAACCAGCAGCCACAGCCCGCTAAGCCGCCAATCGATCCGATTGAGCCAATTCAATCCTAGGGCAGCCAATACACAGAGCAGCGGGGCGATAAAGAGAATATAACGCGTCGCCAGGGTGCGGAAGAAGAGCGCACTGACCAAAGGCGGAATGATCACGCTGGTTAACACGAGCATACTCATCCACAATCGTGGCTTGCCATCGGCAGTTGGGGCGCTAGGCCGGCGAGAAGGAGACAATGCCAGCCCCTGCGGAACGAGCTGCACAACGCCAACCCCAACCAGCGGCAGGAGCAAATAGCCCAGCCAGGCGTGGGCCGGCTGCCAGCGGATGGCCCCAAAGGTGAGGTCGCGCCAGAGGCCATCCAAAAAGGACCATACGCCTGGTTGGGCGTTACCAATATTGGCCAGGACGATGGAGGCCGTTGCGCGAAAACCAGGCGCCAGCAGCATCCAGCCAGCCAGCGGAGCTATCGCTGCAAGCATGGCAGCGCTGTAGACGAACAAAACGAGACGGCCCTCTTGCTGCCCCCAGAGAATCCACCCAAGGGTGATGGCCTCGGCTACAACCAATAGCACACTGTAATAGTGAAACCCCATCATCACAACATTGACCAGCACAAAGACGGCGACACGGTCCATCGCTGGCTTGCGAGCGAGGCGTTCGGTGGCCCATAAAGATACCAATGCCAATGCCACCACAACGGTATACATGCGGGCTTCCTGGCTGTACAACACGAGGACGGGGGAGAGGGTAACGAGCAGCGTACTCAGCATGGGGAGACTGGAAATTGGAGACTGGCGATTGGCGATTGGCGATTGGCGATTGAACAGTGGCGGTTCCCCAGTTTCCAGTCTCTTGTCTCTTGTCTCGACCCCGCGCGCCAGTTGCCAGACTAATGGAATCTGGACCACACCGGCCAGAACGGCCAAAAAACGAAGGGCGAATTCACTCTGGCCCGCCAGGAGCGACCATCCGTGCATGAAGAGTTGCCAGAAAGGTGGATGCTCAAAGGCCGCACCCCAGTGAAAACGAATGATTTCTGCCGGCGTTGCGCGCGCCATGAGGGCAGTTGCCGCTTCGTCGTAGGCCAGGCCTTTAGCGTCCAACGCCCAGATGCGCAGCAGAAAAGCCAGTAGAATAACAACCAAGAGTGCCAGCCGGTCACGCATAGACCGCAGTACACCTGTGCGCTGCAAATGCTTATTGCAACCTTAACGACCAAACAAAACGATCAGACAAAGAGGTAGAAATCAAAGACGGCAAGCTGACAGGGGCTCCCGCCAAAATTGCTATGCTGGCTGGGCTGCTCACTCCCGTTCCTGCAAATCGCGATCGATCAACTCGATAGTTGCGCTGGTAGGGAGTATAACATAAGGGCGTTTAGCCGTGAAGGGACACATGCGCTCAGGGTGCGTCCAGGATTGGGGGCGGGTTGCCCCGGCCCCGCATTCCGGGAAAGGGCCGCCGTCGCGGTGAACGATCAGAAACTTTCCGGCCCTTTCCCGGAATGCGGGTTTGCCCCAAAAATTTGGACACACCCTGCGCTCAGGGCGCATCCATAAAACAGGACTGTTAGGATAAGATGCCCTTGCCCTGTGCGACCCGTATGTCCGAGAAAGGGCCAGAACTCTATTGAATGAGCAGGGCGCCTCTAGCCCTTCCCGGCCATGTGGATGCCACCTAATGGCCGTCCAAAATTCTGGTGTATCTATGCGCTCAGGCCAACTCGTTTCACCCTGTTTGATCCTTTTTGTCGCACTGCCGGCACAGCGGGCAACATGCCCACTTGCGTTACAGGTCAATCGCTCGCTGGCGCAGCCGCGCCTTCGTCGGGCGGCTGCGGTGGGGTGGCCGCCAGCCTGGCCGCACGGGCGGCGCGCCGGCGGGCCAGGCTGGCGCCAATGCGCTCTTGCCACCCGACTACTAAAGCGTATACTACCGGCACGACCACCAGCGTAAGCAGCGTGCTGGTGATCATACCTCCCATGATGGCGATCGACATGGACTGGCGGAACTCGCCGCCGGCGCTGAACCCTAAGACCAGCGGCACCATCGCCAGGATCAGCGAGAGCGAGGTCATCAAGATCGGGCGTAGGCGGATGGGGCCGGCGCGCAACATGGCTTCGGTGGCGTTTGCCCCCTGCTCACGGGCGCGGTTGGCAAAATCGACCAGCAAGATCGAATTCTTGGTCACCAGCCCCATGAGCATGATAAACCCGATAAACGCCGTGAGGTCGAGCGGGCGCTGTGTCACCAGCAGCGCCAACAACGCGCCCACGATAGCCAGCGGCAGCGCCAGCATGATCAGCAACGGCTGGATAAAGCTGTTGAACTGGCTGGCCAGCACCATGTAAATAAAGATTACCGAGAGCAACATGGCCAGCCCCAGGCTCTGGAAGCCTTCAGTTTGCGCCTCGGCATTGCCGCCCAGTTGAACCGTCACACCGGCCGGCAGGGATAGGGATTCCAACAGGCGAGTTACTTCGGCGGTGGCATCGGGCACCGGTCGTCCGGTCACGTTCATCGTGATGTTGATGTTCGGCTGGCGGTCGATGCGGGTGATCTGGTTGGGACCGGTGATCGCTTCGGCCCGCGCCACCTGGCGTAGCGGGATCAGATTGCCCGTGGGGGTCAGCAGGTTGAGGTTGAGGATCTCCTCGACGCTGCTGCTACTGACGTTGTCGAGCCGGACGCGGATGTCGGCCTCCGTCCCCTCGCCGCGGAAGGTGGTTGCCACTTCGCCGTTGACCAGCGTGCGGATCGTGCTGCCGATCTGAGCCGTGGTCAGCCCCAGTTGCGCCGCCTTCTGCCGGTCGACTACAATCCCCATCTCAGGCCGGCCCGGTTTGTACGACAGATTGAAATCCACCAACCCAGGAACGGTCTGTAACGCAGCCAGGACCCGATTTGCCTCTTCACCCAGCACATCGTACTCCACATTGCTGAGACCACGAAGCTCGACCACAATGTCATTCGTGGCTCCACCGGGGCCACCGCCTTGGGTAAAGGTCAGACCCGGCGCATTGGCCAGCGCCTGGCGCACCTGGTCGATGACCGTACGTGTGGTGGCCGTCTCCTCGAGCTTGACAAAAAAGGATACCTCTTCCGGCGCCCCCGTGTTGCCTACTGTGGTGAAGATGTCGATGACGGCCGGGTGCTGGCGCAGGATCTCCTCGATCTGGATCGCTTCAGCCAGCGCGACATTCAACGGTGTTCCCGCCGGCAGTTCGACGCTCATATCGAACTCGTGCTGGTCGATGGTCGGAATAAATGCAAAGGTGAGAAAACGGGTGCTGTAGATACTCCCCACAAAGATGGCGAGCGTGATCAGAATGGTCAGCCACTTAAACCGCAGCGCCCAGTGCAGAAAACCGCCGTAAAAACGGTTGAGCCAACTGTTCTGCACCGCATGTTCGTGGTCATCCACCGCGTCGGCATCTGCATCGCTTTCACTGGCGGCTCCCTGTTTGGCGCTAAAGAAATAGGCGCTGAGCATGGGCGCCATCGTCAGCGATTCAAAGAACGAGATGGCCATGGCAATGGAAACCGTCAGGCCAAAGGCGACAAAGAAGCGACCGATGATCCCCTCGGCGTAGGCCACGGGTAAGAAGACCGCCAGCACCGTGGCCGTCGTCGCCAACACAGGGAGAAAGACTTCCTCGGTGCCCTTGCTGGCAGCTTCACGCGGCTTGTGTCCCTTTTGAATCCAGCGCAAGATATTCTCGCGCACCACAATGGCGTCGTCGATCACCAGGCCCACCACCAAGGCCAACGCTAACAGCGAAATATTGTTCAGCCCGATATCGAACAAGTTCATAAAGAAGAGCGTCGAGATCAGGATGACCGGCAGCCCCAGGACGGTCACGATCGTGCTGCGAAACTCCCAAAAGAAGAAAAAGACCACAAGCCCGGCTAGCAGGGCGCCCCACAATAGATCTTCGATCGCGCCCTCGATGGATCGCTCCACCTCCACCGACTGGTCGCTGGCGATGATCACTTCCAGATCAGGGTTGGCCGCGATGATTGGCTCCAGTTCATGCTTGACACCCTCCGCGACAGCCACGGTGTTGCTGCCACTCTGTTTGCGGATGCCGACCACCACCGACTCTTCGCCGTTGAGCCGGGTGATGCGATCGCGTTCCTTGAAATCGTCTTCCACTGTGGCGACATCGCGTAGATAGACTGGCGCGCCACGGTTGACGATAATGACGTTGCGGATGTCATCCAATGTGGCAAAATTGCCCGGCGTGCGCAGGGTGATCTCCTGGCCGCCTTCCACCAGCGAGCCGCCAGGGATGTTGAGATTTTCGGCCTGGAGCGCGCTGATGATCTGTTGTGGAGTAATGCGCCGCGCCTGCATGGCCTGGAGGTTGAGCTTGACCTGGATCTCGCGCTCCTGCCCGCCATCCACATCCACCGCCGCCACATCCGGCACCCGCTGAAGCGGCGCCTGGATGACATCTTCTACCAACTGTCGTAGCTCGGCCGGCGTCCGCTGGCCGCTCTTATCGGCCACGCCCATGCGCATAATGGGTTGGTCCGACGGGTTGAAGCGGCGCACCACCGGCTCCTGAATGCCTGCCGGCAATTGGTTGCGCAGAATGTTGACTCGCTCGCGCACCTCCTGGCTGGCTTTGTCTGAGGCGGTGTCCAGGTTAAATAGAAGAATGATCGTGCTTACGCCCTCGCTGGAGGTCGATTGCACCGTATCGATGCCGCTGATGGTGCTTAGTTCTTTTTCGAGCGGGTCAGTGATCTGTTCTTCCACTTCCGTAGAGCTGGCGCCGGGGTAGACCGTGATCACTGCCACAACTGGAAACTCGACGTTGGGAAAAACATCCACCGGCATCCGAAAATAGGAGAAAATGCCCATGACGATCCCCGCCACAAGGACCATCGTCATGAACACAGGTTGGCGTATGGAAATATCCCAGATTTTCATCCAAATATGCTCCCGGCTCGAAACAGGAAACCGAAAAACGAATCCCTGTTCTGCGTTCTGCGTTCGCTAGTTTTCCAGCAATTCCACCGTCGCCGACATGCCCGGCGCCAGCAGCCGCCCCTCGTCCTGTGGGCGAATCGTTACCTGGACGGTGCGAGTCGCCGAGTCTAGCTCTGGTGCGATGATGTCCACCGTTCCATTGAAGACGCGGTCGGGGTAAGCGTCGACGCGCACGCGCGTCGGCTGGCCGATGCGCAGGGTGCTCAGGCGTGTCTCTTCAACCGGGATATTGATCTTCACCTCGTTGGAGAGGATGACTAGCAGCGGCGCACCCGGGGCGGCCATCGAGCCGGCTGAGGTTGTGACGCGCGAGACGACGCCATCGATGGGCGAACGCACGGTGGCTTTGCTGAGTTGCACCTGCGCCAGATAAAGAGCAGTTTCCGCCTGGTTGACTTGCGCCTGGGCAGACTGGATCTGTTCCGGCTTGGCCCCTTCTTCCAGCCGCTGGAGCTGGGCGCGGGCCTGGGCCAACTGGGCATAGGCGCCGGCGATCACATCTTGCGTTGCGCCTTTGACCGCTTTGTCGTACTGCGCCTGGGCGGCTTCGACCTGAAGCGTTGCCTGTTGCAGTTGGAGACTCTGCGGCATGGCGCCGATATTGGGCATCCAACGCACTTCGTTGTACGCCGCCTGAGCCGTCGTGACCGCAGCCTGCGCCAACCGCAACTGGCTTTCCGCCAGCCGGCGGTCTTCGTCGGTGATGCCCTCGATGGCGCGCTGGTAGGCGGCGTTGGCGGCGGCGACGGCAGCGCGGGCAGCGGCAATATCGGCGTCGCCGGCTTCCGACACCAACAGATCGTATTGCGCCTTGGCCGCCTCCAGCCCTGCCAGTGCCTGGGCGCGTTGGGCTTCGAGAATAGTGCTGTCGATGCGAATGACCGGGTCACCGGCGGCGACGCGCGTGCCCACATCGACCATGAGTTCAAGCACCTGGCCCGAGACCTCGGCCACCACGTTGACCTGCTGGTAGGCCACAATTTCACCGCTGTAGAGAATGGCGCCAGCCGGTGCAGGCGCGGCGCTCGCTATATCAACCGCTGCGCTGGCTGGCACTGCTTCAGCCGGTGCAGCGTTGGCGTCTATAGTCTCTGGCGCCGTTTCGTCTGGCGCTGCTGAGCCAGGTGTGGCGGTTGCGCTGGTGGCCGTTGCCTGGGGGGTAGACCCGGCCGTCGCACCCGGTGCATAAGTGGGCAGGCTCACCGGCGTCGGCGTAGGACCAGGCGTAGTGAACGAACAACTGGACAAAAGGCCAATGAGGGCGCCAGCAACGAGCCCGCTCATCCAGCCGGAACGTAAAGGAGTGCGAAACCAACTCATGCAGAACCTCGACCTTGATTAACCGGACTTCTGATCATCCGATAGACTCGATGGATAGGAGGGCACTGAATTGCCTCCTGGATGGCCTGATTTGAGAGTTGCCTGACTGCACTCCCGGCCAATTCCGTATAAAAAGAGTTGAAGGACATGCTCGGCCACGTCGCTGCCGATCTCTCTGTCCTGGACGATCAACTGGAAGGTGACAAAGGCATGGAGCATCCCCAATAGACAGAGCGCGCTCATCTCGGTGTCCACGGGGCGGAACACGCCCTCATCGATGCCCTGCTGGATGATCTCCGCCAGCGGCCCCAGAAAGACCTCGCGGTTGACCTGGGTGAAGCGGCGTAACTTGGCTTCCATGCCAGTGATTTCGCGCAGGGTAGTAAGCACAACAGAGCGGCGCTCGCTGATGAGACGACAATAGGTATGGATCACCATCCGCAGCTTGTTGAGCGCATCGTGCTCGTTGGCGGCCGCGTTCAAAATCTGCGTGTGAACATGGCTGACATCCCGCTCGAGCACACTCATAAAGATGTCTTGCTTGTCGCGGAAGTGATGGTAGATGGTGGCCTTGGCCAGCCCGCACTGAGTAGCCAAGTTTCGGATCGAGAGCCCCTCGAACCCGTGGCGGGCGAACAACTCTTGAGCGGCGTCTAGGATAGCCTCTTTTTGGGGCGTAATTGCCAGTTCACTCATTTGATTTGAACAGAATCTTCTATTCTCCACCCAACTTGACAGGCCAGCGGCTATGCTCGATAATGGAAGGGCGGATAACCGACCGAACGTTCGGTCGATTATAAAATGGGTGGACTGATTTGTCAAAAGTTCTTGGGCCAATCCACAAGTGCATTATAACGGGATTGTGAACCGATTCATCTTTACGTGTGAGTCAGCACATTTGTCGCGTTGGAGAGAGTGTGTTAGTAGTGGAGCTGGTCAAAAATGCTGGCAACGTGCTCAAGTTTTCTCTGGCAAGTCGCCGCTTCGGTAGAACCTGAAAGCGGAGCCATAAAACCTTTGGGCTAAAAAGCCGTACAGAAAAATAGGCACAACAAATGCTGCTGGTTGATGTCCTAGTGCTGGTGAGCCAGATTTATCGTTTTTGTTGAACTGAGATTTCTTAATCCGATACCGCAAGTGCAGAAAACAACTGTGAGCTTGAATCAAATGCGCGCAAAAGTGATTTCCCTGCTGGCAAGAGGCCGCACCTGGCTTGGCGGTTGGAGTCAGGGCAACCGCCCCTTTATCTTGGTGGCCGCCATTGTTCTCCTGGTCACAATTACCTGGCTTGGCAGCGCAAGCATCTTGGCTCTGACCGGCAGTAACGCACAAGGGGTCCAACAGGCGCTTCCGGGTAAACTGGCTGTGGTGGGCGCCCAGTCGGCTGATTTCTATAGCGCGCCGGATGGCGATGTGGTGCGCACGCTGGCGCCCGGCACCACCCTCACCGCCATCGGTCGCACAGCCGACAACCAGTGGGTCCTCGTCTATCTGGATGACCGTACACCAGGCTGGGTCGAGGCCGGGCGTCTGGTCGTCTTTGGCACGGATCAATTACCTGTCATGGCTGATATGGCCCAGTCCGAGAGCGCTACACCCGTTGAATCGCCATCAGCCCCGCTCACCGACACGCAAGCGGTGACGGCAACAGAGGTCGTGACGGCCACAACACCCGCAGCGGTTGCTGCGACGGCTACACCGACAAACCCCCCGGCAACGGCTACGCCAACTGAAACGGCAACCCCGCTGCCTACCCCGACCGCTACACCGTCGCCCAGTCCGTCACCAACGCCGTCGCCCAGCCCATCGCCGACGCCGGTGCCCACCAACACATCGACGCCGGCGCTGGTGGCTATGGCGCAGACCGAAATTATTGCCGTCGTGGGAGCCGGTGGGGCCAATTTGTACGATGAGCCAGGGACAGACCCGGCGCAGCGTCTGGCGGTCGGTACAGCCCTCACCGCCCAGGCGCGCAGCGGTGATGGCGCCTGGCTCTATGTGCAGACGGCCACCGGCACAGCCGGTTGGGTCTCGACGAACGACGTTGTCGTCTTTAACGTGCGTGGTCTGCCCGTGCAAGGGGCAGAAGCCGCAGCGGCGCCCGCGACCGCTGATGATACCCCGGTGGAAGCTGAAGCGCCTGCCACTGCGGTCACGACCACAACCACACTGACGGATACGGTTGTCGCAGAAGAGACACCGGCCGGGGAGGACGGCGAAGAGGCGCCCGCTAGCCCTACTGTGCCGGCTACCGCTACCCGGCGGCCCACGCCCGAAGCCGATGGGCGCCCAACCGCGCGCATCGCCCTGACCGGGTCGCGTCTCAATGTTCGCGCGGGCCCTGGCACCAACTATCCGATCGTCGAGAAGGCGCTGCCCAACGAAGTCTTTGTGGCGATCGGTCGCAATGGCCCTGGCACCTGGGTACAGATCGAAGTGGCGGAGGCGCCGGACGGCTTCGGCTGGGTGAGCGCCGAGTTTATCGAGCTCTCTGAGCCGTTGGTCAACCTGCCCATCTCTGACCAGGTGAGCAGCGAACCGGTGCAACCGACAGCTACCCCCGTCCCACCTGCGGCGCCGGCAGACGAGCCGGCCCCGGAAGTGACAGTGGAACGTGCGGCTACCAATTCAAGTGGCAATTCGCAGCCAGTTGCCCAACGGACAGCACCTACCGGGCTGAACGGCAAACTGGTGGTGCAGACCAGCCCGGGTGGCACCTTTTATCTGTACGACCTGGCAAGCGGTGTGCTGCGACCTGTCACCAGCGGGCTAGACCCGGCGCTCAGCCCCGACGGCAGCCAGATTGCCTTTGTGCGCAATGACAGTATTTATGTCATCGGTGTCGATGGCTCTAACGAGCGGATGGTCTTCAACGAGCGCCCCGGTCTGCGTTCGCCCAAGTGGAGCCCAGATGGTCAGGGGCTCGTCTTCAGCCGTTCGGATGGCTCGTACAAGTGCCGGGACCTGGGCTTTGGCGGCCTGTGCCCGTCCGATGCGCAACTGGTTTCAGACGTTCCCGACATCGAATTGCCAGAGGAGCTGATACCTGAAGAGTGTGATGAGGCCTGCCAGGAGGAGTTGGCGGAAGAGATTACAGACTCGATCAAATCCAGAATTCTCAACCAGTTCGACCGGGTGGAGAGGCCCAACTACATGATCGCTCGTGTCGAGGTCGACGGCAATGGATACCGTGATCTGGCGGCGCTCAACAGCGCCCAGGCGCCCGACTGGTCGGCTGGCGGGATCGTCTACCAATCAAGCGCCGGGATCCAAAAGACCAGTGACAGCCCCGATGCCGAGACCAGACAGGTGTTCTTTGATTACTACATGCATGACCCTGACGTCTCGCCTGATGGCGGGCGGATCGTCTTTCACCAGCGCCGGGGAAGCCACTGGCAGATTTTCGCCGTCAACTCCGACGGCAGTGGCCTGGTGGCGCTCACCCAGCCTCGAACGACATTAGTGGACCAAATTCCCAGCAATGTGGCGCCGGCGTGGAGCCCCGATGGCCGGCATATCGTCTTTTTGAGCAACCGTGAAGAGAATCACGAAGCCGGGCGTTGGCGAGTCTGGGTCATGGATGCAGATGGCGGCAACCAGCGCCCGCTTCCTATCGATCTTCCCATCGACTACCGCTATGTGTTGGAACAGGCCGTCGATTGGGGCCGGTAGTTGCGTCGCATACGCCGACAATGGTAAACTCTTTACAAGCGAACACTTGACCAGGTGATGCCGTGCGGGACTGCCACCAGTCCCACACGGCATCACCGCCATTGTACTGAATGAGTAAACCCATGAGCAACAGCTCCACGACACGGCCCCAAGATGCGCTCGTAATCAAAGGCAGTTGGGAAGATCTGTTGGCCCAGGCGCACCGGGCGGCGGCTAACCAGGCGGATGAAGCGATTCAACTTTACGAAAAGGTGCGAAACGGATTGCATCGCTTGCCGGAAAAAGTGCGTAACGCCAATGATGGCCGGCTAAAAGGGCTCGAAGAAGAAGCAGCGGCCAATTTGCACATCTATTTGACCCAGCGCGAACGCTATGACGAGGCGCTTGATGCCCTCACCCATTTGGAGCAAGAGGCGGACGAGGATACGCGGCGCGGATGGCAGCAGCGCCGGGCCATGGTGCTCGCCCTGGCCGCTCGCGAGGATGAGGCGTTGCGCCAAATGCGAACTTTGGCCGAGGCCGCGGACGCCCGGCTGATCGACTGGGGCAACCTGGCCCTGCAATATGCCCGCTTCCAGCATTACGAACAGGCCGAGGCGACTATCGACGAAGCAGCAGCCTGGGTTGAACAAGCGCGCCAGGCAGGAAGCCATACTGACACGGAACCCAATGAAGATGCTGCCTATCTGGCGAACCTTCGCTCTATCGTTGCGATCGCGGCCGGGCGTTATGAGGAGGGCGTTGCCCATTTTGAACAGGCCGCCGCGCTCGACCCAGATTACCGCGAGCATCCCTATATGCTCTATACGCGGCTTATGTTCCACAACCAACTGGAGTTGGCGTTGCCCTGGATCCAGCGGGATAAAACGCACCCCATCCAGGCCGGCCTCTGGCATGGCGTGGCGCTCAAGCGGATGGGCAAGGCCGAGGAAGCCCGCAAGCGGTGGGAGCAGACCGCCAGGCTGATCGATGAAAAGACCAACAATGAAGAATTTATCGAGGCCGTGTTGCTCTTCTTCTATCTGGGTGACAAAGAGGGCACCGGTCTGAATGCTGTCTTGCGGGTGTTGCAGGAAGGTGGCGCCCAGTCACCTGTGCTCCTCTTCCTCGCCGGTCTGGGATGGATGGTGCGCGGCCGTATCAACAGCGCCCGCACCGACTTCGCCCTGGCGGTGACCCGGCGCCGGGCCGCCGCCGAAGGCACAAAGCTCCCGGCCGAGCTCTGGCAGCACTGCCATGACCTCTTGAGCGACGAAGACCAACAAAGGATCGTTGAGTTTTTCCAGACCGAACGCTACGTTTCTGATCGAGCCAGCCATGAACCTGACAACTGAAGACCTGATCCCGTTTACGCAACGATTGGCCGGCGCCAGCGCTGAAATCATCCGCAAGTGGTTTCGCGCCGGGTATGATGTAGAACTCAAGGCCGATCTGTCCCCCGTGACCATTGCCGACCGTGGCGCCGAAGAGGCGATGCGCCGCATGATCATGGACGAGTTCCCCGACCATGGCATTCTAGGCGAGGAATACGGCCATTACAATGCGGATGCGGAGTATCAGTGGGTGCTCGACCCCATCGACGGCACCAAGGCTTTTGTCAGCGGCAGTTATCTCTTTGGCACGCTGATTGCGCTCTTGCATGATGGCCGCCCGGTGTTGGGGGTGATCCACCACCCGTTGCTCAACGACTTTCTGGTGGGAGACGGCAGACAGACGTGGCTCAATGGCCGGCGCGTCCAGGTGCGCCCCTGTCTACGGATCGAAGATGCGATCCTCACCGGCGGCCCCTACTGGACTGTTTTCAACTACCAGAACGGCGCTGCTTTCGAGGTTCTGAGCAAGCGGGTCCAACGCTACAACAACTGGGGCGATTGCCACGGGTACTACCTGGTTGCCACCGGTGGCGCCGACATCATGACTGACCCGATTCTGGAAGTGTGGGATCTGATGGCGCTTATTCCCATCATCGAGGGCGCTGGCGGGCGGATCACCGATTGGCAAGGGAACGACCCCGTCCACGGCCGGAGCGCCGTAGCCACAGCGGGCGCAATCCACGACGAGGTGATTCGGCTGTTGAATCCATAATCCGTAATGGGTAATGCGTGATACGTGATATGGGTATGTGATGCGTAATGCGTTGCATACGGTCAGCCAATTCCACATCACGCATTACGCATTACCCATTACGGCGTCACGTACAAATACCAATAGGGCTGTGGCGGGAAGGCGCTTTGCAAGGAGTTATCCCAAATAAAGTCAGCGGCGCGACTGACCACACGGATGCGATGATCAGTCGCTTGCAGCAGGTTCTGCAACTCTGGCGAGACGTTGTTGCCCAACTCTTTCAAAAGTTCCTCGATGCGCTGGCGGTTGCGCATCTCAAAAGGGAACTCGGCGCGACAGCGCTGCGGTTCCGAGGTGCAGTCGTCAAGAAACCATTTAAGACTGTCGAGCCGGGCCTTCATCTCGCGCCGCAGCCGGTCGTGGAAACGACTGCGCAGGCTGTAGATGGTCTGCCGGGCTCTCGTTTCGACCGCATCGAGGCGAGCCTGGAGGTCAGGTGAGAGTTGGTCGCGCACCGCCTTGAGCCGGTGCAAGCGCGTGAGCAGATCACCGCCGGTCATCTGGAGCTTCTGGTCACCACTGGGTAGGCTGACAATAATCGTGCGATAGAGGTCATCCTTCACCAGGTAGTCTTCCAACTCCTGTTCCATTGCTTCTGCAATGTTCAGATCTTCCACCGGGCTTGCGGCGATCAGGTACGCCGTGTGTGTACTCATATTTTTCCCTCCTCATTACCCATTCAGCATGGTTGTAGTGTCCAGCCAAATGGTCACCGGCCCATCGTTGACCAGCGCCACGTGCATGTGCGCTCCAAAGACACCCTGTTGCACCGGCACATTTTCCGCTGCCAGCAACTGGCAAAAGCGCTCATAGAGCGGCTGCGCCTGTTCGGGCCGTGCAGCTTCGGTAAAGCTGGGCCGGCGTCCCTTGCGCATATCGGCGTAGAGTGTAAACTGGCTGACAACCAGGGCAGCGCCGCCGGTCTCGGCCAGGCTGAGATTCAGTTTACCATCAGCGTCTTCAAAGACCCGTAAGCTGGCAATCTTTCGTGCTAGAAAGCGCGCCTCTGCCTCGCCATCGTCGTGGGTGATGCCCAAGAGGATCAGAAAGCCTGAGCCAATGGTACTGTGTATCTGGCCATCGACGGAGACGCTAGCACTACTTACACGCTGTACTACCGCACGCATGACACCCCCCTTACACGCTGTAGAGCAGGAGACCAGCTTGTCTTACAGGAACACTTTTCTGCACCCCAGGGCTGCTCAAAAGTCGGACGCATAGGTGAGAGCCGCGGGTTTTTAGAAAGACACGGATTGAAGCTGCTCAAGACGGATCCCGCCTTTCTGTTCATCCGCGGCTCTTGACCCTCGCCACCGCTTTGGGGTAGCCCTGGTCACTCCCGTAGCAGTTGACAAACAGAACAATTGTTCGTATAATTCGACTATACACATCAGAACCTGTCAGATCGGTAGCCGGTAAGGAGGGAGAGATGAACTTCAAAGTCGCGCCCGATACCTTTCAGAAGCTCTCTTTGTTGGATGGGGCCACGCAACATGAACCGGCTGGCAGCAACCCAATCACCGAAAAGGCAGCCGCTGCGCACCCGGTTCGCCCGACGGTGCTCCCTTGTATCGGCGAAGCCAGCACGCCTACGGGTTCCAAACCGGTGCTCATGGCGATGATGACCACCGCCTGCGAGCGTAACTGCCACTATTGTGTCTTCCGCGCCGGTCGCAACGCAACCCGGCGCATCAACTTTACGCCCGATGAAATGGCCGCCGGTTTTGACAAACTGCACCGCGCCGGCCACGTGGAGGGTATCTTTCTCTCTTCCGGCATCATCAAAGGCAGCGTCACCACCCAAGATAAGATCATCGACACTGCGGCGATCCTGCGCAAAAAGTACAACTATCGCGGCTATATCCACCTCAAGGTCATGCCTGGCGCCGAATATGAGCAGGTGCGGCAGACCCTCCGCCTGGCGGATCGAGTTTCCATCAACCTCGAAGGGCCGACGGCGCAACGGCTGGAGGCGCTGGCGCCCAAAAAGGACTTCTGGCACGAACTCTTCCAGCGCATCCGGTGGGCAGGCCAGATCCGCCAACAAGAGGGTTGGCGCACGAGTCTGGTGACCCAGTTTGTGGTCGGCGCTGTTGGTGACACCGATCTGGAATTGTTGCAGATGAGCGAACGGCTCTATCGGCAATTCGGGCTACGGCGCACCTACTTTTCGGCCTTTCGCCCGGTGCGCCAAACACCCTTCGAGCACCTGTCAAGTACACCCGCCGAGCGAGAATCCCGTCTCTACCAGGCCAGCTATCTGCTGCGCGATTACGGCTGGCAGTTGGAAGATCTGCCCTTCACTTCCAACACCAATCTGCGTCTGGATATCGACCCCAAGCGCGCTTGGGCCGAGGAAAACCTGAAGCAGACGCCGGTAGAGGTCAACCGGGCCACACGCGCCGAACTGTTGCGCGTACCGGGCATTGGCCCCAAGATCGCCGATGCCATCATCGTCGCCCGCCGCAAGGGGCGCCTGACTGAATTATCGCACTTGAGCGCCCTGGGGCTGCGCAACGCCAGCCAGGCTAGCCCCTACATACTCCTCAACGGGCGCCCCGCACCCCAGCAGATGGCGCTCTTTGCCTGAACCGTCTGTTGGCCATCCTGCCGGCTGACCTCCCGGAGCCGGCTTATTTTATACCTTCTTCTGTACGCTCTTTCCATAACGACGACTATTGCGGTTGGCTTGAACGGGTGCCAGGCTTGTCTAAATGTGGTTGTCCGACCATCCCTTTTTTGGACAGGTACTGGTTGCCAGCTGGTGCCGCGTCAAGGAGTACATTGGCTTATGGAGTGGGCAATTCTTTTCGTCGTCGTTATCGTACTTGCGTTGTTGGCGCTCTACTTTTTCAGCCGCAGCCGGAGCGTCACACCACGAACATACCCGGCGCGTGACCCGGACAAGTTGGCCGCAGGAGGGCCAATAGAGTATGGTGAATCTCGCGTTGTCCCGGACTCCACCAAAGGCGATTATACATACGCCGAGCGGGATCAGCACATCGAATACGACCGCATCCAAGAACGCGGCGCCGAAATCGAGGCTAGCGATGATCTGAGCCACGGCAACGACGTCAGCGCGGGCAACCGGTAATCTACCAGCAAGCGATTGTCATGGACCTTTCGCACCCGCTGTTACGCCAATGCGCTGACTTGCTTTAGTGCATGGTCATACACGCTAAAGTGTTCTCCCTCTTGTTCGTCCGGGTCCACATATTTGAGCCACAGAGCCTGTTCAGGTTTGCCGCCGGCCAGCTTGCGCCGGCTCTGGCGCAGATCACTCACCGGGTCGTGCCACTTGACTTCGCCCTCTTGCAGCAGGATATACTCGCCGGCGTACTGGTCCACAAATTTGCGCTGGTTGTCCAGATAATGGAGCGCCTGTTCGGCAGTGGTCTGGCGCCAACTGATGTTGATCGCCCGCGGGTCGGTGACATAGGCATAGAATTCGCCCAGCGGCCCCTGCACTTCCGACTGGAAATCGATCTCATCCAGGTTCACTGTGCCAAACCCGGCCTCGGCTGCCACCAACAGCGGGTTGCGGTCGCGGTGGAAGGGAGGCGTCAACCAGTCGCTCTGCGGGTCGTGCCCCATGAGGTGAGCGGCGCAGGCGTCGGTGGCAATGGTGTGGTCGCCGGCGATCAGCGCGTTGGTGATGCGCGGGGCCGAGCCGTCGTCGTAGCCGTTGCCCCACTCGCGGCCCGCCTGGCTGATGGTGGCGTCGATGATGTTGAGCACCGGGTCGAAGATGCGCCCCAGGTCGGCCAGCATATAGGGCATCCGCACCAGATGGTGGAAATAGGTGCGGGTGTGGCCGTCGGGCTCGCCGGGCATCAGGCCGAAGAGGTTCTTGAGCGTGAGCGTAATGCCCATAAAGGCGTGGTTCTTCATCTTGGCGACCGAGATAAACTCGTCCACATCGAGTGCGCCTGCGGGCAAAACATACTCGCGGAACATCTGCCCGCCGCCCGGCACCGCCACGGTGCGATGCTCGTCCACAATCCCATTGATGTAGCGTACGCCAAAATCTTTGTAGACCTGCGCAAAGGTGGTGGTCTGTTCGACGGTGGCGCTGTTGTACATGGTGTAAAAGCTGACATCGGGCGCGACGAGTTCAGCGTCGGTTCGTTCGCGCAAAAGACGGAGGAAGGCGCGCGCCACTTTCTCGGTCACCAGTTGCTGGAGTTGACCTTCGTAATAGACCCGGTTCTTGGGCTCTTTGTCCTGATTGAACTTGATGCCGATGCGTTTGGCGCGTTTGAGGCGTATCCAACTCTCGGTCAGTGGGTCGGTGGCGCGCTTGAGCGCCGTGTAGACTTCCTCTTCGCTTGCCCGGTAGTCGCAGTGGACCGCCCGCACTTTGTAGGCGGCTTTTGTGTCAGGCATAGTCTCTCCTTTTTTAGTATGAGGAATGTGTAATGCTTGATTACCTCAGCAGTTGGCTGTTTCCGGTCTTTCAAAATAATAGCGACGGTTACTGCGGAGTGCGCACGCCCACGTGCGAACGGTTTGCACGTGGGCGTGCGCACTCCGCAGTCTCGGCCAGCCGGGCTGGCAGCCCCGGCTCGACCCAGACCGCCGCGTCGATCTGCACGGCATGAGCACCGAGGGCCAGCGCCTGGCGCACCTGTTCGGCACAGTAGATGCCGCCGCAGGCGATGAGCGCACAGGATAGTTGTAGCTGGGCGACCCCTGCTAATGCAGCCAGCATCGGAGCAAAGGCCAGTGGACCATAGACCGGGCCGGTGACCAATTTCCCTTCGTGGAAGGCCGTTCTGGAGAACCCGGCGCCAATGGGCGGCTGCCCGACGACAACGCCAACGGCACCCGCAGCAACCGCGATAGGCGCCAACGCCGGGCTCTGTTCCAACGGCAGCTTGACCCAGACTGGTAGGTCATTGACGCGTATCGCTGCCTGCACCAGCCGTTGCACCAACTCGGCATTGGCCTGCCGGGGGATCAGCAGCTCCAGCCCGCTCAACCCGGCCACACTGGCAAGACGGCCAGCGACTTTGCCCAACAGCTCGGGCTGCGCATCGGCCAACTGGGCGATAACCGGGCAGCCCAACCGCGGCCAGAGAGCGGCAAAGTGGCGGAGCACGGCGTTTAGACCCCGATTCTGGAGACCGCTTTCCAAGACAAAGCCGCCGTTCAGCTCGGCCAGACGGGGGCCGCCTGTTCCGCCCCGGCTCTGCCAGAGGATCGGACCCACGACCACGGCGCCCAGGCTTTCCGTGGCCAGGGCGTTGTGGCGCGCCTCGCCGTAGCCGATGACGCCACCGGCCAGCAGGATTGGATTCGCCACGGGTAGGCCGCTCTTGTGATTGGGCGCCAGTTCGATCATTCCGTTTGCTCCGCTGCGGCAGGGAAACAGCGAGGCTCTTCAACATAGCTTGGCTGCTTCCCTTTCCCATTATTTATTCAGGCCGGAAGGTGCCGATGATCTGGTCGAAGACCGGCTCTTTGGCCGTGCGCTGGTTCTCCTGCGCCAGCAGCACCATTAGATAGACCTGGTCATTGGCGAGTAAAGCGACCACTTTGGCAAAGGCGGCTGCGTTCATGCCCACCTGGGCCAGATCGGCGGTGGCCGTGCCCTGCACCGCCGGCAGGTTGTTGACGGTTGTGGCTTGCAGGTTGTCGATGCGCACGTTGCCCAGCACACTGGCATTGCTCGCCAGCAACTGCTCCACCAACTGTTTGGCATCTTCGGCGGTGTAGCCGGGTGCATCGGCGACGACGACGGCCAGAAGCGTGGGCAGCCCGCCAAACATGGCGCTGGTCAGGTCGGTGACGTAGATCTCGCCCAGCATCTGCCCTTCGGGGCTGTCGAGGAAGCGGTTGAGCGCGGCGATCTGGTCGCCCATCCCAAACATGCCGGCAAGTGTCTGGACCTGGCTGCCGCGCAGATCCAGCTCGCTCCAGCCGCGCGGCACGGCAAAGGAGTAACCCAGCCGTTCATCCGCCACCCCGGTAAACCCCTGGGGGATCGTCACCTGTGGGGTAGGTACAGGCGTGGCGACGCCGGCCGCGGCAGCCTCAACCGGGACCGGTGTAGGGCTAGGTGTCGGCGTAGCGGTGGGGGTAAAGGTGGGTGTTGGCGGTGCAAATAGCCCTGCCCCTGCGCCTCCCCCGCAGCCTGCCGCCAGCAAGACGCCGGCAAGCGCAACTGTAAGCCAGAGCGAGTGGCGTGGCCGCCGGCCACGGATAGATCCAAACATCGTTTTCTCCTTCTCAGGCTGGCGTGGAATCACCGCCAGGAGTTCTAGCGAAGCAAAGCGTTTTCTACTGATTGGTGCGGGGGCCTACCGGTAGAAAGCGCCTCGTTTCGGCACCACAACGTTTGTGCAAACGCATCGGGAAGATGCCAATTATAAGCGCCGGTCGTCAAAAAAAGCGAAGACCCGGCCATCGGAAAAATTATAAACCAGGGCACCACCAGGGAAAGTCTGGATACGGCCAGGGAAGCTCTGTGGCTCGCCGGTGGTGGCAAAGCCAAGCATTTCCTGGATACGCTCTTCCTGCCAGACTTTGCCAAAGATGCGTGTGGGCAGGAAAAACTCCGGTCCCGGCGGCGGCCCATCCGGCGTGAGCGGTTCGCCTTCCTGCCAGCTTGCTGTGACTTTCTCCCAACGGCTATCGCCATTGTAAAAGACATAGACCTCGTTGGGGCTGTTGTCGAGCCGCAACATAAATCCGAAAGCAAACGGTTGGAGTTCGCCATTGGCGGCGATCGGCGGCGTAAAGGCACAGATAAATTGTTGTTGACGGTCCGGATCAAGTCCGGTGGTAAAGGCGCTCCAGATCGGGTCGGGCGCATGGTCACAGCGAATGTCAGGTACAGGAGTCGGCGTCTCCGTTGGTGTTTCGGTCGGCGTCTCGGTTGGTTCCGGTGTTTCAGTGACGGTCGGCGTGACTGTCTCAGTTGCCGTTGCGGTGAAAGTGGCCGACGGTGTTTCGGTCGGCGTGACCGTCCAGGTTGCGGTCGGTTCGGGCAGTGCCGGCGTCTCGGTTGGGGTCCAGGTATCCGTCGGTAAGATGGCGCCCGGCTCCACCGGTGTAACGGGCCCAGGTGTAACGGGCCCAGGTATAACGGGCCCAGGTATAGCGGGCCCAGGTATAGCGGGCGTTGTCACGGCCTCAGGGGGTGTCGGTGTAAAGGTGGCACCTTCGACAGTTGGCGTATTGGTTGGTGATGGCAAAACAACAACGCCCGGGGCGCTGTCCAGTGGCGGGTCGCTGTCCCGTCTCAGCCCAAAGGGCGAACCGAGCAGCGCTACCACAAAGGCAAAGACCAGCAATCCGAGCGCAAGCGGAAGAAGCGTCCAGACGAGACGGTAGAAGCGTTCCTCGCGCGCCGGTTCAGCTGCGCCCACA
>QEUW01000051.1 GCA_003577005.1 Chloroflexota bacterium | reverse complement strand
TTCATCGGCTTCGGCCAGGGTGGTGGTCATAGCCTTTTGCACATAGACATGTTTGCCCTTGGCGATGGCGGCCATGGCGTTGCTAAAGTGAAACGGGATCGGCGTCAGTACGATCACCATATCGAGGTCGACGTGGTCGAGCATCTCTTCGGCGGTGGCAAACCAGGCAGGGACCTGAAAGCGTTCGGCAGCTTGTTGGGCGCGTTCGGCTACGGCGTCCACCACGGCGACCAGGCGCACTTTCTCTTGTGCATCGGGTAGGCTCAGGTGGGGCAGCGGCCCGCGAAGCGCCAGGCTGCCACAGCCGACGAGACCGGCGCGGAGAGTGTTGTCAGTCATGCTTGCCTCTTTTGTATGGGAATGGGGGGAGGGAAAGGTTGGGGTTCAACCTCTCTCCCATTCGATCAAAACGTGCTTTCAATCTCGGCGACACACCCGGTCTGCGCCGACTGCGCCGCCTTTTCGATAATTTCCACCACATGCAGGGCATGGTCGATACTCAGGAGCGGTTCCCGGTCGTACTGGATGCAATCGACCAGGTGCTCGATGCCCAGGTGGTGATCCGGGCCTGCCTTGCGGCCTTCGCTTTGCTCGACGGGAAACGACGGCTTGATTGTTTCCCAGCCTTTTTGCTTGCGTAGTACTTCCACCGGGCTGGAGACATCGATGGGGTCCAGGGCAATGGTGCCGGCCAGACCGTGGAATTCCACGACCGGCGCTTTGGTGCCAAGGACGACGTTGTTGGCCGCCAGCGAAACAAGTCGCCCGCCGCCAAAGTCGAGCACCATCTGCCAGTTGTCGTCGGCCTCGACGGGCACCCGCTTGCCGGCCACCGGGCCACCTTCCACCACAAAACTATCGAGCACCTTGGTGACCAGCGCGGTCACCCGCTGCGCCGGACCCAACAAGCCGGTGATGGTGTGCAGCGGATAGACACCCATGTCCAGAGCCGGCCCGCCGCCCCTAGCAAAAAAGGGGCTGGGATCCGACAGGTAACCGGACCATGGCGGCACGCCCATATGGCCATAACCGCGTGCTGAATAAATCTCCCCAATCTCCCCATCCTCTATCAATTTCCTGGCGTAGCGCACCTGGGGAAAGAGCAACACACACGGCGCACAGACGAGTTTCAATCCCTTTTGTTCGGCCCGCGCCTTGATCTGCTGCGCCTCGGCCACCGAGCCAGCCACCGGTTTTTCGGAATAGACATGTTTCCCTGCCGCCAACGCCGCCATCGTCGTCTCATGGTGAAGCTGAATCGGCGTCAGATTGATGACGGCGTCCGCATCACTCTCGGCGAGCATCCGCCGATAATCGGTGTAGGCATGGGGGATCTGATATTGGTCGGCCACTGTGCGCACTCGTTGGGGCGTGCGGCCACAGACGGCGACAATCTCGGCGCGGCCGGCCAGGCGATGAAATTCGGGCAGATAGTCGCGCTGGGCGACATCGCCGCAGCCGAGGAGGGCGAGTTTGAGTTTTGTCATAATCATCCAAAATCTAAAATCACAAATCCAAAATCATCCCTTGATTCCTGTCAGGCGAATGCCTTCGAGAAAATAGCGTTGGGCAAAGAAGAAAACGACCACCAGCGGCAGGGTGGCGAGCGTGGAGGCAGCCATCATCAGGCTCCACTCGGTGGTGCGCTGGGCGCGGAAGGCAAAAAGCCCCAGCGAAAGCGGATATTGGCGCTGGTCCGAGAGGTAGACCAGCGGGCCAAAGAACTCGTGCCAGGTCCACAAGAAGGTAAAGACGGCCATGACCAGCAAGGCTGGGCGCACCAACGGCAACATGATCTGCCAGAAGATGCGGAATTCGCCAGCCCCGTCCACCCGTGCGGCGTCGGTCAGCTCTGCCGGCATCCCTTGAAAGAACTGGCGCATCATAAAGATAAAGAAGGCGTTGCCAAAAAAGGCAGGGACGATGAGCGGCGCATAAGTGCCGAGCATCCCCAGGTTTTTGAACAAGATAAAGGTGGGAATAAAGGTGACGATGCCAGGGATCATCAGCGTGGCGACGGTGACCATAAAGAGCAGATCGCGTCCGGGGAAGCGCAATCGGGCAAAGCCGTAGCCGACTGCGGCGCAGGAGATGATGGTCCCGATTGAAACCGAAAGCGAATAGAAGACGCTGTTGCGCAAATAGAGAAAGAAAGGAAAACCGGCGTAATTGACCGCGGTGGCAAAGTTATCCCACCGCACTGGCTCGGGCCACCATTCGATTGGGTAGGTGAAGACCCTGGTATTATCTTTGAGCGCGGTGATGATCATCCAATAGAATGGAAACATAAAGAGGAGCGATACGAGGATCAACACAGCGTGGCGAACTATCGCGCCCACGGGCTTTTGCCAACCCCCTGGCAAAAGCCGGCGGGTAGGTGTAGCTGTCCTCTGTCGCTCGACTCCGCTCTGGACTATCTGGGCCATAGATGGGTCTCCCTTTTTTTACCTACTCCCGCTCTCCGTCTTCCTGAAAGACCCACAGCCGGGCCGACCGGAAGATCGACAGCGTGACAATGAGCACGGTGACAAAGAGCAGCACCGAGAGCGCCGAAGCGTAGCCCATCTTAAAGTACCTAAAGGCGTTGCGATAGATGAGCACCATGTACATCAAGGTCGATTCGAGCGGCGTGCCGGTTGTGCCGCCGATGACAAAGGCCGAGGTAAAGACCTGGAACGAGCCGATCACACCCATGACCAGGTTGAAGAGCGTCACCGGTGTGAGCAACGGCAGCGTGACGTGGCGCAGCCGTTGCCAGGCATTGGCACCGTCGATGGCGGCGGCTTCGAGCAGCGACTGGGGGATCTCCTTGAGGCCGGCCAAAAAGACCAGCGTGCCAACGCCCACTCCCCACAAGCTGAGGATGATCAGCCCCGGCTTGGCCCACGTGGGGTCTGAGAACCAGCCTAGCGCCGGCAGGCCGACCATTTGCAGCACCTGGTTGATCAATCCACCCCGCGGGTTGAACATGACTACAAAGATGATTGTACCAGCCACTGGTGGCGCCAGCGAGGGCAAATAGAAGAGCGTACGATAAAGCCCAATACCTGTCGCCCGCATGTTGAGAATCAGCGCCAGCCCCAACGATACCACCAATCCCACCGGCACCGAGATCAGAGCATAGTACGCGCTGTTCCACACCGAGATCCAAAAAGATGGATCGCCCGACGAGAGAGTACGGTAATTCTCCAGTCCAATCCAGCGCGGCGAAGAGACGATGTTATAGTCGGTAAACGACAAGTATAGACTGGCAATCACCGGATAGGCGGTGAAAATCAGCAGGCTCAAGATCCACGGCAAGATAAAGAGATACCCTGCCCGCGCCTCCCGGTGTTGCAACACACTTGTCCGTTGGGGTCGGCTGGCAAGTACGGCCATTTTCACTCCTCACTCAGTAGAGAGGAGTGATAAGTGATGAGTGAAATCGCAACCTCCCTTATCACTCCTCACTCCTCACTCCTCACGCTTCACGCACTCTGCTGCAGCAGATTCTCAAGTTCACGCTGGCAGGCGGCCTGCGCCTCGGCCAGGGCAGCGGCGGGGGTGGCCGCTTTGTTGTAGATCTGCTCCAGCGCCCGGCCGATCTGGTCGTTGGCAAAGTCCTGCACCGGAGAATCCCACATGGGCGTCGCAATGTCCAACTGGCCGCGGAAGAAATTGGTCACTTCCTGGGCAAATTCATCGCCGCGGTGTTCAGCAGTCAGCGTGGGATAGAGGTCGGTTGGGACATTCTTGTTGGTCGGCAAGTCTGCAATGTTGGAGAACCAGACCTTGATCCCTTCAGCTGACATGTAATCGAGGTAGTTGAAGGCTTCTTCCGGGTGGCGCGAACCCACAGGCACCACGAGCCAGTTGGGCCAGTAGCCTGAAGTCGTCGTCGTGCCGCTGGGTCCAACCGGGTTGGGCGCCACATTCCAACGTTCGACCTGGACTTCATAGTTGTACATATCGCCGCACACCCAGAAGCCATTAAACGTCATAGCGACTTTGCCTTCCTGGAAGCCGGGTTGGCGACCCTGCGCATCGTCGTACACCCCCCAATTGCCGGAGATGTTCACCTTCTGGATGTCACCCTGGTATTCTTCGTCCAGCCAGGAGATAAAATATTCCATCATGGCCACGTTGGCCTCGTCATCCAGCAGATACTGCCGGCTTTCGGCGTCGTACAGTTGCGCCCCATTCAGGGCGGACCAGACGGGCAATTCGTACTGATCCGGATTGGGAATAAAGCCGACCTGCTCCAGGGTGTCGCCGTTCCAACGGGTAAACTCTTTGGAGAGCGCCCGCAGTTCATCCCACGTTTTGGGGAAATCTTCTCGTTCCGGGGAGATACCGTGCTCTTCGAACAGCTCCTGGTTGTAGTAGATGGCATAAGTGCCCGCGGCGACCGGTAGACCGTAGGTCCTACCTTCGTAGATGCAGCTAGCCAACACCCCCTCGGGCCAGGCTTCCCGTTGTGAATACTGCGATCCGGCCATCAGTTCGTCCAGTTGGATGAGCGCGTTGCGGGCGCCAAAGGCTGCCGGCGAGGTCCAGAGGATTGTACAATCGGGCGGGTTACCGGCGGCAATGCGGGCGAGCAACACCTCGTTGAAATTCTGTTCGCCCGTGCCGCACTGGACATCCTCGATGTTGATGTGCGGGTTGAGCGCCTCGTAATTTTCGGCAATCGTGCCAAAGCCGTTGCAGTAGATCTGCGAGCCGCCCGGCGTCCAGAAGCTAATGCTGATCTGGCCGTCGGTAGAGGCTGGGGCGCCGTCGGCGGCGTCGCTGGGTGCTGCGGGTTGTGCAGTTGGGGCTGCACAGGCTGCTAATAGCGCAGTCGCTGCCCCGGCGCCCGTGAACTTGAGAAAGGTGCGCCGGCTCAAAGCGGACTCTCTTGCAGGTGATTTTCGTGCGTCCATGGGTTGTTCCTCCGATCATGGTGGTTGTACAAAACTGCCAACGGTACTTATCAACTCCGGCTGCTGGTTCCTCTGCTCTACGTCCAGTGGCTCGGCGCAGGGCCGAGAGCCGTGGATTGCTCATCGAGCACGGAAGGGGGTCGATTTATGTTTTTTGTGCTGCCGCGTTGCGCTCTTGCCATTTTGTCTGTTGCATCTTCAACCAGTAGAAATCGCGCGGGGTTGTACGCGGCTGGCGCGGCGTCTCAAACATAAGAATGTAGGCGCGCCGTGGCCGGTCCGAGTGATTGGGGCCGGTGTAGTGCAGCGTGCGGCCATGATGCACGGTAGCGCCGCCAGCAGGGATGGGGCAGGCGACTGCCGTGGCTGCCACCCGTTCCGGCTCATCCACCTCCAGGCCGATGATGCGTGGGTCGTTGCCAATTGGATGGTGAGGCAACACCTCCTGCCGGTGGCTGCCCGGGACAAACTGCATGCAGCCATTTTCGAGCGTCGCCTCCTGGAGCGGGATCCAGATATTGATGTAATTGTATTCCCACTCCGGTTGTGCATACGCCTCGTCCTGGTGCCAGGGCGTTGCCGCATCGGTGTGCGGGGGCTTGAGAATGGCATGTTCGCCGGAAAAGCGTGCTTCGGGCCCCAACAACTGGCGGGCAATTGCTTCGGCGTTGGCCCGCAAAAGCGTGCCGGCCAGCTCAGGCGCATACTTCGAGGGGTTGAGGATCTGGGGCAGGACAGGTGTTGTGTCATCTTCGTCGGTTGTCACCAGATCCAGGTGGTCGCCCTGATCCCGCCCCGCCTTGACGGCAAAGAGGTGGTCGTAAACCCCTTGCAGGCGCTCGACTTCCTCAGGCGTGGTAATCGAAGGAATCGTCAGGTAGCCCTCGCGCTGAAAAAAGGCAATTTGTTCTTGACTCAGGCTGATATTCGGTTGAGGCATTGATTCACCCATGTCCATAAATTGCGCTATGGATAGCTCAAGAGAGTGTCATGCGTTTGTTGCTTGCCGAGACTTTGCCGCTTCGACCCGTTCTTGCCACTGCGTTTTTTGCATGGTCTGCCAGTAGAAATCGCGCGATGTCGCCCGTGGTTTGACCGGCGTGCCAAAGATCAAGATATAAGCGCGCCGCGGTTGGTCTGTCTGATTCGGCCCCGTATAATGGAGCGTGCGGGACAGGTGAATGGTGGCCCCACCCGGCGGCAGCGGGCAGGCCACGGCATTGGCCGTCACCGTTTCGACATCATCCACCTCGAGACCGATGATGCGCGGGTCGTTGCCGATGGGGTGGTGCGGCAAGACCTCCTGGTGGGTGCCCGGCACAAAGTGCATACAGCCGTTCTCCGGCGTTGCCTCCTGCAACGGGATCCAGACACTGAGCGAGTTATACGTTTTGGCCGGGTCCCAATAGGCTTCGTCCTGGTGCCAGGGCGTGGCGGCGGCGGTACGCGGCGGTTTCAAGATCGCGTGTTCGCCTTCCAGAACCGCATCTGGACCTAACAATTGTTTTGCAATCGCCAGTGCATTGGTGCGAAAACGAGTATTGGCCAATTCAGACGCATATTTGGTCGGGTTGAGAATGTTGGGCAGCACCGGCTCCTGGTCATCCTCATCCGTGGTGACCAGGTCGAGATGATCACCCTGGTCACGGCCCGCTTTACTGGAGAACAGCTGATCATAAATGCCCTGCAATTGCTCGACTTCTTCAGGCGTGGTGATGGCCGGCAGCGCCAGATAGCCAGTGCGGTGGAAGAAAGCGACCTGTTCTTCGGTTAAAGTGATGGTGAGTTCGTCCATTGCACAACTCCTGGTTCCAAAGCTATCTCTCGTACTCATCGCCATAATGCCCGGTGTCGGGGCGGAGCGTGGCTGGCTGTGTGGCGGGTGTCCAGCAAGGGTCGCGGTAGACTGGCTTCTCTACCTGCCAGTTAGCGGGTCGCACGGCTCGCACACAGATCAACAGGGGCTGTCCCGGATCGACGTGGTCCAGCTCTTGTGCGGTGAACTCGTTGGCCGGCAGGTTGAGCAAAAAGGCCATGCGGGTCAGCAAATTCCCGTAAACCGCAACGTGAAGGTCACCATCCCCCAGCCCCAGGCGGCGGAACAGATCCTGCACCTGGATGGGTGTAAACCAGTGATACATGTAGAGCGGTGCGCCTGTGCCCATGTCCAACCCGCGGTGGAGATAGAAGTCCACGCACCAGAAATTGATCAGCAACACGCCGCCGGGTTTGAGCAGACGAATGGCGTGATAAACCGCGGCCTCGATGTCATAGATGACACAGGTCGTAAACTGGTTGACAAAGCAGTCATAGACCTCGCCGGGCACGGCGTCGGCGCGGCTGAGGTCAGCCACTACCCGTACCTCCGGACTGTGCGGCGCCAGATCGAGCGCGTCGGCCTGGGTGAGCGCTTCACCGCCAAACTCGCGCAAGGTCGTCGTCTCGCCGATCTCAAGTGCATGGCCGCGGATGTCGGCGCGGCGCCGCTCCAAAAAATCGGCCCAGTAATAGCGGATCACCGACAGCCCGTTCGACTGGCCGCCCCCCACCGGGGCCAACCGGCGAAAGCGCAGTGTGCGCCAGTGGCGGATCAGCGGCCAGCTTCGCCAGCGGCTGCCCTGTCTGACGGCGAGATACCGTTGGCGCAGACTGTCGTTCTTTGAAGCGTTTTTCATCATCTGGTACTTGAGGAGAGACTAGGGCGATTTAGCGGCTATCGACACCCCTCCTTAGAATCTCCCCAATCTCCCTCAATCTCTCAATCTCTGAAACACCGTCGCCGCTGCCCCCACCACCCCCGCATCCGGCCCAAGCGCCGCCTGCAAGATGGGCAGATCACGATTTGTATCCGACCAGATATGTGTGCGCGTCGAGGCGGCAAAACTCTCCCAGTAGATCCCCCGGGCAGAACCCAGGCCGCCACCAACAATGACTGCCTCCGGGTCAAGCACGTTGACCAGCCAGGCCACACTCACGCCGAGCGCTTCGCCTCCGCTCTGCACAACGGCAGCCGCAACGGGATCACCGGTGGTGGCGGCTGACAGAATGTCTTCACCACGTAGCAAGTGTGCGCCGGTGGCCGCATTGTAACGCTCGACCAGCGCCGGCCCCGAGGCAAACTCTTCCAGTACTGGCTTGAGCACCGTACCACAGTTGGTACAGGTCGTGGTCAACGGGCTACTGGCAAGGATCAGCGCATTGCCGCGCGCCCCGGCGTATGGCTGCCCATCCTGAACAAAGCAGCAACTGATCCCCGTGCCCACCGTAACGTAACAGAAGAGCCGGTAGGGCCGACCGGCGCCATAGAGCGCCTCGGCCAGCGCCGGCGCCCGCACGTCAGATTCGACCACGACCGGCGCCAGTTGCTCGAAGGCCGCCCGGATCGGCAGCCCGCGCCAGGCCACCGTATGCGAACTGGTGACATTGCCGTGTGGGTCCACCAATTCGCACACGCCCACGCCGATCCCCACGACGGACCGCCTCTGGCGCTCTGCCTCCACCATCAGTTCGTGGGCCAGGGCCAGGGCATCGTCGAGCACCTCCTGCCCGCCGCGCTGGGGGAGTGTGGGCGTCGCCTGTTGGGTGAGGACTCGCCCTGTACCGTGCTCTACCAGGCCGGCAGCGATCTTTGTCCCGCCGACATCAAGGCCGATAGCGCAAAACCGTGAATCTGAAGCCAAGTTGACTATCCTCTACAGTATTCCTTCACTTACACTCCGGTTAGTGTCGCATTGGTAATCCGAATCACCACCGGGTTGGGCCAGCGGCGGTTGTTGTAGAGACGCTGCGCCGGCATGGCCGAAATACGCAACGCCTGCTCGTCCTGCGACCAACTGGCTTTCGGATTGACATGCGGCTGGTATTCGAGCACATTGCCCGACTGGCCGAGGATTTCCATCTCGGTCGCTTCAGTGGCTCGCACCTGGCGTAGCGAAATCACCTTGCGTTCGCCCAGGGGCCACGGTTTGCCGGTGATCAACGCATAGACTGTGTTGCTTTCCTTGGCCTGCAAATACCAGACCTCGTGGTCGAGGGTCAGCGGCTCGCGAACCACTGGACAGGGGCGCACCTGGTAGATCGCCTCGCCGTTGACAAAGAGCCAGAGCGCCAGCTCCTGGATGCGCGCCGTCTGCTCCACCGGGATTTCGCCATCGGGTTTGGGGCCGACGTTGAGCAGCAGGTTGCCGCCTTTGGCCCGCGTCTCGATGAGCATGTTGATCAGTTGTGTGCCCGACTTGTACTCCTCGTTGGTCGGTTTGTAGGCCCACTGGGTGCCCAGCGTAAAGCACGATTCCCACGGGCCAGGCAGCGGACGGTCGGGGATCTCCTGTTCGGGGGTCGCCATGTCGCCACGAGTCACCACGATCTCCGGCTGCAACTCCCAGGCCAGTTCTTTGAGCCCCTCAGCCACCCCATCAAAAAAGATCACATCGATGGAGCCATAGTTGGTCAAGAGTTCACGCACCTGCGCCTGGTTGTGCGCCATCAGTTCAGGGTTATTGAGCGGGTTGCACTCGAAGCTGTCGCGGCTCACTTCTTGACCCTGGCGGTGGAGTAGCCAGAAATCGTCGGGAGAAAAATAGAAGCCGATGGCGATGCCCCACTTACGGAAAGCATCAACAACCTGACGAGTGATGTCGCGACCGTAGGGCGTCTTCAGGATGTTGAAGTCGGTCGTCTGCGTCTCGAACATACAGAAGCCGCTGTGGTGCTTGGTGGTAAAGACGACATAACGGATGCCGGCCACCTTAGCCAGCCGCGCCCACTCGTCGGGGTCAAAGCGGGTAGGCAGGAAAGTCTGCGGCAGCGCGTGGATAAAGCGATCCAGATAGTCTTTGGACGCACCGACCATCGAATGGCTGATCACCGACCCGAGCTGCGAATCAAGACTCCAGTGGATAAACAGCCCCAGCGCCTGGTCCATAAACCATTCGCGCCGCGCCGGCTGGTTGCCCGACACGGGCGCAGCATCCTGGACCTTCACCTCTTTTTCGAGTGCGCTTGCGGCTGGTTGCTGGGGCATGGCTTGTCTTTCTGTCCTGATCTGTTGTCAATCTCACGCTACGCTGGCCGGGCAGCCACCAGTTCCTTGAGCAGCCCATTGCCCTGCGGAAGCAGAGTGATCCGCGTCTTCCCCTCCAGTATCCGCTCGATTTCCAGGATTTCAAACAAAGCGTTAGCCACATCCGGGTCGGCGCAAATGTCGTTGAGCGCGGCGCCCACGATTTTGGGACGCAGCGCATTTGCCTTGCCAAACTCGATGGCAGCCTGTCGCTCCGCCGTACTCGTGATGATGTTAACCTGGTTGGCGCCATCCTGACGAATGGCCGCGGTGACCTGGCGCAGACGATTGACCACTTTTTCTTCGATCTGTTTGATCATGGCATCATCTCGGAAGTGAACCTTGCGAATATAGATCGAGCCCAGCCGGTAGCCCCACTCGTTCGAGCGCGGTGACACCTCGGCGCGCACGGCCCCGCTCATGGCGCGGCGGGTCTGGAGCATATCGGCCAGCGGCATGTTGCTCAGGGTGCGGACGGTTGCGCTGCTGACGTTGGCTGCCAGCGAACCAGGCGGGTCCACATTCTGAAAGAGATAGGCGACCGGGTCGCGCACCGACATCTCGTACCAGACGCCGATCCCCATGGGCGCGCCTTCCTCCGAATTGACCGGCAGGCTGCGCAGGTAACGCTGGTCGAGGCGGGTGTCGAGGATATAGCGCTTGCCAAAATAGTTGACGATCAGGGCCAGCGGCCCCATTTTGAGCCAGAGGAAATAGAGACCAGGTTCTTTGAGCACGGTGATCACGCGGCCAAAGAGCACATAGACATGACAGGTGCCCTCATCGACAATGGCATAAAAACCGATCAACCGCATGAGCCACTTTAAGAGCGGTTCGCCGATCAAACAGATAAAAAAGGTCGCAACCGCAGCGACCAAAAACGACGAAGCCCCCTCGATCATGCCCTCTTCTCCTCCAGGATCACCTGCTCGGCCTGGGCATAGAGCTTGAGCCGTACGTTGCGCAGATAGGCCGTCAATGCCTCCGGCCCGCTGGCTTTGAGGTCGCTGAGTTGGGCGGCCAGGGCAGTGAGGGGCTCCACCTCGGCGTAGGCGTTGAGCGTTTCGATTTCCACCGCCCGTTTGGACTGGACGATCTTCTGGTCGGCGGCGGCCTGGGCCAGGCTGATATCGGAAGAGACCTGGTTGTGGGCGGTGTTGATGGCGGCCAGCGCCGACTCGACATCGTCGGGCGGGTCGATAGCGGTGATGAGCGAGGCATCTAGAACGACGCCGTAGCGTGCCTCCGAAGAGCGGCACTCGGCTTCCATCTGGTCGTTGAGCAGGCTCAAGTTCTTGCGCAGGTCGTTGATGGAGATGCCGGCGATGGCGCTGACCTCATCGTCTTCGGTTAATGCAGCCGGCGCCTCAAAGGCGGCGATGCGCTCACGCAGCACCGAGACAAAATAGCCCATGACATGGACCACCGGTTTTTTGACACCAAAGAGATAAGCGTAGAGATTGCGCTCGGAGACGCGGTAGCGGATCTGCCCTTCGAGCCCGGTGTTGAGCTGGTCTTTGGTGACCGCTTCGAGCATTGTGCCGTTCTGATTGGCCGTTGGCTCTTCCAGATCCGTAGCCATGTTGATCGTCTCAGTCGCCACCGAAACCTTGTAGACCTGTTCCCACGGCCATTTGAAATAGGGGCCGCCGGGCCGGAGGACGCGCAGTTGGGGCCAGTTGTAGCGTTCCTGTTCATCAGGGCGTAAGGCGTCAGCCATAGGGGTTGTCTGGATTGTCGCGCCACCCAGACGTTGGGCGCGGCCAAAGCTGGTTTTGACCGCCCGCTCATTCTGGTTGACCGTGTAGAAGCTGGTCAGGATGTAGCGCACAACAAACCAGGCGATAAAACCGACCACGATGCCGGAGGGAACCCACACGGTCATTTGTCCAAGATTATCCATGTTTCTTCAATCATTTTGAGCGAAAGGAACCAGTTTCAAAGATTTTTGTCCACAGATCGCACAGGTTACGCAGATCGTATAGTTGAAACATTAGAAATCTGTGAAACCTATGTGATCTATGGATAAGCCCGAGCAGGTACGCTTGAACAGCGATCGGAAATACCTCTATCGTGCCTGTGACCTATGATTGCTTTTCTTTGTCCTCAGCCAGGTAGCGTGGCGCAACCCCAAAGATCAGCGTCGCCGGCCGGTCGGTGATGTTGTAGTATTGGTGGGGTGCGCCAGCGGGCAGGTAGAAACCATCCTGCGGGTTGAGCTCAAACCACTGCTGGCCCTCTTTCTCGGGGCAGAAGATATGCGCCGTCCCCTCGAGTAGATAGAGCGACTCGTCGCCGCCGTGCCGCTGAACTTCCGTATGCTGGCCGGGCAGCAGAAAGATCTTCCCTACCGTCAGATGTTCGGTCGCCACCAGCAGCCCGACCAACACCTCCTGAGGCTCTCCCTCCACCAATTGCCAGAGGAGCTGCTCGTCACCAATGACGCGGATCGAGTGGTCCCGTGTGATCGCCTCCCGTTCCATGGGCCAGCGGGTGAGGGCCGACTCCTGGAGATAGCGAACCTCATCGAGGAGCGGCTTGGTGCGGGCATAGGCGCCCGATGTCCCCTGCGAAGGGGGTGGCGCAAAAAATTCGAGGACGCGCAACGGTTCCTTGTTATAATTAAAGGCATGATGCCAGGTGTCGCGGCGAAAGAAGGCCGCCTGTCCCGGCTGCACACGGTGTACCTCGCCTGTCTGCGGGTTGGCGATCACCATGGTGCCGCTAAGCACGTAGTAGACCAGATCAGCGCCAAAGATGGTACGAAATTCGCTCGAATGGCGAAATGAGCCACCCGGCGCCAGGCCAAAGATCAACTGGTGAATCTTATCGCTGGAGACATAGATCCAGTCCGCCACCGTCCCAGCGTCGGGGTCACCCCAGAGGTGGCGTGTGACCTCCGTATAACGCAGGTGCGTCGGTTCTGAAAAGGTTGGGCGGGGGGACGGTTTGTAGGACATAGGCAATGGTTAATGCTCAATGGTTAGTGCTCAATGGTTAATGGTTAACGGTTGGCCGTTGAGCATTGAGCACTAACCATTAACCATTGAGTATTAGTTGGTTCGATCATGCCGCAGGTGGAGCGCTTCCTGTTCTTCTTCCGCCGTAAAGAAATTGGGCGGGGTGAAGGTGCTCTGGATGTCGCGGCGTTGGCCGTCGCGACCGGCGGCGCGGGCGGCTTCCATGATCTCGATGACATGATAGGCGTGTTCGGGGGTGATGATCGGCTTTTTGCCCTCGATGATGCACTCCACCAGGTGGTTGATGCCGTCGGTCCACGGCCAGTTGGGGTGCGTTTCCTCAAAGAGTTGCCAGGCGCCCACTTTGTTCTGCCACAGCTCGTAGCCCTCGGGGTCCCAGTCGTCGCCGAGCATCTGGATCGTGCCTGCGCTGCCGTAGATTTCGATGGCCGGTACGCGGTACTTCTGGATGGTAAACCCGGTAGTGATGACGGCGTAGCAACTGTCGGCAAACTCGATGCAGATGTGGGCGTTGTCGTCAGCCTCCACCTTCATCAACTCGCCTTCGACCACCCGTTCGGGCACTGCCGTGCCCACCAGACCAGTGACACGTTTGGCCGGCCCCAAAAAACCGGTCAGGCTGACCACGTTGTAGACACCCAGATCAAACATAGAACCGCCACCCTTGCGATAGAACCACTTGCCCCAACTGGGGCCGGCCCAGCCATAGAAGGCGCGCGCCAGATAGGGCTTGCCGATGTCACCCCGGTGGATGTGGCGCCACATCCGCTGGTAGGTGGGGCTGAGGATCACGTGGGGGGCCGGCACCAGGTAGCCTTTACTCGTCTTCGCCATCTCCACGATCTCGGCGGCTTCGGCCAGGTCGCTGGACATGGGCTTTTCTACCAGCACATGTTTCCCCGCCTGGAGCGCGGCCTTAGTGATCATCCCGTGCTCTTGCATCGAGGTCGTCACCAGCACCAGATCGACGTCATCGGACGAGACGACTTCTTCGAAGTCGGTGGTGAAGCGCTGGTAGCCAAAGCCCGGCCCCAGCATCTTTTCCCGCCGGTCTTCTTTGACATCACAGGCCACCACGGTCTCGACCACCCCACGCTGCTTGAGCTGGTTGATCTGGCCCGTGTAGGGGCGTTGCATCACGCTGCCGCAGCCAACTACGCCGATGCGGACAGGATTGGACATACCACTCTCCTTACTCGCTATTTTGAATTTTGGGCTCTCCGAGATTTACCGGGATTTTCATTTGCAGATTGTGCAGATGAATAAGCGCAATCTGCAAATGAAAATCCTGTCAGAAGCGGTAGAGCCAGATTGTCAATACTCCCACCGGGTGCGTAGAACACCGATCTGGATCAGGGTGAGAAACAAAATAATCACAAAGAGCACCATCCCCATGGCCGAGCCGTACCCCAGTTCCAGTTCACGAAAGGCGATCAGCCACTGATAGACCGACACCACCATGGTAGCATTCGCCGGCCCGCCGGGCAAGCTGGAACCACCCCCGCTCATTACATAAATGGGGCCAAAGACCTGCAAGGCGCCAATGACCCCGGTGACGAGGACAAAGATCATAGTCGGTTGCAACAGCGGTAAGGTGATGCGCCAAAAGGTCTGCCAACGGTTGGCGCCATCCACCCTAGCCGCATCGTAAAAGCTGGTGTCGATCGAGGTCAACCCGGCGATAAAGATGACCATGTGAAAACCCAGGTTTTTCCACAGGGCATAGGCCACGATCGACGGCAGCGCCTGCGATGTAGAGCGCAGAAAACCCTGCGGCGGCAGTTGGAAAAGCTGCAAAATCTGGTTGAAGAGACCAAAGGCTGGTTGGTAAAGCCAGGCCCAGATCAACGCCGTAGCGATGGTCGAGGTTACCACAGGGATAAAATAGACCATGCGAAAGAGGCCGCGTAGCCCGCTCGTCGCCTCCACTGCCAGCGCCAGCAGCAGTGCAATGGCAATGGCCGCCGGCAGATAGAGCAACGCATAGTAAAAGGTGTTCTGCAACGCCTTGAGAAAAATGGGGTCACTCAGCAGGCCCGTGTAGTGGCGCAGACCGACAAACGGTGCATTGGGGTTGAAGGCGCGCCAGAGCGTAAAGCTGCCCCAAAAGCCGCGGATGATCGGGTAGATCCAGAAGAGCGCAAAGATGAACGCCATCGGCGCCAGCACGCTGACGATAAACAGCATCTGTTGCACTCGCTGCTGGTTATAGGTGCGTGTACCCATGCCGATCACGCGTTTTGTCCAGGCCGTTGCTCCTCCCGCCATAACGGTGTGCTACCCTTTCAAGCCGGTCAACGTAATCCCTTCGATAAAACGCCGCTGCGCCACAAAATAGACGATCAATACCGGAATTACAGCTGCCATCGAAGCGGCGGCCAGACCGCCCACATCGGTGCCCACCCGCCCGCGAAATTGCGAAAGTCCGAGCGGTATAGTGTATAGCCGCGGTTCGTTGATCACCACCAGCGGCCACAGAAAGTCGTCCCACTGGCCGATAAAGGTAAAGATGCCCAGCGCAGCCAGCGCCGGCGCCGTGAGCGGCAGAATAATCCGGTAAAAGATGCCGTATTCTGTAGCGCCATCAATGCGGGCGGCGTCGATCAACTCGTTGGGAATCCCATGCATAAACTGGCGCATGAGAAAGATGCCAAACGGGCTATACGCGCTGGGTATGATCAGGGCCCAAAAGGTGTTGCTCCATTTCAAATCTACGATGAGCGCATAGAGCGGGATGATCGAGATGTTGAACGGGATCATCAACATGCAAAGGATGCCCACAAAGACAACCTCACGGCCGCGAAAGTGGTGCTTGGCCAGCACATAGCCCACGAGCGCGCTGGTCAAGAGCACAAGGAGGGTAACGCTGGTGGCGACAACCAGGCTGTTGCGATAAAAAAGCGTGAAGCTGCCGATATTCAGGTTTGTCAGACCGGTCCAATGCTCCAGCGTCGGCTCCTGCGGCCACCAGGTGGGTGGAAAGACGCGCACTTCCGTACGCGACTTGAACGAAGTCACGATAGTCCAGTAAAAGGGGGCCACCATGAGCACCGAGCCAAAGCTCAGCGCCAGCCCAAGCAGAAGCTGGCCCCAGGGCAGACGCAGCCTGCGGCGCGCTGTTTCGCTGTAGGGTCGTGGCATCGCGGTGGTGGACAAATCGTTCCTCTCTGGGAGCGCCGCCATCCTGGCGGCAGCGATTTCTGCTTGTCGCCAGGGTGGCGGCGCTCCTAGCCTGTCAACTGGTTGGTGGACGGAAGTTGCGCTCGACAATCAGGCGGCGTTTGCCCGACTCGCTCAGCGCGGCATTCATCTGTTCGGTCGCGCTGTCCAGCGCCACTTTGGGGTCTTCGTTGTTCAAGATCACCTCGTCGAACATCACGCGCCAGAACTTTTCGGCTTCGATGGGGCGCTCGCCGTAGTTGATACGCCAGGGCAGCGTCATCGCCTGTGTTTCGATCACCCGGCCACGGTCTTGTTCCTGGAGGCGCGGATGGTCGAGCAGGTCGATGCGGTCGGGCGGCCCATCCATGATCAGCGCCCAGTCCAACCGGCGCTCGTCGCTGCCGATCATAAACTGGATGTAGTCAAAGGCAGTCTCTTGCGCTTCCGGGGGGAAGGTGTTGAAGACGCCAAAGCCTTCTTCCGGGATCTGCATTCCCCACGCCGGGTCGGGGCGACCGGTAAAGGTGGGTGTAGGCGCCGTGCTCCAGCGACCTTCCATCTGCGGGAAGCCATCGTTGATGCCGGCCGCGGTATAACCCTGGTCGATATACATGGCCGCCAATTCATTGCCAAAGGCGTCACTCGACCCCAGAAAATCGGGGCTGTCGATCTTGAAGGTGTGGTAGAAATCCTTGATAAACTGCAGCGCCCGCACGCCTTCTTCGCTGTTCCAGAGCGCTTCTGTGCCCGACTCGTTGTAAAGCCAGCCACCCTGTTGATAGATCAGGGTGTGCCAGAGCCACTCGCGCGCCCAGTAGTCGCTCATGCTGCAGCCCACCTGGGTAATGTTGCCATTGGCGTCAGTGTGGGTCAGTTGCTGGGCCATCTTGATAAAATCATCCCAGTTTGCCGGTATGTCGTCGGCGCTGATGCCCTCGGCGTCAAGCAGGTCCTGGTTGAAATAGACCTGGTCGCAATAGTAGCAGAAGTTGCACGTGTAGATATTACCCGTCTCCGGGTCGCGCGTAAACGGCGTGCTGATCAGCTTGTCCCACTCGAACAGATCATCCGGGTAAGGGGCTAGGACGCCAGCGCGCTGCAGGTCGTAGCGCCAGAAAAAGTGGATGTTCGAGAATGCCGGCCCGCTGCCGGCCGTGGCTACGGTCAACAACTTGGTCTCGATGTCCGTCCAGCCCAGGGGGTTGTATTTGAGCGTCACGCCTGGGTGCTGGGCCTGCCATTCTGCGACCAGTTGCTCGGTAAAGCGGACGCGCGGCTGGTGTGCCCAATCCCAAAACTCGAGTTCACCCTGAAAGCCGCCGGGGCCGGCAAGCGCAGCGGCTTGCTGCGCTGGTTGCAGCGCCTCGCCCGCAGCACAGGCACCCAATGCCGCGCCCGTTGCAGCCAGGGCGGATAGACGCAGAAAATTGCGCCGGTTCAAGTTCCTCTTCAACATGTTGGTTTCTCCTTGTCACAACCTACACGCTCTGCTGCATGCACAGAATCCGCATCAGTGGGGAGCACATGAGAACGGGTCAAATCGATGCACCGATACGGGCCGGCCGAACACGGCCTCACAATGGCGCCACGAGATCATGGCTTGGGTCCCGGCCGCGCACAATATACCCCACATTGCGCGCCTCGGCGCGCCCGTTGAACGAACCGGCCAACAACCGGTCGGCGGGATTTTTGTATTCGATCACCAACGCACGGCGCGGTTTTTCGCTGCGATTGGGGTGGGAGCTGTGTAGAGTCAGCGCATGCCAGAACAAAACACTGCCCGCTTTGGCGGGCAAAGCGACCTCGGTGCGCGGATCGAAACCGCGCTCATCGCGTACAATGCCGGTAAAGACCCCATCCTCGTCGTAATGGTTGAGCAGACCCAGCTTGTGGCTGCCAGGGATGACCCGGATGCAGCCGTTCTCTTCAGTGGCTTCGTCGATGGCAACTGTACAAGCAAGGATATTGGAGCGGTTGTGGGGGAAAAAGGCAAAATCCTGATGCCAGGGGGCGGTAAAGCCCTGGCGCGGCGCTTTCATCATCAACTGCGAGTAGTAGAGCTGGATATTGGGGCCCACCAGTTCTTCCACCATGTCCAGCAGCCGTGGATCTTTGACCAGATCCAACCAGATGCCGCTCATTTCATGCGGATCGCCGATCTGCTGAACGATCTTGCCACTGTCCTTGAAGACCGACAGTTTGAAGCGGTCGGTGCTGGCCGACAACCCCTGCGCTTTGGCCGCCAATTCGTCACACGCCCGTTGTAACCGTGCCACTTCGTTCGGCGCAAAAACATCTTCCACAACCAAGTAGCCCTGGTCCTTGAAAAAGCTCTTCTGTTGCTCGGTCAATCCCATCGTTATTCCTCCTCTTGACACGCACGCAAGTTATTTCATCACGATGTTCATGCGTGAAGTGCCCACGATTGCCTCATCCTGATGATTGCGCTGGCCCGCCAGTTCAAACTTGAAACGGTCACCGCGATAGATGGCTTTGAAGGATTCGACCGGTTGCTCCTGTTGATCATAGGCTACACCTTCCAGGAGCAACATCGGCGTATCCAGCGGAATGCCAAAGAGATTGCTCTCGAATTCATTGGCGACCGTCGCCTCGATTGTCTGCCGGGCGAATTGCAGGTGAAAGCCATACTGTTCTTCAAGGATCGAATAGAGCGAACGGGTTTCCAGCGAGGCCTGTTCCAAACCAGGACAGAGCGGCGCTGGGACAAAAATCGTTTCCAATAACAGCGGCGTATCATTGGCCAGGCGCACCCGCACGATCTTCACCACGGGTTCGGCGGTCGATAAACGCAGCCCGTTGGCGATGCGCAGCGGCGCCGTCGTCACGGTTTGCTCCAGCACACGGGAGTAGACCGCGCCTCCCTGGAGCATCATCTCCTCAGTAAAACTCAAGAGGTGTAGTGCATCATGCGTCAACTTAGGTGCGGCGACAAAAGTGCCGATGCCCGGCTTCACTTCCAGCAGACCCTGGCGCACCAGATAAGCCACTGCCTGGCGCGCCGTCATGCGGCTGATGCCGGCCTGATCGCTCAACTCGCGCTCGGCTGGCAACTGGTCACCGGGTGTTAATTGGCCTGATGTGATCCGTTCGCGGATCACTTCAGCCAACTGATAGTAGAGGGGAACAGGACTCTGTTTATCCAGCATGGCGGGCAAAGGGACACTACGACTTGGAAGGGTCTATAGGTCTAGACCACTCTTATTGTACTGGCGAGGGTGCTTCGTGTCAAATCATCCGGCCGGAAGGATCTATTTCATCATAAGGGGGCCTCATCCCCTGGCGGAGCCAGGCTAGCAAAGGTTCAAGATAGTCATTGTGATGATGTTCGTAAGAACCTTGTAGAGCCGCAAAGAGAGCTCACTGTTCAGCCACGGGTACTTCTCCGGGTCCAATTAGACGCGCTCGAGCGGGCGGTGCGGTTCTGGCGGCACTTCAATGCGGATAGTGTCGCCGGGGCGGACTGTGCCACCGGCCACGACGATGCCCATGACGCCGGCCTTGCGGATCAGCTTGCCATCGTTGTCGCGCCCCAGGAGTGCCGCCATCAAGCCGGGTTGGAAGTCATCCAGTTGGGTGCAGGGGTTGCGCAGGCCCGTCACTTCGACTACCGCCGCGGTGCCGATGTGCAGCCGCACACCGGTCGGCAGCCCCAACAGATCGATACCGCGCGTGGTGATATTCTCACCCATCTGCCCGGCGGACACCTCAAAACCGGCGGCGCGCAATTCCTCGAACACTTCTGCGTGGATTAGGTGTACCTGGCGCAGATTGGGCTGGTTTGGGTCACGAGCCACGCGCGAGCGATGTTTGACCGTTTTGCCCAGATGGGCATCGCCTTCGACACCCAACCCGGCAAGTAGCCGGATGCTCTCCTGGCTTTGCTTGCTGAAGGTATGCGCCGGGCTACAGCTTACCGCAACCACAGCTCCATCCAGCTTGCCAAAGGTGTCAGATGTGTTCATCACTCTCTCCTCAACATTCGTAGAATAGGAAAAAAGGGTGCGAAGCGGCGCTCTGGCATCAGATCTGGCTGCCGCGTGTTCATATTATAGTCCTCAATCCGGGGAGGCGCCATACATCGAAAGATGAATCGTGGGGTTGATATTTGGAATCGCCCGCATTCCGGGAAAGGGCCAGCACCAGTCTGCCTGACCCAATGAACCTCCGGCCCTTTCCCGGAATGCGGGCGCCACCCAAATTCTCACTCCAATCCTGGACGCACTCTCCACAAAATTGGCCCTTGCCGGAACAATGACCGGGCGGGTACAATACGGGCACAACTGACAAAGGAGGGGATGATGGAAAGAATGGCTTTATCCACGATGGACGAGTTCGCCTACCGTGATCTCAACAAGAACGGGCGGCTGGACCCCTACGAAGACCCGCGCCGCCCGCTTGAGGAGCGCATCGACGATCTGCTCGTCCAGATGACCCTCGAAGAAAAGGCGGGGCTGATGTTTCACACCATCGCCCAGGTCAACTCCGACGGCAGCCTGGAGCCGCCGCCCGGAGGGTTTACCCGTGTGCCGATCACCGAGCTGGTCAGTGAGCGGTGTATGAACCATTTTAATGTCCATGCGCTGCCGGAGCCGCGGCGGGCGGTGGAATGGCACAACCGGCTCCAGGCGTTAGCCGAAAGTACACGCCTGGGCATCCCCGTAACCCTCTCCTCGGACCCGCGCCATGCCTTTAGCGATAACCCGCTGACCAGCTTTATGGCTGGTACGTTGTCGCAATGGCCCGAACCCCTGGGCCTGGCCGCGACCGGCGACGCGAATCTGGTCGAGCGCTTTGCCGACATCGCCCGCCAGGAATATCTGGCGCTCGGCATCCGCGTGGCGCTCCACCCCATGGCCGACCTCGCCACCGAACCACGTTGGGCGCGCACCAACGGCACCTTTGGCGAGGATGCCGAATTGAGCGCCCGCATGACCGCCGCCTATATCCGCGGGTTTCAGGGTCCAACCCTTAGTACAGAGAGCGTGGCCTGTATGACCAAACATTTCCCCGGCGGCGGGCCCCAAAAGGACGGCGAAGACCCCCACTTCTCCTATGGCAAGGAACAGGTCTATCCCGGCGGCAACTTCGACTACCATTTGATTCCCTTCGAGGCGGCCTTTGCCGCGGGCACTGCCCAGATCATGCCCTATTACGGCGTGCCGCTCGGCGTCCAATACGAAGAGGTTGCCTTTGGCTTCAACAAAGGGGTCATCACCGATCTGCTCCGCAAACACTATGGTTTCGAGGGGGTGGTCTGCACCGACTGGGGCCTGTTGACCGACACCAATCTCGGCGGTGTGGTGTGGGAGGCGCGCGCCTGGGGTGTCGAACACCTGAGCCGCCCGCAGCGCGTCCAAAAGGCGCTCGAGGCCGGCATCGACCAGTTTGGCGGCGAGGCCTGCCCGGAAGAGATCGTCGCACTGGTGCGCGACGGACACGTCAGTGAAGCGCGCATCGACGAGTCGGTGCGGCGCCTGCTGCGCGAAAAGTTCCGGCTCGGTCTGTTCGACAATCCCTATCTCGATGCCGGTGCCGCCGAGCGCATCGTGGGCAACGCCGAATTTTGCGCCGTGGGCGAGCTGGCGCAGCGCCGGTCGATTGTGCTACTCAAGAATAGCCCCACCGCCACCGGCGCGACGCTGCCCGTTCAAGGACAGCCCCGACTCTATATCGAAACTATCAAGCCGGAGGTGGCCGCCGAATATGGCGAAGTCGTCGCGGACCTCGCCGAGGCCGACCTGGCGATTCTCCGCCTCCGGGCGCCCTTTGAGCCGCGCGATGGCAATTTTCTTGAGCGCCTCTTCCACACGGGTGACCTCGATTTCAAGGAGCCGGAGAAGAGCCGCATCTTGAAGATCCTGGCGACAAAGCCAACAATTGTCGACATCTACCTGGACCGCCCCGCCGTGATCCCCGAAATCGCCGGGCAGAGTGCGGCGTTGCTCGCCAATTTTGGGGCCAGCGATGCGGCGGTGCTCGATGTGATCTTTGGACGTTTTACCCCTTCCGCCAGGCTGCCGTTCGAGCTGCCCTCGTCGATGGCGGCTGTGCGGGCACAAAAGCCGGATGTCCCGCACGACTCGGAGAATCCGCTCTTCCCGTTTGGGCACGGCTTGACGTATGGATAATCTTATTCTGCCCTGCCACAAAATACGGCAATCCGACCGGCCTTGGGTCGGGGGCAAAGCTGCGGCGATAGGAGAACTGGCCCGCGCGGGTTTTCCGGTGCCGGGCGGCTTTTGTGTGACGACCACCGCCTTTCGGCAGGCGTTGCAGTCGTATTGGCCGCGCCTTGGGGAGATCCTCGCTCGACTCGAGTCCACAGCCCAGACCCGTGCCCGGCAGATCGACGAGTTGCTCACCGATCTGGCTATGCCTGCGGCGTTGTCGTCTGAACTGGCAGCGGCGCTGTCTCAGCTTGGGCCAGATGAGACACCCCTGGCCGTGCGCTCCTCGGCGACGGACGAAGACGGCACAGTGGCAAGCTTTGCCGGGCAATATGCGACGGTGCTGGGCGTACGTGGCCTGGCCGGCGTCCAGGCAGCCATCTTGACCTGTTGGCGCTCCTTCTTTAGTGAAAATGCCCTGGCCGCCCGCAACCAACAGGGGAGTTGGGCGGATCAAGCTGCGATGGCGGTGCTCATCCAGCCCGTGGTCGACGCCGAGTGCGCTGGCGTCTGCTTCTCGGTGGATCCTGTGCAGCAGCGGCGTGACTTGATCGTGGTCGAGGCGGCGTGGGGATTGGGGATTGGCGTGGTCGATGGGGCCGTCGCCACCGATACATACTGGGTGCAGCGCCAGGGTTTTACCGTGGAACGTCGCCGTATTCCCGAAAAACCAGTGCAGATGGCGGTTGGTCCAGCAGGCGAAGTACACCCAATCGCCACAGCGCCAGAACGACAGCGGGCGGCCTGCCTGCCTCCGGCGTGGCTGGCGCGGGTCGCCCAGTTTGCCGTGGCGGCCGAGACGCTCTTCGGCTCGCGCCAGGATGTAGAATGGGCTATCGCCGGCCAACGCGTGTGGATTCTTCAGAGCCGCCCGCTGACGGCATTACCGGCCGAACTGGCCACTTTGCCTCCTTTCCCGGTTGACTGGGCGGATGAGGAGGAGCGGCGCTGTGCCTGGTTGCTGGATGAACTCCCCGCCACCAACCAGCAGCCGCCGCTGCCCCTGGCCGTGGACGCGTATTTAGCGATCGAGAGTATCCGCGAAGAAGTATGCCGGCAGATTGCTGTGGAACGAAACCGCAAGGTGAAGATTGTCCACGGTTATAGCTATGTCTGTCCCATCCCACTCGACTTGCCGGCGGGTGATTTGCGCGTCCGCCGCGCTGCCTGGAATGATGTGCGTGACCGGTTGCACGACCAGGGCTTGACCACCTGGGATGTTTGGGGGCCAGAGATCATCAAAGCGACCGAGCGTTTACGAGCCTTTGACCCAACCACAGCCGACGACCCTGCATTGGCCCATCACCTCGAAGATGCGTTGGGCGCCTATCGCCGTCACTGGATGCTCCATCCGCTCTGCTCGTTTCATCCCCACCCGGCATTTTACCAGGCCTTTGCCGCCGTCACCGGGCTCTCTGCGTCAGAGGCTGAAGCGGCTGCCAATCAACTGCTGGTCGGTGACGAGACGCCACTGACCCAACTGATAGACAACCTGTATGAACTGGCACAGACCGCCCGCGACTCGCCAGCCGTGGCTATGCGGCTGGCGCAAAATCCGCCGGATCTCCTGGCGCAACTCTCCCGGCTGCCAGAAGCAGCTTGCTTTCTTGCCCAATTTGAAGCCTTGCTGGCTCGTTTTGGCGAACGCACAGGTGGTGGCTTTGGCTCCGAGTCATCGATCTGCACACCGACGTGGCGCGAAGCGCCCGAACTCGCCCTCCAACTGGTGGTACGCTATTTAGAGAGCAACGAGGAAGCGCCAGCGCAGGTGCGCGTCCGCGCCCAAACCGCGACTGCCGCTCAAGTAGAAGCCATCTGCGCCGCCTGCGCCGACCTCCAGGCTGTGGCCGAGTTTCGTCGCCACTTGCGCGCCGCGCAGCGCACCATGACCGTACTCGAGGAGCACAACCATTACATCGACCAGATGGCCACCAGCCAACTGCGCTATGCGGTGCTGGCGGCTGCCGACTGGCTGGTGACGCAAGGAGTTCTGGCGGTGCGGGACGATGTTTTTTGGCTGCGGTTTGAGGAAATCCTGGCTGCCTTACGTACGCCCATTGCAGTCGATGGCGCCGTCGCCACCCGCAAGGTGCAACACGCACACTGGTCTACGCTGGAACCGCCGCCTCTGATCGGTATACCCGATGCCAACCTGCCGGCCGCGCCCCCGCCCTCTGACCAGGTCACTGAGCTTGGAGCGGCGTCATCCAGTCCCATCCACGGCCAAGCCGCCAGCCCGGGGCGCCAACAAGGGCGGGCGCGGGTGGTTGTCGCATCGTCCAGCTTGCCTGCGCTTGACCCAGGGGACATCCTCGTGGCGAAGAATGCCGGCCCGCTGTGGACACCGTTCTTTCCCCTGCTGGGTGGGCTGGTACTCGAGGAGGGTTCGCTCACCCAACACGCCGCAACCACCGCACGCGAGTACGGTGTACCAGCTGTCGTTGGTGTACACGACGCCACCCGCCGCATTCCCGATGGCACGTGGATCACAGTGGACGGGATCACCGGCATGGTGGAACTGCATTAACAATTGTCAATTGTCAGTTGTTAATGGGTGGCGTCTAGTACTACAACGAGACTTCGCTCTACAGGCCAGAGGTGCGATACACTTTGTCAGGTGCATCGCACCTCTGGAAAGTCTCGTTGTACGACTAGGCAGAGATAGGTTTGAGCAGATCGCCAAGGGAGAAATGATGAATCTATTGGACTACCATGCCCTTGCCCACCTTCACGACCACTGGATCGACTATCCAGGCTATCCGCTGGCGTCCGACATCCCGCGGGAAGAGTATGAGTTGCGCGTCGCCCGCGCCCGGGCACTGATGGCCGAGCACGATCTTGATGCGCTCGTCGTCACCAGCAGCGGCATCGGCCAGTGGTTTACCAGTTTTTCTGCGCCGCACGAGTGGCACGACCGCTGCCCGGCGCGCTCCGCCTGGTATATCCTCACACAGGATGGCGACTATCTCTACATGACACCCACCACAGCCGGCGAACACGCCAATACAACGCGACGCAGCACCTGGGTGACGCACATCCGCGCCATCGTGGAGCGCATCGACCCCAACGAACAGCCGCGCCACGAGAACTGGGGGCTCTGGCAGATGCCGTTTATCTTTGCCGAATTAGGGCTGACCGGAGCCCGTCTCGGCTTCGAGTTGGGGGACTGTATGACGCTGGGGCTGGCGGTCAACGACTTTTTGCGGCTGCGCGAGCTGCTACCTCATGCCCAACTCGTGGACGGATCAGCGCTCTTCAGGCGACTGATGAGCATCCACACACCGCTGGAAATCGAGCGGGTGCGCACCGCGCTCGTCGCCGCCAACTGGATATACGAGCAGGTGCCCCACATTTTGCAGCCCGGCATGACCGAGCGTACTTTTATGGCGCGTCTGGCGGAAGTATTTGCCGCGCACTACGGCCATGACTACAGCTTCGACCCGGTCATCGCGTGGGATATCCGCAACCCGGAGGCGGGTAACTCCTCGTTTTACCATGCGGTGGCAACCGACCGCGCCTTCCAGATAGGTGATACGGTCAGCCGGGGTTACAGCGGCGTCAGTTACCGCGGCTACGGTGGCGATATCGACCGGGTCTGGCACATTGGTCCGGCGCCGGATCGCGTGCGCCGCAGCTACCGCATCAACTGGGAATGCGTGCGCTCAATGGAAGAGATGATCCGCCCGGGCGTACGCTGCTCGGAGGTCTATGCCGCCTGTGCCCGCATCGAACGGCACTACGGGTTGCCGGAACGCCAGGTCGGGCGCATCGGGCACGGGCTGCGCAACAGCGGCGGCCTCTCGATCCACCCCGACTGCCACACCGTGCTCGAACCGGGGATGATCATCTCGTGCGAACCGATGCACGCCGAGCCGTGGGGCTGGTTCGACCTGGAGGACCAATATCTTGTCACCGAAACCGGGCACGAGCTCCTAAACCGGCCGGCGCCGGAGGAAATACCGGAAATCGCAGGAGAACCATGATGAATGCGACAGAAGTTGATCTTCGCTATCGCCCCGGTCGCGTCGAGCGCTTCAACTGTCAAGTGGGCATCCTGCCGGATGGCAACGCGGTCTTTATTCCGGTGCAGATCATGTGCGGCGACCAACCGGGGCCGCGCCTGGCAGCCGTGGCCGGCGTGCATGGCGATGAATTGGAGGGGGTACGGGCACTCCACGCGCTGATGGCCGACCTCGAACCCGCCGAGATGGCCGGCACACTGATTGTGGCGCCGGTGGTCAATGTGTTGGCCTTCAACGCCTGTAGCCGGCGCAGCCCGGTAGACAACATCGACCTGAACCGGGTTTTTCCCGGCAATCCAATCGGCTCGATCTCCGAGCGGGTAGCCTATGGCCTTTGCCACAATATCCTGGCTGGCTGCGATCTGGTGGTCTCCTTGCACGGCTGGTACCAGAACGGCACATTGGAACCGTGGATGGAATTTGTGGACGTGCCAGGTGCGGTGGGGATAGCCTCTCACCAGGCGGCATGTGTCTTTGGAATCAGCGACCTTGTACCGCTGCCACTCCTGCCGGGCCGGCTGATCAGCGCATTGGCGGAGATGGGGATCCCGGCTATCGAAGGCGAAGTCGGCGGCCAGGCAACGTTCAACAAAGAGAAGTGGCATCTTTATTACCAGGGCCTCCAAAATGTGATGGCGCACCTGGGGATGTTGGCTGAGCGCAGCGCCGGCTTGCCAGCCGCTTCGCTCAGCTGCTGGGCGTTACGCAGGGTCACTGCGCCGGTAGGTGGGCTCTTTGAGCGCCAGGTGGCATTGGGGGAACAGGTCGGCCAGGGGCAGCAGTTGGCGACGGTCAGCGACCTGTTTGGCCGGACGGTCGGCATCGTTGAAGCCCCTATCGCGGGCAAGATCGCCAGCATCCAGACTGTGGGCACGGCGCAGCCCGGCGCCCATCTGTTTACGATTCTTGAGCCGACCGTCCCCCGCCATGTGCTGGTTGACGAGACGCCTGCTCGCGTGGGCGCAACGCGTACTGCGTAAGTGTCTTTTGTATTTTGTAGTGCATAATTCTACTGACCCATGAGGTTAGGGAGCTTAATGGGAGGTGCAACGCACTTTTCAAGTGCATCGCACCTGTAGCACCCTATCTAACCTGATGTGTCAGTACACATAATCCCTACACTGTGCTTTGTCGAAAGGAAATACCTGTTACGCACCACGTACTACGGGTGTGTGCTCAGCTTACTTTCTGGAACAATCTTGACTATGCGAATTTTCGAAGGGCAGCCAGTGCCGGGCAAACTGGCGCTGCGCTTTGATAACCAGGTAGCTATCGTCACCGGTGCAGGCCGCGGGATCGGCCAGGCCACGGCCCAGTTGTTTGCGCAACAGGGGGCAACGGTCGTCTTGGTGGATCGCCTGGCAGCAGAGGGCGAAGCGAGCGCAGCAGCCATCGTGGCTGCCGGCGGGCAGGCTTCATTTATGGCAGCCGACATCATCCAACCGGACCAGGTGGAGCGGATGGTGGCGCACACGCTGGCTACGTACGGGCAGATCGATGTGCTGGTCAACAACGCCGGGATCAACCCCAGTGGCCTGTTGTGGGAGATGCCACTCGCCATGTGGTATGACGTCCTCAACATCAACTTGACGGGGACTTTTCTATGCAGCCGCTATACCGCCCCGGCCATGCTTGACCGGGGTGGGGCCATTGTCAATGTCTCGTCGGTATTGGCGCAGGCGACGCTGGCCGGGCAGACCGCGTACGCGGCCTCCAAGGCGGGTCTGCTTGGGTTGACGCGTGC
>QEUW01000050.1 GCA_003577005.1 Chloroflexota bacterium | reverse complement strand
CTCTCGACCGCCTGGCTATGTTGCGACCCATACTGCTTACCACCGCCCTGTTGACCGCGGATAACCATCGGCACGTGGACCAGGCCACCGGTCATATAGTGCATTTTTGCTGCCTGGTTGAAGATCTGGTCGGCGCAGACCAGAAAGAAATCCATATACATCAATTCGACAATTGGGCGCATCCCGACCAAAGCGGCGCCGACGGCCATGCCCATGAACCCCTGTTCGCTGATAGGAGTATCGACCAGGCGGCCATCGGGTGAGTCATTGAAGGCGCCAAATTCGTTCATCAAGTTGCGGGTGACGCGGAAGAGACCACCGTAATAGGCAATATCTTCCCCCATGATAAACACGCTCGCATCGCGGCGCATTTCGTCTTTCATGGCCTCGTTGACGGCCTGGATATAGGTTGTTGTTCGCATTGTGGGTTCTAGACCAAAGCTTTCTATATGAAAACAGTTTTTTACGAGCAGCCACTCATTACAAATTACCGATTACCAGTTACCGATTCCCGATTGAAAGGGTCTTGATGGGTAATCGGTAATTTGCTTTACACGGCATACACATCCGTATAGGCCTCGGCTACATCCGGCCAGGGGCTGTTGAGGGCAGCTTCGACGGCCTGGGCCACTTCTTCCTCTACCTCGGTGCGGATCTGTTCTAGCGTCTCTTTGCTGGCGTCGCGCTCGATGAGCTTTTGTTCGAGGATGACCAGTGGCTCGTGCTGCCGTTGCGCTTCAATTTCCTCTTTGCTGCGGTAGGTTTCCAGGTCTTTAGCCATGTGGCCGGCTAGCCGGTAGGTGAGCCCTTCGATAAAGACAGGGCCCTCGCCGTCGCGGGCGCGCTTGGCTGCTTCGCTGACAGCCTGGTAGACGACCTCGACATCGTTGCCGTCGATCTGGACGCTGTGCATGCCATATGCCTGGACGAACTTGTAGAGTGATTCGGCCGAAGAGGTGCGTGAAATGGGTGTCATCTCGGAGTAGCGATTGTTTTCGCAGTAAAAGAGCACCGGCAGCTTCCACTTGGCCGCCATGTTGAATGTCTCGTGCATGACTCCCTGGTAGATGGCGCCGTCGCCAAAAAAGGTGACCGCGATGCGTTCCTCGCCCCGCATCTTGCAGGCCAGCGCCATCCCGACAGCGTGGGGCACGTGAGCGGCGACAATGCCGTTGGCGCCCATGAGCCCCAGGGAGGGATCAATAAAGTGCATGGAACCGCCTTTGCCCTTGGCAAAGCCACCGGCGCGCCCCAATACCTCGGCGATGGCGCGCACAGGGTCCATCCCGCGGGCGAGCGAGTGATGGTGGCCGCGATAGGTGCAGGTAACATAATCATCGGGGCGGAGGGCGGCCGCGGCGCCGACGGCGTTTGCTTCGTGGCCGATAGCCGTGTGCATGGCGCCACCGATCTCACCCTTTTCAGCCAGATCCAGCAACGACTCTTCCACGCGGCGAATCAAGAACATCATCTGGTACATTTCCAGTAATTTTTCGGTGGGAAGCACGCCTGGTGCAAACTCATCCGCTGCCGCCGAAGAGGGGATCGAGGCGTCGATTGAAATCGTTGAATTGTTCTTGCTCTTGCTCTTGCTTTTTGCCCGTGTCTTGGCTGGTGCTACCATCGATAAAAGTCTCCTATGTGTCATATGGAACCAGAGTGGGATTTTGGCAGCATTCATCGCCAGAAGTTGCTTTAACTCATCCCACTCTGATAAATTCTCCGTTTTATCATGCTGAACGGGAAACGGTTGCTGCTGGATTAACAAGTCTACGGAGGCGCTGAGTGCTTGTATTCGGCAAAATGGCCTTGGCCACAAGAGCGGAAAAGCCAACCGGGCGCGCGATCAAGCGATTGGGCCGCCTACGAACCAGGCCAGTAACCATCGGGTGGGGTGGCGCCGGGCCGGGCGCACGGTCTTGCTTTGGTGGGTGCGCATCTGTCCTCCTTTGCTTCTCACCTTCCAGGCGCTCAGGGCGCCCAGGCGGGGCTCGAACCCGCGGCGAGGATGTCGATAGCTGACCCATTATACCAATGCGGTGAAGCAGACTCAAATTATGAAAATTGTGCTATGTAATATTCTTCCCTTTTTGCAACTTTTCCGTTATACTGTTCATATGCGGCTGTAGATCGACGGCACATACTAAATTTTGGCCGGCTGCGGACTAGAGCTCCCGCCTATCAACCTCCGCAACGGCTTTCACCGGTCAGCTGGTCAATTGAAAAACGACACCGAAAACGTGCGTGGAGTTGCTGGTGCGCTTCCTCTTTGCCAGTGCAGGCTCGGAAATTGCTATCAAGTCGATGCGTAAACACTGAGGTTATCCGTATCTGGAGGTATATAGAATGAGTGAGAATGGCAAGCCCCCTGGCGCCGTCCGCTATCCGGGTATTCCCACGACCGACGATGGCAGCGGGACGGTCGCCTGGGTAGAGACCAACATCACCCAGGGCGCATGTGCTTATCCCATTACCTCATCGACGGTAATGGGGCAGCACTACGCGCTGGCCGTTGCTAACGGCAATACCAACTTGTGGGGAGACCCGCTGATCTTTATGGAGCCGGAGAGCGAGCACTCTTCTGCTTCAGCCGCCGAAGGTTTTGCGGTGGCCGGTGGGCGTGTCACTAACTTTACGTCGGGCCAGGGCTTGATCTTGATGAAAGAGGTGCTCTACGTCATCTCTGGCAAGCGATTGCCCATCGTCTTTCACATTGGCGCCCGCGCCCTTACCAGCCAGGGTCTCAATGTACATGCCGGCCACGATGACATCATGGGCGTGGCCGACACCGGGTGGGGCATCGTCATCGCTAAGAATGCCCAGGGCGCCGGCGATATGGCCCTTATCGCCCGCCGTGCCGCGGAAGACAGTCAGACGCCTTTCCTGAGTGCTCAGGATGGCTTCCTCACCACGCATACGGTGGAAAATGTACGCTTGCTCGAACCCGAATTGATGAAGGAGTTTGTGGGCAAGCCCGAAGAGAAGCTGCTCAACCTGATGAACCCGGACAAGCCCATGATGTCTGGCGTAGTGCAGAATCAGGACAGCTATATGAAGGGCAAGGTCGCCCAGCGCTATTTCTACGACCGCGTCAAGCCGGCCTTGAAAGCGGCAATGGATGAATTCTACGAACTGACCGGGCGCCGCTACGACCTGGTCGAGCCCTACCGGATGGAGGATGCCGAATACGCCATCGTCTGCATGGGGGGGATGGCCGAAACCGCCGAGGTGACCTGTGACTATCTGCGCGAACAGCGCGGCTGGAAGGTCGGCGTCGTCCATGTCACCAGCTTCCGCCCCTTCCCCGGCCCGGAATTGGTGGAGTGCCTGCGCAACACCAAAGCCTTTACCGTCATCGAGCGCATGGACAACCCCATGGGGCAGAGCAACCCGCTGACGGCGGAGATCAAAGCGGCTTTTGCCGATGCATTGGTTGGCACCGAGGGTTATCCGCAGATGGAGCGTTTGCCGGTGATTTACAGCGGCTCAGCCGGCCTGGGCAGCCGCGATGTGCGCCCAGGTGATTTTATTGCCACAGCCGAGAACATGATCGCCGAGGGGCGCCGCTATTTTGTCCTCGGTATCCAACACGAACTGGCGTTGAAAAACAACTTCGACCCCGATGTGCGGCCCAAGGGCGCCTTCTCCATGCGCGGCCATTCGGTCGGTGGGTACGGCTCAGTCACCACCAACAAGGTCATCGCCACCATCGTCGGCGACCTCTTCGACCTCTTTGTCCAGGCCTACCCCAAGTATGGGTCGGAAAAGAAAGGGTTGCCCACCACCTATTATCTGACTGTGGCCGACCAACCCATCCGCACCCACTGCGAGATGAACTTTGTCGAGTTTGTGCCGCTCAACGATGTCAACGCCTTCAACTCGGGCAATCCGCTCGCCGGTTTGCAACCGGGCGGCACGGTCTTTGTCCAGTCGAGTTATAGCGATCCGCAACAAGTGTGGGACAATATCCCCGCCTATGCACGGCGCATCATCCGCGAACGCGACATCCGGGTGCTCTACCTCGATGCGGCGGCGATTGCGCGGACGGTGGCCTCGGTACCCGACCTGCAAGTACGTATGCAGGGCATCGTCTTGCTGGGCGTCTTTTTGAAGGCCACCCCGTTCCTCGAACGGCGTCACATCGGCGAACAGGAGTTGATGGCCGGTGTCGAGAAGAGCCTGCGCAAATACTTTGGCAAGCGTGGGGAGCGGGTCGTCCAGGATAACCTGACCTGTGTACGCCGCGGCTTTACCGAGGTGTTGGAGATTCCGCGTGAGATTATCCACTCGACTGAGAAGATGCACGCCGAAACCAACGGTGTAACCGCCAACGGGACAGAGACCAACGGCAAACTGGTGCAGGATGTCATGCGCAGCCCGGTTTATGCGTGCCGGTTGACTACCCCTGTCACCAAGATCGCCCAGGCGATGGAGACGCACGGTGTCCGCACGGTGGTCGTTATCGACAACGAGGGCAACCTGCAAGGGCTGGTCAGCAGCAGCGACGTCGAGCGCGCCCGTTCCGAGAACGGCGGTAACGGCGAGCACAAGCCCTTTGCCGAACTCTCCTCAGCCCAGATCATGCGCCGCGATGTACTGACAGCCACCCCCACCGAACATTTGGAGGAGGCCCGCAAAAGGCTGGCCGAGCATGGTCTCCACAGTCTGGTGGTAGTACAACAGGAGAATGGGCACAAAAAACCGGTCGGCGTGCTTTCTGAGGCCGAATTGGCAACGGTCGCCGGGTAACAAGAAAAGGAGAACCATCGATGGCTGCAAGTCCGATTTTCTTGATCGACGACGAGCCAGTTGAACAGCACGTCGCGACAAATGGTCACACCAACGGTCATGCTAATGGCCATACCAATGGCGGCTCCAATGGTGCGGAAGCCTGTGACATCCCCGGCGCCCTCTTCGAGCTCGATCTCGATGCCTATATCGCCGATTTCAATGCCCGCATCGTCAGCGCCTACGAAGCCGGCCAGGACGATGACCTGGTCGCCGATATCAGCGTGGCCCGTTCGCTCATCCCGGCGGGCACCGGCGCCTATCGCGATTTTTCCTACATTGCCCCCGAAATTCCCGAGTTCTACCAGGACAACTGTGTCGGCTGTATGACCTGCGTGACCGAGTGCCCCGACACCGCCATCCTGGGCAAAGTGACGGAGGGGTCGGTGCTCGAACTGGCCTTGGCCCAGACATCCGAAGAGGAGCGCGATTGGTTGAGCCGCCAGTGGGCGGTCACCAACAAGTTTTATAGTGTGCCGGAGAAGAAGGAACCCGGTTCGGGTGGCAAGTTTGGCATCTTTATCGACCCGACCAAATGCAAAGGGTGCGCCGAGTGTGTCCAAGTCTGCGCCGACTTGGGCTACAACGCGCTCAAGATGATCCAGAAAGAGGAGAAGACCGTCCCCCAATACCGCCAGGCCTTTGACTTCTTCCGCAGCCTGCCGCCCACGCCGGATCGCTTTATCAACGAACGCGTGTTGGTAGATATGATGCTGGCCGACCGCAGCCTGCTCTATGTCGGCGGCGCCGGTTCGTGCGCCGGGTGTGGCGAAGCAACCGCGCTGCGCATGTGGCTGGCCGCCACCGCCTTCCAAGTAGGCAAAGAGAATATCGGCATCGTCAACTCCACCGGCTGTACGACGGTCTACGGCAGCACCTACCCCTACAACCCATGGGGCGTTTCGTGGACCAATTCGCTCTTCGAGAATGGCCCTACCGACGCCATGGGCGTGCGCGCCCGGTGGGATCAGATGGGGTGGGAGAAGAAGCGGCTCTGGGTGATCGGCGGCGACGGCGCGATGCTTGATATCGGTTTTGGCGCCCTCAGCCGCATGTTTGCCAGCGGGATGGACATCAAGGTGCTGCTGTTGGACACCCAGGTCTATTCCAACACCGGCGGGCAGGCTTCGACCGGCAGCTTCCAGGGCCAGGGCACCAAGATGAGCCCCTTTGGCAAAGAAGAGCTTGGCAAATCCGAAGCGCGCAAAGAGATCGCCCAGATTGCCATGATGCACCCCAACGTCTATGTGGCGCAGACGACCGCCGCCCACATGAATCACTTCTACCGGGCGGTGCTGGATGCCAACGAATACCCGGGTCCGGCCATCATCAGCGTCTTTACAACCTGCCAGCCCGAACACGGCGTAGGCGACCACGAAGCCGCCCAACGCGCACGCGCCGCAGTAGACAGCCGTGCTTTCCCCCTGTTGGTCTACGACCCTCGCAAAGGGCGCACGATCCGCGAACGGCTCGACCTCAAGGGTAACCCTGCCGTCAACGACGATTGGTATGTGGACCCCAAGACTAAGAAGCCCTTTACCTTTATCGACTTTGCGCGCGGCGAAGGGCGCTTCGAGAAACACTTTGACAAGGACGGTAATCCCAGCGAGATGTTGTTAGCCGCCCAACAGGATCGCCTGAACAACTGGCGCCTGTTGCAGGACCTGGCCGGTATCCTCCAGCCGGAGAAGAGCACACATGCCGCGGCCAAGCCCGCGGCTGCACCGGCTATAGCTAAAGAGCCGGCGGCGCCCGGCAACCTGAGCAGCGCTGCTGCCGAGCGTATCGCCGCCGCCAAAGCGCGGGCCGCGGCCAAGGCCAACGGTGACCAAAGTGGTGCGGAAAAATCAACGGCTGCCCCGGTCGCCAACCTGAGCAGCGCTGCTGCCGAGCGTATCGCCGCCGCCAAAGCGCGGGCCGCGGCCAAACTTGCCGCGGCCGGTGGTGAGGCTGCGCCCGCGCCCGTCGAGCCAGCCCCTGCCGAGGAGCCGCCTGCGTCCCCCGCTACGCCGAAGCTGAGCGCCGCGGCCCAGGAACGCATCGCTGCCGCCAAGGCGCGCGCCGCCGCCAAAGCTCAGGGCAAGGGGTAGAATCAACCGTCAGACACAGCGCCTCTGCCACAGTAGTCAGGGAAACAGGTAGATAGGAAGACAGGGAATGACCCCTAGGCGCCTATCTACCTGTTTCCTTGTCTGGTGGCTCAATACCCCGTGTGCGGCGCCTGCGTTTGCAGTACCCCTATCCAGCAGTGCGTCGCACCGGTGGACAGGATGCAATGTTAACAGCATCCAATCTCTAACAGCTTGATTGGTTGGGGCGCTTTCTTTTCTTTGGACGACAAACGAAACATGACATCTGAAGCTAATGCACAGCCTCACTCGTCGGCGCTGGGAACGGCCGCAATCCATGCCGGCGAGCGCCGTTTCCGCGCCCATAACAGCCTGACCGTGCCCATTGTGCAGACGGCGGTCTATACGTTTGCCGATAGCGAGGCTCTGGTCAATTATACCGAAGAGCACATGTTCTGGGATGAGCCGGAGCGCGAAGAGTATGGCCGCTACGGGAACCCCACCGTGCGCGCTGTCGAAGCCAAACTCGCCGCGCTGGAAGGCGCCGAAGATACCGTACTGGTCGGCAGCGGCATGGCGGCGGTGACGGCAACGCTCCTCCTTTTGCTCAGCGCCGGAGACCATCTGATTTTGGCTGACGAGAGTTATTACCATACGTTGGTCTTTTGCCGCAATTTCCTGCCGCGCTATGGTATCGAATGCTCAATCGTGCCGCATGGCGACTATGCTGCCATCGAGGCTGCTATCCGGCCCAATACGCGGCTCATTTTTTGCGAGTCACCGACCAATCCTTTCAACCACTGTATCGACCTTGAGCGGCTAGTGGCAATCGCCCGGCGTCACCGAATTCTGACGGTGGTCGATACAACCTTTGCCACACCCATCAATCTGCGGGCGTTAGAGTACGGCGTGGACCTGGTCATCCACAGTGTGACCAAATATCTGGCCGGACACAACGACGTCATGGCCGGTGCCATCGTCGGGCGTACGGACCTGACGACGCGGCTGCGCCAGGCGCACAGCCTCCTCGGCTACATTGTCGATCCCCACGCGGCCTATTTGATCCTGCGGGGCATGAAAACATTGGCGCTGCGGGTGGCGCGGCAGAACGCTAGTGGGCTTGCCGTGGCTCGCTTTTTGGCCGATCAGCCCCAGGTGCGCCAGGTCTGGTATCCAGGTCTGGAAGGCCATCGTGACCACAAACTAGCTACGGCGACCATGCGCGGTTTTGGCGGCGTGGTCAGCTTTGAAATCGACGGTGACGCAACGCGCACCCACCGCTTTCTCGACGCCCTCACGATTCCTACCATCGGTCCCAGCCTGGGCGGCGTGGAGACAATGGTCAGCCCGCTGGCGCTTATGGGCTATGCCAACGTGCCACCGGAGGAGCGCGCCGCGCTGGGCATCCGTGACGAACTGGTGCGTCTCTGTCTTGGTGTGGAAGAGACCGATGACCTGATCGCCGATCTGCGCCAGGCGCTGGCAAAGATTTAGCGTATGCAAAGGACAAAAAGCGGTTCACAGAGAACACAGGGAAAATCCTCTGTGCTCTCTGCGTCTCCTCTGCGTGCTCCGCGAACCGCTTTTGGATTTGCGCCGGACGGGCGCCTGTGATATATAGTGGTGCTTCGCCGCCGGTTCATCTGGTGGCACCGGCGCGGGTTCGTGATGACTGTGTGAGCTGGCTGTATGCGTTTGTATCCGCACCTCTTATGGCTGGTGGCTGTGCTGAGCATGGTCATCGCCGCAACCGCAATGACGGCTTCAACAGCCTCCGTTGTTGCTAAGCTGGAAGATTGTTCTGTTGAAGCCGCCGGTGCGACAACAGTCACCTTTACCAACCTGAGAAACCGGCCAGTTTCCATCTTCTGGGTTAACCCTAGATGCGAGGAGGTCTTCTATCAGACACTCCAGCCAGGGAGCTCCTACACGCAACCGACATTTGTTTCACAAACCTGGCGAATGCGTGACACCCAGAGCGCGGAACTGCTAGAGGAAGTTTTAGCTGCCAGTACTGGCCAATCCCAGACACCGGGTACGACCTTCCAACTCTACCTGCCCCTGGTCACCCAAATGACGGAGACCCCGGCGCCAGGGCGTGCTACCGTGAACCGGCCAGACGATGTGAGCGGCTACCAGGTCCATGTGATGTATGTTGTGCCCAGCGATGGCGCGGATCGCCAGCTCGATCTCGACGGTTCGCTGGCGAACTCGGTGCTCTCCTTTCAAAACTGGTTGGCCGAACAGACCGGCGGCACACGGCTTCGCTTTGATACCTATCAGAGCACACTCGATATTACTTTCCACCGCCTTTCCCAGACTGACGCGGCGCTTGCCGGTTATGGCGCCTTTGTGCGCGACCAGGTCGAAAGCAGCATCCACGCTGCCGGGTTCAACGAGCCGAACAAACTCTATGCCGTTTACTATGATGGTACGAGCAACACCGCCTGTGGTGGCGCAGCCTGGCCGCCGGCTCTGATCGGCAATGCCGCGGTCCTCTACCTCCAGGGTCTCCCCAACGAGACGGTGTCGTGTAGTGACACGCAGTTTGCCTCTTCGCCCGCTGCGCCGCCGGATTATCTGGAGTTTTCGATGCTCCACGAGATCTTCCACACCCTGGGGGCGGCGCCGACGTGCGCCGCCCGCCATGTCTTACAAGGGCACGTGGGAGACAGCAGCAGCGACCTGATGTATTCAGGCCCCTTGCCCTGGTATCCCTCGGAGTTGGATTACGGGCGCGATGACTACTGGGGACATAACAACCCCGACTGTCTGGACCTCTCGCAGAGTGTCTTTCTCGACCCGCTGCCCGCCAACCCAATCCTGCCACCTGGATGGCCTTGAGCGTGTTAGAAGAGTCGAATTGGGGATACATTAGGGGCTATTGACATTTGGCGGGTGCACGCTGGTGCGATGCACTTGGCAAAGTGCGTTGCACCTCTGGCTTAGACTGAAATGTCAACAGACCCTTAGTAGGGTGTTATCAAAGTTTTGCGGCGGGCGCGCCCAGGGGCGCGCTGCGTTTATCAAAATTTCAACTACACGCTACTGGTGCGTTGTAGACGCAGTGTGCGCTGCATCTCAGTGCCGGCGAGGATGCAGGTAGATCGCACCATACCGGGCTTGCCGTTCCCTGTTATCCTCCATTTTGTAGTACGTAGCAGACGGGTTCGAGCTTTCCCAACATCTGATAGACACCCCAGTGGCAGTTCGCCAGTTCGGCAGTATAGTTGACCGGCCCCAGTTCGCGCAGCAGCCTCTCCCGGCCACGCCGCAGGCGCGCAATGGTCAACAACTGTTTGGCCGTCGTGTGGTCGCCCTCTTCTTCCCACCATTCGCGCCACTCGCTGCCGATGACATCCCGTTCACGGATGGCAAAGCCTGCGCCGGTCGCACAGGCTTCGAAATGGGCGGGCGCCATATTGGCTGGCACGACGGCCAATGCCGGGTAGAGACGTGCGGCCTCGCCTGGCTCCAGCTGATCGGTGGCAAAGGTCTGGTAGACGAGCATCCAGTCACCCGGTTTGAGGACGCGGGCGCACTCGGCGAGGCCTGCCGCCAGGTTGGGCACGTGGTTGAGCATGTCCCGGCACCAGATAAAATCAAAGCTGCTGGCTGCGGCTGGGATTGCTTCGATGGAACCAGGCTGCGATTGGACAAGGTCGCCGAGTTTGCGCTCGGCGATCAGCCGTTCGGCCAGTTGAAGATTGTGCGCCACCGGCTCGACGCCCAGCACGTGACAGCCATAACGCTGCGCCAGCTCGCAGGCATGGCGAGCATCCCGGCTGCCGATATCGAGCACCTGATGTTGCGGACCAAGCCCCAGCCCCCCCATCTTGTCGTAGAGCAGGGTTGGCGGGCGGGGGTTCAAACTACGGTTGAGCGCCGCTTCGATAGCCTTTTCATCTAGACCGGGGTCGCCATACAGTTCATCCACCGAGATAAGCAGGACTTGGTCTGCCATGACTTGGTTTCTCCAACTTGACGAAATAAATGAGCCAGAAAAAGCGGATACTTTAATCTACCCTTCATGCTGCCCATCGGGAACTGGCAGACCCGCGCTGCGCATGATCTTTAGCGCATTGGTAGTGGGGCTGGGGCCGGGCCGTAAGTGATAGTCGAAGTACATTTGACCGCCCGCGATCTCGTCACGAAAGTGGTAATTGGTGATCTGTGGCGATGCATCCGCCAGTTTGACCAGTTCTAGATCATGCGTAGCGATCAGACCGACGCCGCACTGGCCTGCCAATCGCTTGATATAAGCCTGGCTACCGAGGAGGCGCTCGCGGTTGTTGGTGCCGCGGAAGATCTCGTCGATCGCGAAAAAGAGCGGCCGTGGATGATCCACTTCCAGCGCATCCAGCAGCGCCTTGAGCCGGCGCACTTCGGCGTAGAAGTACGAAATCCCACTTGTCACCGAGTCGCTCACCTTGATGCAGGTGAAGAGACGGAAAAGCGTCGTTTCCATGCGGGTGGCGTCCACGGCGCCACCCGCCACAGCTAGGGCCAGGCTGAGACCCAGCGCCTTGAGAAAGGTGCTCTTGCCCGCCATGTTCGAGCCAGTGAGGATAATCACTTCGCCCAGGTGAGCAAAGGTGAAATCATTGCGCACCTTTGTCTCTCCCGGCAGCAATGGATGCCCCACCTGTTTCATACAAAAGACTGGTGCTACAGTCGCGCTGCGTAGCGCAGGGAATGTGTACTCCGGGTTGAGATAGGCGGCATTGGCCAGGGAGCTCAGCGCCTCCAGCTCATGCCAGCACTCCAACCACGCGGGTAGATGGGCCGCCAGCCGTTGCTTGTGCGCTTCTAGCCGCCAGGCAAAGAAGAACCCCCACGGCGCTACGGCGTTGAGCGCCAATGCCACAAAGGGATTGCCCTGCACCCCCGTGGCTGCCACGATGCGCACAATCCCGCGCAAAGCATGCGTGGGCCGCAACTCTTCTGTCTGAAGTGGCGCACAAAGCTCCTTGAGAGCCGGTGAATGGGTGAACTGAAAGCATTCGAGATGGCGAAAGAGCCCCAGTAGCCGTTGCAAGTCATCACGCATTCTGGACGCTTCAGAGAAGGCGCCGCCAATGGTTCGGGCGTGGACCAGATAGAGCAAGGCGTAGATCGCCAGGGTGTATTGCCAGAACGGCGGCGCCCCGGTCATCTGACTTGCGCTAAACAGGCCAATGTTGAGCGCCGCCAATCCGCTCAACAACAGTAGCCACCGACCTATGCGCGCCGTTGATCGGCCGTGTTGCAGCCATGCCAGCAGTTTGGTCTCTTCCCATCCTGCATCGTTTTCAACCAGGAAGCGGCCATCGACGGCCAACTTGTGACGGAGCAGGGTGAGCGGGAGCAGCTCTTGTACAAGCTGTTGGCGGCGTAAGGTTGTGGCGAGGTCGGGTGTCGTCTCGGTGAGCCAGGCGCGCAGCCGTTCGCTCCCACGCAGCGACGCCGCGGTATCGAGCAGGCGATGCAGCGAGCGGTCGCCCACCAGGTCGAGGTCAGCCTCGAAGGGGTGTTCGTAGCGCGGATCGTTGGCGCGCGCGGCTGGAAGCTCGGCCCAATCAACCCTGGCGCGGGCAAGTTGGTCGTGTGTAAATTGATGGAGCTGGGTAAAGCGCTGGGCGCTGGCTTCGACTCGCTGGTGCAACGCCACAACCAACCCAAAGAGCAGCACAGCCGCGGCCAGGGCAGACCAGAAGAGCCAGGACCCGGCTGTAAAAAAGAGTGTGAGGCTTGCTGCCAACCCGCCAAAGAAGATCACGAGCCGCGCCCAGGTGTAGCGGTTGCTCGTCTTTTGCCGCTGCTCAAGGACACGTCGCAAACGCGCCTCGTGGCGTTCAAGCAGTCGTAGGCGTACCGTCCTGGTCATCGCTGCCGACAAGTTTGCTCGACTTTACTGCCCCAGCCGGTGGAGCAGTTTACAGTAAGCACCTTGCCCTTTCTCAAAGCTGCTCAGGCGGAAGAATTCGTTGGGTGAATGTTGCTTCTCGTCGTTGAGCGCAAAGGCAAAGTTGACCGTGTAGACCCCCAGCGTGTTGAGAAAGAGCGTGCAGACCGGGATACTGCCACCGGAGCGGACGTAGTACGGCTCCTTGCCATACATCTCCACCAGCACATCACGCGCCGCCCCATTGCCCGGGTGGTCGGCCGGCATCAGATAGGGGGATGCCGCGTTGGGCAAACGATGCACTGTCACCTGCACACCCGGTGGCCTGTGCTTTTCCACATGGTCGGCGATCAACTCGCCGATCTCCGCCGGGTCTTGGTCGGCCACAAGCCGGCAGGTGATCTTGGCGTGAGCCTCGGCGGGCAGGACGGTCTTGGTGCCGGCGCCCTGGAAGCCGCCCCAGATACCGTTTAACTCCAATGTCGGGCGCGCCCAGGTGCGTTCACGGGTTGTGTATCCGGGTTCGCCAAAAATTCCGTCGATACCGATCTGCTCTTTGTATTCGGCTTCATCAAACGGCACAGCCGCGATCTGCTCGCGCTCGCCGGGGGACAGCGGGCGCACCCGGTCATAAAAGCCCTCCACCAGGATGCGGCCATCGGCCCCGCGCATGGAATCGAGCAGCCGCACCAGTGCGTGGATGGGGTTCTGCACGGCGCCGCCGTACATCCCCGAATGGAGGTCATAGGCCGGCCCGCGCACATCGATCTGAAGCGCAGCAAGCCCCCGCAGCCCCACCAATAGCGCCGGCTCATCCTCACTGTACTGCGAGCCATCCGAACTGACCACCATGTCACAGGCAAAGAGATCCTGGTTTGCGGTGATAAAGTTGGGCAACGTTGGGCTGCCGATCTCCTCCTGGCCTTCAAAGAAGAACTTGACGTTGATGGGCAACTTGCCCTCGGTCTGTAAAAGCGCTTCCACGGCGAGGATAGGGAGCAGCATGTTGCCCTTGTCATCATTCGAGCCGCGCGCATAGATGCGGCCCTCTTTGACCACCGGCTCAAAGGGCGGGCTTTCCCACTCGTCGATGGGGTCCACGGGTTGCACGTCAAAATGGCCGTAGATCATAACCGTGGGTTTGCCGGGCGCATGAAACCACTCGCCGTAGACAACGGGATGGCCGCCCGTGGGCATAATGCGCACTCCTTCGATACCGGCCCGATCCATGCGCGCCGCTACCCACTCGGCCGCCCGCTGTACATCACCGGCATGTTCCGGCAGGCTGGAGATGCTGGGGATTCTGAGAAAGTCAATGAGTTCGTCGAGGAAACGGCTTTGATTCTCGTCAAGATAGCGCTGCCAACTCATACTGTTCGCTTTCGTTGTCTAAGAAATGGAAGTGGCAGAAAAGCCAGCTAGACCACCGGTGATGCAGTGCGTTGCACCTGTGTTCGTAACCGGTGCTGAGGTGCATCGCACACTGCGTGTGCAACGCACCTTTACTGCCCGGATGGGATGATCAACTCCTGCCCCACATAGATCTGATTTGGGTTGGTGATGTTGTTGAGTTCAAGGATTGCGTCCACTGAAACGCCATAGCGCTGGGCGATATTGAGGAGACTTTCGCCTGCCTGAACCACATGCACCGTACCCTGCAAACGAGCCGCGTCCTGGCGCGTCAAGCCAGGAATCACGAGCCGCTGACCTACTTGCAGCACATTGCGGTCGGTGATGTTATTGGCCTGGGCAATGGTTGCCTCGTCGACGCCGTACCGCTGGGCGATCTGCAACAGCCCTTCCCCCTGCTGGACGACGTGAATCACCTCGCCGCCACCGGCTGCGGGGGTGCCGGCGCCAGCAGTCGGGCCGCTCGCAGCTTGGCCGCCGCCCCCAACGGCGGGGGGTTGATAGCCAGGGATGAGAATCTCCTGGCCGACGATGAGGTTGTTGGGGTCGAGTAGACCGTTGGCTTCGATGATGGCGACTGTATTGACCTCGAACTGGCGGGCAATGCTGCTCAGCGTATCGCCCGGGGCGACGGTGTAGCGGAAGGGTGCCGGCGTAGGTGTCGGGGCGCCCTCTGCGGTCATACCCTCTCGATAGGGCACCTGGATGATCTGCCCGACGATGATGTTGTCGTCGATGAGGAAATTCAGCCGGCGCACCGTGTCCACATCGGTTTCGAATTTGTCGGCAATCGAGAAGAGCGTATCACCTGGCGAGACCCGGTATTCAAAGGTCTCTGTGGTACTTGTGGCTGTCGGTGTTGGCGTCTCCTCGCTTTCCGCGGTTGCCGTGGGAGGGGCCTGTTCTACCGCCGGGTCGGCGCCTTCCACCGGTGCGCTGACCGGTTCGGCCGGCAGTTCGACTGTCGCCGTCGGCTCCGGCGCCGGTCGATTGCGCGTACAGCCGGCCAGGATCAATGGGATCAAGCTCAAGAGCAGGAGCCAACGCAGAGACTTGCGCACAATCATTCCCCTTTTCCAGCATGGTGAGCTTTGGGCTGTCCAGAAAAGCCTTGCTTCTCTGCTATCGGGTGCATCCGAAATTTGGGGCGAGTAGGGCGAGATGCCATCTTACCCGCTGGAACCCGCATTCCGGGAAAGGGCCGGAGACGCATCGGTCAGGCAGACTGGTGCTGGCCCTTTCCCGGAATGCTTGTGGCGCCAAATTCTCGCCCCCAAGCCTGGACGCACCCTCTACTATCGTTGGCATTATACCACACTTCTTTTTGTGCTATAATCCTGTTTTATGATGAACAGCAGCACGCACCAACGCACCGCTCCAGGGCCGCGCTGGCCCGACCCGCTCCAGCCACCCGACCCGGCCCATGTGGAGTCGCTTCTGGGCGATTTTTGGCGATACCTGCGGCGTCTACCCGACCTGCTGTTGCGTCATGAATACTTGCTGGCAGACCAACTGGTGGCGCAGGTGCGTTTCACCGTTACCGAACTAATGCTGGCGCTCAACGGCATCCGCTGGCCGGTGGCGACGACGCACCTCAATAGCTATCTGAGCCAAAGCCAGCGCACTGCTCTGCAAAAAACGCTCCTCCTGCCCGAAATCAGCGCCGAAGCGTGGATTGGCTGTGCAGTTGCGCTCGTGGTGATCTACCGCTGGTACGCCCCTCAGCTAGTGCAACGTTTTGGGCTGGTCTATCCTCAGCCGCTGGAAGACGAGACATTGGCCCACCTGCAACAGACGCTGGCGGACTGGCCGCTGAGCATTACGACAGAGTAGGGGCAGCGCCATACCATGACCTCTACCACTGCTCGCATCGCTTTTGTCGCACCTTTTGGTCTTGGCCAGAAGACAACGGTTTGGGCGCGCACCTTGCCGCTTGCCCGCCACCTGGCCCAGCGCGGCCACGTGGTCTCGCTTGTGATTCCTCCCTGGGATACACCCGGCGATGCCGGCAAGAACTGGAACGATGGCGGCGTTGAAGTCGTTCAGGTGCAGATACAGGGCGGCGTCTTTCCTACAATCCGCCGGATGTTACACTACCTGGGCGACTTCCGCCCAGACATTGTCCACGTGGTCAAACCCCGCGCCCACGCCGGCCTCGTTCAATGGTGGCTCTGGCAGAGACGGAGACTAGAGACTGGGGAGCGGATCAATCCCCAGTCTCCCGTCTCTAGTCTCCGATCTCCCCGCCCGATGATCCTGCTGGACATCGACGATTGGGAGCAGGCGTGGGCGCCGATCAACCGCTATGCGTGGCCGGTGGCACGCTTTCTGGCCTGGCAAGAGGAATGGGGCATCCGCCACGCCGACGGCATCACCGCGGCCAGCCGCTGGCTGGTCGAGCGGGCGCAGAGATACACACCGCAAACGCCTGTGCTCTATCTGCCAAACGGGATTCAGGATTCAGGATACGAGATACGAGATACGAATTACGAATCACGAGTTACGAATAGCGGATCACGCAACACACAATCTATAACTCGTGTCCTCTTTTACACCCGTTTTGTCGAGGTAGAGCCGGTCTGGCTGGGCGAGTTCTGGCGGTCGTTGTACGAGCGCCGTCCGGATGTGCGTCTGGTTGTGGCAGGGGCGCCGCTGCACCCAGGGCGCGAGCGAGTCTATCAGGAGGCAGTGGAACAGGCCAGCCCAACGGCTGCTCACCAGGTGGAGTGGCTGGGCTTTGTGCGGGGTGACCAGCAGACAGAGCTCTATTCCTTGGCAACCTGTGCGATCTTCCCGGCCCTGCCAGTCCCGCTTCAGCAGGCCAAATGTAGCGTCCGGCTGGCGACGACGCTGCTCAACGGTGTCCCTGTGGTCGCCAGCGCGGTGGGGGAGCAGGCGGCCTACGGAGCCGATGGCGCTGCGCGGCTGGTGGACCCGGCAGCCACGCCGCCCCAGTTTGCCGAAGCTGTGGTCGATCTGCTGGCGCGGCCGGCTGAACAACAGGCGATGATAACGACAGCGCGGCTGCATCTCAACCGCAATTATCTGTGGGCAAAACTAGGCGACAGCCTGGTCTCTTTTTACAAACAATGGCTCTGAAGGAAGCATATGGCGCAATCACAGCAGAAATTTGTCGCCGCCATCTTTGACATGGACGGCCTGATGTTGGACACCGAACGCATTTATCATCGCGTCTGGCAGGCCGCCGGTCGCGAACTAGGGTATGAGATCAGCGATGAAACCATGTTGGCCACTACCGGCCGCACCTTCCCCGACGGCTATCGCCTAGTGCAAGAGGCCTGTGGCCCCGACTTTCCCATGGCTGTGTTTCAGGCATTGTGGCCGGTTCACTGGCACGATGATGTTTCTCGCAACGGCATTCCCCAAAAGCCGGGCTTGTTGGAGTTGCTCGACTGGATCGATGAAATCGGTCTGGCCAAAGCCGTGGCAACCTCGACCACTCGCGACGAGGCGCTCTTCACCCTGCGCGCCGGCGGGATTGCCCATCGCTTCACCACAGTCGTAACCGGTGACCAGATCGTCCACGGCAAACCGGCTCCAGACATCTACTTGTTGACGGCGGAGCGGCTGGGTGTCGAGCCGGCGCGCTGTGTCGCGTTTGAAGATTCGGAGGCCGGCGTGCTGGCGGCGGCGGCGGCGGGCATGTACACGATCATGGTGCCGGACACAAAAGCGCCATCCCCCGCTGTAGCGGCGCGCGCCGCTTACGTCGCTCCCACGCTACACGAGGCCAGGGCGCTGGTGCTGCGCCTCTGGCAAGGAGCAACATCGTGACCGGTGGAGATGCAATTGGCTCCGATGAGGTTCGTCGCTACAACCGTCGCGCCTGGGACAGGGCAGTCGAGCGCGGCAGCGAGTGGACGGTTCCGGTCGGGCCCGAGGTGATCGCCGCTGCCCGCCGGGGGGATTGGCAGATCGTTCTGACGCCGACAAAACCGGTGCCGCGCGCGTGGTTCCCGCCGCTGGCCGGTTGTCGCGTGCTCTGTCTGGCGTCGGGCGGTGGGCAACAGGGGCCGATCCTGGCGGCGGCAGGGGCCACGGTGACGGTGCTCGACAATTCCCCCCAACAACTGGCACAGGACCGCCACGTCGCCCGGCGCGATGGCCTCAACCTGGAGACCGTGGAGGGCGATATGGCCGATCTCAGCCCCTTTGCCGACGCGAGCTTTGACTTGATCGTTCATCCCTGCTCGAACCTGTTTGTGCCGGATGTGCGTCCGGTCTGGCGTGAGGCGTATCGTGTCCTGCGGGTAGGGGGTGTGCTGCTGGCGGGTTTTTGTAATCCGGCTATGTTTATCTTTGATCCCTTTCTGGCAGACGAAGGAGTACTCCAGGTCAAGCACCGGCTGCCCTATTCGGACCTGGCGAGTCTAACCCCAGAAGAACGCAACCGCTATCTGGCCGACGAGCAGCCGGTGGAGTTTAGCCACACGCTGGAGGATCAGATCGGAGGCCAACTGGAGGCCGGTTTTGTCCTCACCGGATTGTACGAAGACGGCTGGCCGGGCGTGGCCCTCGCCGAGTATATGCCGATCTTTATTGCAACACGGGCGGTGAAACCATGATGAGCACGCTGGTCAAAGCTCTCCTTCGACCCCCACTCCTACCTGGGAGTTCGCCCAGAGGCGCGCAGATGGGGCGGTTGATGTTGTCGATCTGGTTGGCTGTTGCTGCGCTTGCCGCTCTCTTCTTGGGCCTGCCGCAACCGCTTCGGGCGCATGACCAGAAACCCGCCCCGCCTATGGCGCTTCTGCCGGCCTGCCGGGTGGAACGCACCAGTTGTTCGTACGCCGACCTGAGCCGACGTGACTGGGGTGTCGTGCGGCCCTTTCCTCTGTCCAATGTGTTCAACATCCCCCTAGATCTGGATGAGGTGAAAGTACGCGAGGAATTCGAACCGCTGGCCGATGTTCCATGTGACGGTGGTTTCGCCGGCATCTACCCCTGTCGCAATGTAGACCTGCTGGCCTTTCTGCCTATAACCCTCTTTGGCGACGATTCAGGCAACACGCTGTGGGGCTGGGTTGATCCGGACACCAGGCAGGAATATGTGATTGTCGGGATGCGCAATGGCTCGGCGTTTGTGGAGATCAGCGACCCTACCAACCCGCGCTATGTAGGCAAGCTACCGACGCACACCGGTTACTCCCACTGGCGCGATATGAAGGTCTACGGCAACCATGCCTATATTGTGGCTGATAAGAACGGGGCACACGGCATGCAGGTCTTTGATCTCACCCGTCTACGGTCGCTGACCGAAACAACACCAATCACCCTCACCGCCGATGCCCATTACGACGGCTTCCGGGAAAGCCACAACATCGTTGTCAACGAAGAGAGCGGCTTTCTCTACGCCGTGGGGACAGAGACCTGTAGCGGCGGGCTGCACATGGTGGACATCCGCACGCCGGCCACGCCGATCTTTGCTGGCTGCTATACGACCGATGGCTATGTCCACGATGCCCAATGCGTCATCTATCGCGGCCCCGATGACCGTTACACGGGCCGGGAACTCTGTTTCAATGCCAGCGCCGCCCAGTTGACGGTGGTGGATGTAACCGACAAGGCCACTCCGGTCCGGCTTTCCACGACCGTTTATCGGGGGTTGGGGTACGTTCACCAAGGCTGGCTGACTGCGGACCAGCGCTACCTGCTGGTCAACGACGAATTGGACGAGAAGTTCTTCGCTCACAACGCTCGCACCTACGTTTTCGACATGACCGACCTCTCCGCACCGCGGCTGGTAGGGTACTACCAGGCCAACGGCCCGGCGGTCGATCACAACCTCTATATCAGCGGCACGTTGGTCTATGAGGCCAACTACACATCAGGGCTACGCATTCTAGAGATGGGCAACCTGGCGCGGGCCCGTCTGCGCGAAGTGGCCTATTTCGACACCTACCCCGGTAGCGATACGCCCGAATTCACCGGTGCGTGGAGCCCGTATCCCTTTTTCCCCAGCGGCGTCGTGGCTGTCAGCACCATCGATCGTGGCCTCTTTCTCTTGCGGCCCAACATCCCCGACGAGCCGTATGAAGAATGGGAGATCTTTCTGCCGGTGGTGCAAGGTGAAGAGTAAGGCAAGTCCCCGGGCTGGGATGGGTGCCCACCAGGGTGACTTTATTTCGTGCGGCTCGGATTCTCCTCAGCCGAAGGCCACTCCCTACTCTGTCCAGTCCACCCCCTGTTCGAGCCAATTGGGTAGTTCGCCAATGGGGACAAGCGAGGTGGCGGTGCCACCGCGAATGGGCATAGTCCAGATGGCCCAGCCATTTTCTCGATTGCTGACAAAGGCGGCGCTGGTACCATCCGGGCTGACTACCGGCAGACCGTCATCGGCCGGGTGGTCGGTCAGCTGGGTCACTGTACCGGTGGCGGTCATCACCAGGTAGATCTCCCAGTTGCCATCGCGTTGGTCACTCATAAAAATCACCGCATCGCCGTTTGGCGTCCAGCGCGGGCGGGCGTCACCCGCGTTGTCGGTCAGCGGCCGGCGGTCGGCGCCGTCGCTACGCATCAGCCAGAGACCGCAGTGGCCGCCGGCGTCATCGCAGCCTTTGTAGACGATGAGGTTGTCGTTGGGATGCCAGGCCGGGTCCTGCCCGTACCGCATATCGGTGGCTTCGCCGTTGCCATCCGCCCAGACGTGGTAGAGCCGCCAGCGACCGTCGCCGTAGCGGGTGCTGGCGAAAAAGAGTCGGTTACCTGCCGGGTTCCACGTGGGGAAGGCGTCTTCGATGTTGTAGGTAAAACGCAGACGTTCGCCGGTAGCCTGGTCAAAGCCGCCCACTCCCAACATGTCGTCGCGCGTGCTGTGGAAGGCCAGACGTTCACCACCCGGCTGCACCGCCGGCTGGACGGCATCGGGTACAATGCGTTCCGGCTGGGCACCCGGCGATACGGCGACGGCAAAGATCGCACTACGGCCATCCACGTCCTGGGCCGAGTAGTAGATGCGTCCACCGGCGGCGCTGGTGGGTGAACTGGCCGCTGTCTGCGGCTCGATGGTGGCAGGAGCGGTGGCGGCTACAGTACTCGTGACCGTTGCCGTTGTCGCGGTGACGGCTGTCGACGGGCGTGGCGCAGCCAGCGAGAGCGTACTTGGGTCGCCCCCAAAAAAGGCGACGGTATCGACCAAGAGGGCGTCGTCGCCAGCAAGTTGGGCCGCCCGCTCCAGGTCGGCCAGGACGGCGTCGTCGGCAAAACCATGCTTGAGAAAGGAAGCCCAGCCGCGCAAATAGTAAGCGGCAGCCAGGTTGGGCCGCACCCTGAGCACCGGTTCGACGCTGCTAAGAATGCGGTTTGCCAGTTGTTGTGTGGCCCCTTCGGCGGCCGTGCCGATGATCAATGGGGTGCGCAAAGCAAAAATATCGGCGGGCGTGTAGGCGCGCATGAGGTCGAGTGCGGCGGCGTAATCGCCATAGAAGATCTGGGCCAGGAGCGGATAGTCCATCGTCTGGTCCTCGGTGGCGACGGCTCGTTTGACCACCGCGTTGTATTGGATATAGACCGCATTCCACTCGAAGAGGGGGTCTGCAATATTCAAAGCGATGCCGCTGTCGATGGCCGCTTCGGCCTCCTTCCAGAGACCGGCAGCAGCAAGAGTCAGGGCGGCCTGGTTGGCCTCGCGCAGCGCGGCAGGCGCAGTTTCGTCCAGGGGTGTGAGCGAGACCGGCGCCATCCGGGTCCCATCCCAGCGAAGGATGTTATACTGCGCATAGTGAGCGCCGCAACTGTAGCAAAAGACATAATAGTCAGAGACATCCAGGACCACTTCGGGCACGCCATCCCCATTGAGGTCGTCGAGCTGGCCGACGATAGAGTGGGCGTTACTGCCAAACGCTTCACGCCGTAAGTTGCGACCATCGAAGCGATAGAGCGCGTAGATTCCACTGTGGGCGCCAACACCGCCTTCCACCTGGATCCAAAGGTTAGCCGGTTCGACGTGTACCTGTTGGACGGCGCCTTCCTCGATGGAGTCGGGGCTGGGTTCGGCTGGGGAAGTTGCAGACAGTTCGACACTCGCCACCTCGCGCCAACCACGGTCACTCTTGCTGTAGAGCACCAACAGATGATTCTGTTCCGGCTCGCTGCTGCGCAACCCGTAGGTGTAGACAAGCCATAGATTGTCCGCACTGGGGGATTCCAGTTTGAGCGCCCGCACGCCCGCAATACCGGTGCCGGTTGTATCTGGCTCCAGCCCCAGGTTGAGCGCAGCAAGCGTTTCAAGTTCGGTTGCCTCGGCCAGTGTAGCTTCCTCAGCGGTTTGTAGATCCGGCGTTGGCGCGGTCGTAGGCGGGGTGGTGGCGGTCGGTGCTGGGATGGGTGTGGCGGCAATCGTCGGGGAAGGCAGCGCTTCGGCTTGTGCGGCAGCCGTCTGAGTGAGTGCGACCGCAATCTCGATATCACGCTCCTCGTCTGCTTGGCGGCCACAAGAAGTTAGTCCAATAAGTGTACTTACGCCACACAGGAGAAGCAGGAAAATCATGTTGGCGCGCATGCTGTGACCCTCCAACTATTGATATTGATATTGTGAGTTACGCCGTCACTCCAGTGCGCGCGGGGAGATCCAATCTAGGATCAGACCGGCAACGACGCCGACACTGATCACGCCCATCACGCCAAGAATGGCGGCGAGGGTGCGGCCCAGCGTAGTCTGTGGCGTAAGGTCGCCATACCCAATCGAGGCAGCAGTGATCAGCGCCCAGTAAAGGCCATCACCATAATTGAAATTAGGTAATGACTTCGCTCGCCGTCTGCCAGTGGATCCCGGCGAGATCTGTCGCTTTGATCTTCTCGGCCAAAAAAGAGGCGAGGCGTCGTGCGTCGTCATGCGCTATCAATTCGCTCGGCACATGACCTAGCCCGTAAAGGAAGGCCTTGCGCACCCGACCAGCTATCACATCGCTCTGGTCTGGCAACTGATCGTACAGTTGAAGCAACTCGGTCAGCGCGGCAAGGCAATCGGCGCTGTCAACGGGGGCGCGACAACGGGTTTCCAGCTCTGCCAGTTCTTGGGCCAGCGCTGCAGTCCTGGCCATACTCAGCGCCCATCCGTCGATCTTCCCTGGGCAAGCGCCACCATTTCGTCGACATGGGTGAATTTGATGCGCGGTTTGCCCCGTTCCTGACCTTTGGCGAGTTCAGCCTCATCGATCAGCCGCCAGCCATCGCTGCTGATAAACTGCACCCCCCTGGCAGATAACAGGCGCTCGACCGCGGCAGGGTCTGGGTCGCACGCCGGTGGCAGTGTGGGTACATCGGCCAGCAGCGCCTGTACTGTATCGATGGCATCCGGCCGGTTGGTGCCGATGACGCCCGTAGCGCCGCGCTTGGCCCACCCTACCACATATTCCCCGCGCACGACCCGACCGCTTGCCGGGTCGATCACACGGCCACCCTCGTTGGGAATGACGCCGCGCCGTTCGTCAAAGGGCACACCTGGCAGCGCAACCCCCCGGTAGCCGACCGCCCGCAGCACCAGTTGCGCTGGGATCAGGTCGAACTGGCCCGTGCCGACGGCGTTCAGATAGCCCCGCTCGTCACGGCGTAGCACATTCCTTTCAACGCGCACGGCCACAACACGGCCATGATCGCCTAAGATCTCTACGGGTGAAACCAAAAACCGGAAGTGAATGCGACGGGACCGGCCTAGGCGCGGCCGGGCAGCCAGTTCGCGCAGCATCTCAAGATTGCGCCGCGCTTCGGCATCGTCCTCAAGTGCAGCCGCACTGAGCGGATCGAGCTCCAACTCAGCCGGGTCGATGATGATGTCGGCGCCGGCGAGCTCGCCAAACTCTTTGATCTCAAGTGGAGAAAATTTGGCCTGGGCTGGGCCCCGGCGCGAGAGAATAAAGATGTCGCGCACGCCGCTGGCAGCAAGTTGTTGTTCGGCATGGAGCGCAATATCGGTTGACGCCAGCTCGTGGGGGGTGCGCGCCAGGATGCGCGCCACATCCACCGCCACATTCCCCACACCGACCACTACTGCGCTCTCGCCGCTCAGGTCTATCTTCAGGCCCGCATAGTCAGGGTGGCAGTTGTACCAGGCCACAAACTCGGTGGCCGAAAGGCTGCCGGCCAGATCTTCGCCGGGGATGCCCAGCCGCCGGTCTGCTTGCGAGCCGACGGCATAGATCACGGCATCGAAAAGCTGGTGTACATCCTCGCGGGTTAAATCGTAGCCAAACTGAACATTGCCAAAAAAGCGAAAGCCTGGCATCGCGGCGGTACGATCAAAGACACGCGCTACGGTTTTGATCTTCTGGTGGTCTGGCGCCACACCGTAGCGAACCAGGCCATGTGGCGCTGGTAACCGTTCGAAGAGGTCAACTGTCACGTGGACCGTTTGTTGGGCCAGGAGCGCGCCCGCTGCATAAAAACCTGCCGGACCGGCGCCAATGATAGCGACCCGTAGCGGCCGCGCACTACTTCCTAATAAATTTGCCACAACCATCTCCTTCAGCGGCGTTACGCAATCTTATCCCAACTCCTCCTGTTTACATTGGTTCTCCAGAGTTACTTGCGTGGCGCAAAGTGAACAAGCGGAGTTGGGGTTACTTCTTCTTAAGCATGCTGCCAAACTGGCGGGCGAGGGTGAGAATACTGATGCCGAGCGACAGATAGTCACCCGGCCCCAGCGCAGCCAGGCCAGCTGGCTCCCCCCGCTCGTTTTTGTCGCCATCGCTGGCAACCCAGGCGAACGCGGCGCCCAGCAAGGCGCCGGATAGAGCGCCGACGAGCAGCGCCTTCATCTTATAGCTCATAGATCGGCTCCTGAACGGTCAGGTTGATCGGCGGTCTCTCCACAGGCGCTGTACAGCTGAGCGGATGCGAACAAACTGGCTGTGCGTGCGAATTACCGGCGTCGCAACACGCTCGCTTATGACCTCACTTTGACGGCGCATGGCGCGGCTGTACCCCTGCGTCTGGCGCAGGAGTGATGCACTCTTACGGTGGGCGCTGTCCAATCCTCTGACGGCAAAATAGAATGCGGCCAGCGGGATGATCAGACCGATAAAGCAGAGCAACGAAAGCCAGACAATGCTGACATCGCGCCAAAAGGAGAGACTCACGATAGACTCATTATCGAGTAGCGGTGTGGCGGGACAAGAGGAGTGTCATCTCTCTAAAGCGAGCTAATACCCCTGGGCCCAGAACATCACCGCAGCGAAAGTTTGAATCAATTGCGGCGGCCGGCGCTTAGCTGACCCTGGAGCGCCTTCAAATCCTCCCAGCGGCCCGCTCCGGCCAAAGCCGCCTGTTCTGGCCAGGTGGAGGGATTTTGGATGCGCAGCCCGGCGTCCACCAGGATCTGCTTCAGGTGAGCGGTGTCTGCATTGGCCAGATCGACAAAGGTGGCGATCCCGGCTGCCTGCAACACGCTGCTGATCTTGGGTCCGATCCCCTCGATCCGCGTCAGATCGTCAGCCGCAGGTGGTTCGGGCGAGGGCGCTGGGGCGCCCGACATCGTGGCGGGCGCCGGTGTGACTGGGACCGGCTCGACACCTGGCGACCCGGTGGCCTCAGCCGGTTCAGCTGGCAGAGCGCCAGATGGTGCGCTAAAGCGGGTCGTGGGTGTCGGTGCAGCCGGCGTGTGAGGTTTTGGTTCGTGCGCTGGGTGTACGGTCCCCGCCGGCGCCTCTCGCCGCCCCGTTTCGCGACCCAACAACCAGGCGACGACCACGCTCAACACCAGCAGAAGCACCAGCCAGAGCCACCAGCGCCCTCGCCCTTCCTCCGCTGCCTGAGCCTGAACAGAGAATGGAGTCGTCATCACCAAGGTTGTTAATTTTAGCTGCAGTGTATCGAGCACAGTCGTTGATCTCCTTACTATAGGTCAACAAGATAGGTCACTCTTATTCTACCGTAAGAGAGGCTATCTTACGTAATTTGTCCACCGAACTGCCATGAAAATAGTGGCAGATGGCACAGATTTCCACGTCACTTTTGTGGAAGATACCCGTGGGTGCGCAGCCATTCCTCGGTGCGACGCATCCCCTCGGCCAGATCGACCCTGGGCTGCCAGCCCAATCGTTGCTGCGCTTTGTGGATGCTAAAACTGTTGTTGCTCCGTAACGTGCGGACGACGCGGCGGTTGAGTTGCGCCGGCTTCCTGCGTATCCACGCCTGCACCTCGAACAACAATGCCCCAAACCAGGCGAGTGGATAAGGTACGGATGGAAGCCGTTGGACACCCACCATGGCTGCATAGGCGCCAAAAAAGTCGCGCCAGGGTACAGGCGTGCCATCACTAAAGTTGAACGCCTCGCCTACCGCCGCATCTGTCTCGCCGCAGCAGAGCAAACCGTCTACCAGGTTGTCGATGTAGAGTGGCTTGCAGAGATGACGACCTCCATCGACCAGCACGAGCCGTCCTGCTTGAATCATCTGCAAGGGTCGTAAGGTGAACTGGGGCGAGCCTAGCCCATAAACCTGCGAAGGTCGCGCCACAACCACAGGCAGCCCCTGCTCCTGATACGCCCGCCAGACAACAGCTTCCGCCGCGATCTTTGAATCGGCGTAGAGGCTGCTGCCGGGGCGCAGGGGAGTGGTTTCATCAATGTCAAATTCCTGGCGCGACCCGTAAACAGCGCATGAACTTACCTGGACAAAACGCTCTACTCCAGCCGTGATTGCGGCGTCGACCAACAGTTGCGTGCCTGTCACATTCACGGCCCAAACTTCATCGTGCCCACCGGTTTCACGCACCCATGCCCCGGCGTGATAGATCAATGCACAACCGGCCACTGCACGATGCAGCGATGGCGCGTCGGTCAAGTCGCCGGTTGCAACTTCACAGCCTAACCTGGTCAAAAAGGCAGCCTTGGCAGGGGTACGAGCGAAGATACGAACACGGGCAGCGCCTGCCTGGACCAGCCGCTCGGCCAGCCGGCTGCCAATATACCCGGTGGCGCCGGTAATGAGAATAGTTTTGTTTTGCAGGCCCATTGCGCTCCCGCAGGTGTAGTCCTTATCTACACTTCCATAGCCGTTCTGGCTCAATTATACCAGAAGCGATGCTGATCGTTGCCATCTATATCTCGGTCTATATCTATTCGCTAGAGAGAGTCAAGTTGTACAGCTACTCATGACTTGATACCCTGCGCTTGGGTCGGCTGACACATTAACGGTTATACGCGCCGACCATCTACCGGATCTACAGCTTGCGCACATTTTAGAGATTTTTATGCGCAGTTATCCGCTGAAGCTGCTGGCTCTGCGGTCAATTTTGTGCAGGGAGCGGTAAAGCACATCAAGGCGTCGCGGTTGTACATGAAACACCGTTTGAACGCAAAAAAGGAGAACGACAATGCCGCAAAGAATCTTAGCGCCCCTTGATGGCTCCTCGTTGGCCGAGGCAGTGTTGCCTCACATTATTGCCTTCACACGAGTCAACGGGACAGAAGTAACCCTGGTGTGTGTTTTGGAAAGTAGTACAGGCGTACCTGCGCAGCTTGACCCGGTAGACTGGCAGCTCCGCAAAGCCGAGGTCCAGTCTTATCTAGACGAAATGGCGACTCTTTTGCGCTCGCACGACCTAAGGGTAGAAACGGACGTGCTGGAAGGTCCGGTTGCTGATCGGATTATCGAGTACGTTCATAAAAATGGTTTCGATCTGATCGCGCTGAGTAGCCACGGCAAGAGCGGCCTGAGCGGTTGGACGGTGAGCAGCGTGGCGCAAAAGATCATCCAACGCGCCCGCAAGTCGATCATGCTTATCCCGGCCTACTGTGCGAGTGCGGACGAACGCCAGAATATGCTGTCCGGTGAGATGCGCTATCGACGGATCCTGGTAGCGCTCGATGGCTCGCCGCGCGCCGAACACGTGCTGGGCAAGGCAACGGCGCTTGCCCGTTATCATGGGGCCGAATTGTCGCTGATCCATGTGGTAACACCGCCCCATCTG
>QEUW01000049.1 GCA_003577005.1 Chloroflexota bacterium | reverse complement strand
AGACTTCACCAGAACATCACCTGTCTACGCACATCATCCATCCTGCGCCAACCATTTTTCAGCCTTCCAGACAGTACCCCCGCCATCGGCCTGGCCCAGTGAGCGCGCGATGCCGAGAAAGTGGCCGTGCTCATCGTAGGCCTGGGCCAGCTCATCGCCAGCGGCTAAGGTCTCTACGGCCTGCTCGTCCAGTACGACCTTCTGGCCAAAGCCAAGCCGGCGGGCGACATCGGATGAAACGGTCAGCCTGGGCAACCCCAAGCCATGACCGGGCGGCAACAGGAGTTCATGTAGACGATTTTGCTGTGCGGCCGCTTCAATCGCTGGCAGCGTATGAGCATCTTCCAGGGTAAATGGGCCGGCTGCTTCCCGGCGCAACAGGGCCAGATGACCCACCGTGCCGAGCGCCTGGCCCAGGTCATGCGCCAGGCTGCGGACGTAGGTTCCAGCTGAACAGACGAGGCGCAAACAGAGGCGGTTTGGGGCGTGAAATGCCAATAAGTCCAACTGATAAAAGGTCACCGGCCGGGGTGGCAGAATAACGGTCTCGCCCCGGCGAGCCTTGCGGTGTACGCTTTCGCCGCCTTGTTTTAACGCCGAATATATCGGCGGAGATTGTAACACAGAACCCAAAAAATCGTGTAGTACATTTTCGATTTGTGTGCGATCAAGCAGGGGAACCGGTTTGGTGGCTGTGACCTGGCCGAGGGCGTCGTAGGTATCGGTAGCCGTCCCCAGTACGATCTCCGCATAGTATTGTTTATCATGCCCTTGATAGTACTCCACCAGCCGCGTGGCGTGGCCGAGGCAGAGGACAAGCACACCGCTGGCGAGCGGATCGAGCGTGCCTGTGTGGCCGATGCGACGCTCGCGGCTCCAGCGGCGAACCATTTGCACCACATCGTGGCTGGTGGGCGGCCGTTCCTCACGTAGGGCGGCGGGTGGCGGGGGGGCTGCATGAGCCGACAGCCCAGGCTTATCGACCACGAGTAGACCGTGCAGGGTGGCGTGTTGTTGTGACAAAATGTTACTCACTGCTGGGCAGACTGTTCCTGGCGCACCTGTTTGAGCGCCGGCACGACCAGCGCCGTCACCTCTTGCAACGTACCGGGTACTGTGCAGCCGCTGGCGGCCGGGTGGCCACCACCCCCAAAGGCAAAAGCAACGGCGGCGACGTTGAACCCGGGCCGGGCGCGCAGGCTACATTCCACCACCGGCCGGCCCTGGTCATCGCGCTTTTCGGCGAACGTTGCGCTGATATCGGCCTCGACAGCAGTAATGAGCGTACTGCTCAACTGGCCATCATTGGTCTGGTCGCCGGCGCGCTTCATCTCTTCCAGGCTGATTGTTGTCCAGATCACTCCATCTTCCAGTTGCACATGTTGGAGTACCTGTCCCCACAGCTTGAAAAGGCCGAACGAACGCTGGTTGAGCAAGCGCTGGGTGATATTGACCAGATCGGCGCCGCCGCGCATGAGCCGGGCTGCGACTTCGAGAACCTCGACAGTCGTGTTGCTGGTACGAAAGCTTAGGGTATCGGTAACGATGCCGGTGAGTAGACAGTCCGCCAGCTTGCCGGTGAGGGGTACGTCAAGCGCATCGGCCAGTTCGACGAGCATCTGGCAGGTGGCGGCACATTCTGGCGCTACCCAGTTGACCGCGCCAAAGTAGGTGTTTGTGACGTGGTGGTCGATTACCAGCAACGGAATCTGCCTGTGCAGCTCCGGCTGAAAGACCGACCCTACCCGATCAAGGCTGGAGGTATCCAGCACGACGATTAGGTCATACTGGCCGCCCACCTTGGCCGGGCCGATGATATTGCGGGCGCCGGGCATAGATTGAAATTCACGGGGAGTTTTGTCGTGCATGGCGAGCACCGGATCTTTCCCCAGGTGGCGCAATAGCCAACCCATGCCCAACAAACTGCCATAGGCGTCCCCATCAGGGCTGACATGGCTGATACAAAGGATGCTATCACATCCGCGCAAGGTGTCCAGGACGGCGGGTTCGATCATGCAGGCGTCCGATCTTCGGGCAACTTGAACTGGTTTGGCACAATGTGGTAGAGGAACACTGTGCCAAACCAAAAGGATCAGGGTAACTTACGTGTTGTTGGCGCCCTCTTGCCGCTCGGCTGCGATCTGGCGCAACAATTCATCGACGCGCGCGGCTGTGGCGGGTGTATCGTCGTAGTGAAAGACCAATTCCGGGACGACGCGCAGACCACACCGTTCGGCTACCTGGCTGCGCAGATACGGGATCGCCCGTTGTAGACGCTTGATCACTTCCGACCGGCTGATCTCGTCGGCGCGGTGGTGAACATAGACTTTGGCGCTGCGCAGGTCTTTGCTCACCACAACCTGAGTCACCTCCACCATGCTCAGCCGGGGGTCGTCTAGCTCGCTGCTGACCATAATGCTCAACTCTTCGTAGAGCAATTCGGCCACACGTTCCTGACGTATATTCGAGGACATTTTGCTCCTCGCTATCTGATAAAAAGATTAAGAGATTGTGAAATTGGGGGATTTGACGACAAATCTCTTAATCACTTAGTTTCCCAATCTCTCCTTTACCGCACCCGCTGGCGCTCAAGGAATTCCAGTACGTCACCTTCCTGAAGTTCATCGCTCCTGTCGGCGAGCTTGATCCCGCACTCATAGCCGGTACGCACTTCGGCCACATCTTCGGTAAAGCGGCGCAACGCCTCAATGCGGACGCCGCTAAAGACTTCGGCGCCGCGGCGTAACACCCGCACAGTAGAATTGCGCTTGACAACGCCATCGGTCACACTGCAACCGGCAATCGTGCCACGCCGCAATTTGAAGAGTTGCAAGACCTGGGCGTGGCCGATGACCACATCTTTGTAAATTGGTTCGAGCATCCCTGTAAGGGCATCTTCGATGTCCTCGATCATCTTGTAGATGACATCGTAGCGCCGGACCTCCACCCCCGACTGTTCGGCGCGCACTTGGGCGGTGCGGTCGACATCCACGCTAAAGCCAATAATGATAGCATCGCTGGCTTCGGCCAACATAACATCCGACTCGGTGATATTCCCAATGGCCGACTGCAGGATTTTGATCGAGACTTCCTCGTTTTTGATTTCTTCCAGACTATGGATGACAGGTTCGAGCGTTCCCTGTACGTCGGCGCGGACGATCAGGTTGAGCACTTTTGTCCCGCCGCCTTCGATGCGGGCAAAGAGATCTTCCAGCGACATTTGCGGCCGGACAGGCATCTGGCTTTGGGCGGCTGCCCGCTCCTTACGCTCTTGACCGACGGTGCGCGCTTCGCGGTCGCTGCTCATGCGCTCGAAAACATCGCCCGCCAGGGGCGCCTCTTGCAGACCCAAGACCACCACGGGTGTGCTGGGGCCAGCCGAACGAATCGGTTTGCCCTCATAGTCAAACAAAGCCTTGATGCGGCCCCAAGTATTGCCCACGACTATCGACTCGCCAACATGGAGCGTGCCATTCTGCACCAGCAGGGTCGCAGTAACGCCGCGATGCCGGTCTACTTCGGCTTCGATAACGGTGCCTACGCACTTCCCCTGCGGGTTGGCGCGCAAGTTTTCGAGTTCAGCCACGACCAGAACATTGTCGAGCAAATCGTTGATGCCCTGGCCGGTCAGCGCGCTGACGGGGATGACGATTGTGTCGCCGCCCCACTGTTCAGGCTGCAAACCCTCTTTGGCCAGCTCTTCCATAACCCGCTCAGGATTGGCATTGGCCTTGTCGATCTTATTGAGCGCCACCACGATTGGCACCCCAGCGGCGCGTGCATGGCTGATCGCCTCTTTCGTCTGCGGCATGACGCCATCATCGGCGGCCACGACGAGAATCACAATATCTGTGGCCTGGGCGCCGCGGGCGCGCATTGCCGTAAACGCCTCGTGACCCGGCGTATCGAGAACGGTGATCTTCTTGCCCTCTACCGTGACCTGATAGGCGCCGGTGTGCTGGGTAATCCCGCCGGCTTCCCCCTCCGCAACATTGCTGTTGCGGATGCGGTCGAGCAGTGATGTCTTGCCGTGGTCGACATGGCCGAGCACCGCAAGAACGGGTGGCCGTTCGACCATGTCACCCTCGCGCTCTGCACTCAGCGCCTGGCGGATGAGCGAGCGTTTGGGTTGCGCTTCCGCCTCTTGTTCTTGTTCGGCAAGCTCGTCTTCGGTCCGTTCGCGGGCGGGCCAGTTTACTGTAACACCCAGCTCCTCGCCAAGGATCACGGCGGTGTCATGATCGATATTATGAGTGATCGGCGCCATAATGCCATACTGCATCAGCACCTTGATCAGGTCAATCGGGCTGCGTTCCATGAGAACCGCCAGGTCACGCACTGTAATAAAATCGCCAACCACCACCTCGGAGACAGGACGATGTGTCTTGGTCGCGGGTGCCGGTCGCCCATTATTGGCAGCCGGCGGGGCGGTGGGGGGCCGTGCTGGCCCGCGATTTTGTCCCCTATTCGCCGCCGGCCCCGACCGATGCATCGGTCGAGTGCTTGCCTGTTGTGTCTTGCTCTTTGTTGCCATATTGACAACCTCCTTCTCAAATTTTGTGCCATCTCTTCGCGCTGCCCATTGCGCCGCAAGACTGCGACAGCGATGCAAGGGAGCGCCAGCCAATTGTGGATGCGCCGGCTAGCGGCAACCGCGCATATACGCTACGACAGTGTTAAGCACTTCGTATGGCCCTGGCCGGCCAGCGCGAGGCGGTCAGCGACCGTCTGGTCTGACAAGCGAGATCCGGCCAACTGCCAGAGCTCCTGCCAGGGTATGACGTGTCGTAATCGCCGGCCCGTCAGCCGCACAAGAGGGCCGGCAGGTGCGTCGATCACCAAGCAACACGAACGATGGTGCGTTTTAGGCGAGCAGAAATGGGAGTAGCGGGGAGCAGCGAGGAACTGTCTGAACCGATCAGGGGGAAGGCAGCGAGCGTTTCCGCTCAGCGCCACAAGCCAGGAACATTACCTGTTCATCGCTTTCCTCCCTGCGCTGCACCCTGTGCTTCTCACCTTTCCGGCTGCGAACCCAGACGCGGCCCGCAAAGCCTGGCGCCAGCGGGCGTTACCGGGCGCCATCATGGTGCGTGCTGAAAGCCAGTAGTAGCGTAACCATAGAGCTCACCTGTGTTGCTTTTCGCTCCACCCCTACCGCCCTTCTGCCCACGAATCTGGCAGGCGGGCGAAAAAATGACAAAGTTATACACAAAAACCACTCTTAAGTCTACCACGATTGTACCAACCTGAAAAACCTTCGGGTTCCCGATAGTTATATGTTTAACAAGATACCAGCCAGAGCTGCTATCTTGCAGTTACGCCGGATAGGTTCGCCTCAATCACAGTTGTTCAGCGAGCGGCTCTCTCACTGTGAAGATCCGGTGTCGGGGCTGCCTCGGTTTCGCCGGCCAAGTCATCCTCAGTAGGGGGCAATGTAGCCATATAGGCCAGCAATTTGGCCTTATCCTCGGCGCTGACCGTTGTTCGTAATGCCTGTGCCAGGCGGTTGCCAGTCAGCACCGCCTGCCAGCATTGCTGGTTGGGGTGGAGATAGGCCCCGCGCCCGGCCTTTTTGCCGGTCGGGTCGATCTCCACCCCAGATTCGGTGCGCACAACTCGCACAAGGCTCCGTTTGCCTGCTACCTGGCGGCAAGCGATACAAGTGCGTTGCGGCACATGTTTGGCCCGCCCCTTACGCGGTTGGCGCGCCATCAATAAAGATCTCCAAGATCATCATCTTCGCTCGTGCGCCAGCGCTTTGCTTTCTTGCCGCCTTTTTTATCGGGCTTTGCGGCTGTTGCGCCTTTCTTCACCGCACCCTTGTCGCCCCCTTTGGATCTACCTTTGCTCTGGGCACGGCGATCTCTTTCTTCTTCGGTCTCCTCGTCTTCGTCATAGCCAACCAGCAGTTCCTCAGGGATCTGGAACTCTTCGCTATCAAAGTCAATCTTGCGCCGTTGAGCACGGCGAGCGCGCAGCATATCGGCCGTGATCACCTGTGGTAACTCGTCGGCGCCGGTAATAACAAGCGGTGATGGCGCAGCCTCGGCCTCCTCGTCGGGCCGGGTCTCTTCGAGCTGGGGCTCGTCGATCTGAATCTCTTCGATCACCATTTCGTCCGGCTCTTCCTCTGGCTCTTCCGCGGGCCGGTCCCAATCGCTGATCAGGGGCTCTTCGCCAAACGAAACCGGTTGAGGCGCGCGTCTGTCCAGCTCTTCAACCACCGCATCCCACTTGTCGCTCTCGTCACCTGAAACCGGCTCTGCCCGTGGCAGGCTTGGGAACTCGGGCAACTCGCTCATGGACTCGCTGGGCAAATGGCTCATTGTTTCCAGCGCGCGAGCGGCAGCGGCCAGACGATCCTCAGCGGTGCTCGCACGTTCTTCCTGTAAGAGACGCTCGGCACGCGCCAGCAGGTCTTCGCCGCGCCCGGCGACACGGTGCGCCCGTTCGGCAGCCAGGCGATCCAACCCTTCGGCCTCGGCCTCGGTCTCGCTCTTGATGTCGATACGCCAACCGGTGAGCTTGGCGGCAAGGCGAGCGTTCTGACCTTCCTTGCCGATGGCCAGGCTCAACTGGCGGTCGGGCACGATGACAATGGCGGTCTTGATCGAGCTGTTCTCATCCAGAATCACGCTATTTACCTTGGCCGGGCTAAGCGCATTGGAGATATAGTTTACCGGGTCGGCGCTCCACTGCACCACGTCGATCTTTTCACCCGCCAGCTCGTTGACGATGTTCTGAATGCGCAAGCCGCGCTGGCCAACGCAACTGCCCACCGGGTCCACATCGGGCTTGGTAGCAATGACGGCCAGTTTGCTGCGGGCGCCCGGCTCGCGCGCAATGGATTTGATCTCCACCGTGCCCTCGCGCACTTCAGGGATCTCTTGTTCCATGAGCCGCTTGAGCAGGTTGCGGTGCGTGCGGCTGATCTTGATCACCGGGCCGCGCGTGCTCTTGTGAACATCGACCACATAGACCTTGATAAAGTCGCCACGGCGCAGCTTCTCGGTCGGGATCTGGTCCTCGCGCATCATGAGCACTTCGTGTTTATCGTCGAGCAACGCGGTGACTGCCCCTGAGAGCGCGTCGATGCTGCGCACCTGGGCAGTGATGATCTCACCGATGTGGTGCGCAAAATTTTCAAAGACTGTATCGCGCTCGGCCTCGCGAATTCGCTGCAAGATCACCTGTTTGGCAGTCTGGGCGGCGATACGGCCAAAATCATCCAACTGGTTTGGCACGAGGATCACATCGCCCAGCTTTGCGGTTGGCACAAACTTGCGCGCATCCTCCGGTGTGATCTCTGTACGCGGGTTCATGACATCGTCTACCACCTCGCGTTCGGAGAAGACCCGCATATCCCCGGAGACTCGATCCACCTCGGCTGATACATTGGCCACCGAGCCATACTTGCGCTTATAGGCGGAGACAAGCGCCGCTTCGATGGCGGAAAAAATCACCTCCCGATCCAGCCCTTTATCGGTGGCTACCTGGTTGATGCCAGCAATCAGTGCTTTTGACATAGCGACGTGTTTGCCCCTTACAAAATAACCCCTACAACAAGAAAAGTGGGACTTGCCCACTTTGCTCACAAACCTTTGCTTCGCATCACCTGTGTCGGCTACCCGGCCAACACAGGCCAGGGTACACAGGTTTCATCATTTGAGAGTATACCATAATATATTGGGGCTGGCAAGTTTTACAAAGGGCGATCCTAGGGCAGTTGCAAACCTGGCTGCTGCAATGTGCCAGACACTGGCGTCAACTTTTTTCATCCACCCTGACCCGCTTGTCAGTACCAGGCGCGCCAGTATACGGGAGCAAAGTTGAGCTTGCCCTGGGATGCCGGCTGGTCGCCGTGATACAAGCGGGCTACTGTCACAACCGCTACGGCGCTCGAAGCTCAAGGAGGGTTGGCTGAACCACCTTCCTCCTCGGCCTGTTCCATCTGGTGCAGGATAAAATGGTCCAGCTCTTCGAGGCGGGTAAAATAGCGGCGCTGGCCGGTGGGTACGTGCTCGACCATACCTCGCCATTCGGCCGAAGCTACCACCGTACTTGGCTCGCGCCAGGTGCGGACGATGAATAGATGTTGCAGACGATGGGTCAAACCTGGCATAGGGTTTCCTCTCTATCCTCATAGCGCTGCTGCCGATTCTCCCATACCGGCGTCCGCAGCGCGTCCGAGGGGCGTCCGAACGGGCGCCGATCGGTTTTGCAAGGCCAGGGTTTCAGCCTGTTCGTCCGTCAACTCGCGGCCTTCCTCGGTCAGACGGGCAAACGTAGCCGCCTCGATCTGCGTGCATACCTGGGCCTGATAGTGGTCAAATTCGGCCTGGTCTGCCGGGGCCAACTGTGCGCCGATCCGCTCCAGTACGTGTGTGCCGGCGCCAAAGAGGCGAACAGCGCGTTCGGTTGCCCCCTGGGCGGCGGCAACGCAGCCCAACCCCACCAGACACATGCCAAAGTTTTCTTTGTCGGGCAATTCCAGACCCAGCCTGAGACACCGGCGGAAAAGATGTTCGGCGCGCGGTGCGTCCCCCTGGCGAAGCGCGACATAGGCCAGGTTGTGCAGTAACATCATGACGCGCGCCTTTTGTCCCAATACCTGCGCCAGGCTCATGGCCTCATCATAATAGAGGGCGGCCTGCGCATAATCCGCTTCCTGGCGGGCCAGTTCCCCCATGGCGGTCAGGACAAAGGCCAGGCCCGATTGGTCCTCGTTGGCGCGCATCGTGGCTAAGGCCTGCTGATAGGTGGCGCGCGCCAGGGTAAATTCCTGCCTCATCACATGGACGAAGGCCAGGATGTTAAGAATATAGCCGCTGCGGTACGAATGGTTGCTCCGCCGTGCCAGTTCTAGACCTTCGCGCAGCAACATTTCTGCCTCAGCATAGCGCCCTTCCCGGTTTGCGAGCCGTCCCAAACCGTAGAGAGCGTCGGCGCAGCCCTGTAGATCATGAACCTGGCGGTACAGGGCCAGACTCCGCTCGAACAGGGGTGGGGCGTTGCGCAGATCGCCTTGGGCGTGGACAATGGACCCGAGCGCAAACAACGCTTTGGCCTGTAGCGCTACCGGCGCCTGGCTGGCCTGCGCCAGCGCCTGCTCTAACCAGCGGTGCCCCTCTGCCCAGTAGCCATATAGAAGCCAGAAAGACCCCAACGCTGCGGCAAGCGCCAGTGCGGAGACAGCACCCACCGGCTGTTCTTCTAACAGCCAGCGTAGCGCATTACGCAGATTTTCATGCTCCAGTTCCAGCCGTTTGAGCCAGAGCGCTTGTTCTGCCCCCTGGAGCTTGGGCTCGGCCTGTTGCGCCAGCGCCAGATAATAGGCGGCATGCCGGTGGCGGGCAGCCGTTGCGTCTGTACTCTGTTCCAGCTGCTCCAATGCGTATTCGCGAATTATCGAGAGCATGCGAAAGCGCAGTTCCTCATAGCCGGCTGGGGAGGGGACATCGCTTTCGACCCGGCCCAACAAGCTGTTGTCGACAAGGGTTTCTAACCCAGTCAGCACATCTATCTCACCTGCGTTGCCGCAGACCGCTTCGATGGCCTCGTAGGAGAAGCTTCCGGCAAAGAGCGCGAGCTGTTGGAAGAGCGAACGTTCGGCTGGCGCGAGCAGGGCATAACTCCACTCAAGCGTCGAGCGGAGCGTTCGATGGCGCTCGGTGGCGCTGCGATTGCGGTCCACGAGAAAAGCAAGCCGTGTGCTGAGAGCGCCGGTTAGCCGGGCGAGTAACGCTGCGGGTGTCAACAATTTGCTGCGGGCGGCGGCCAGTTCGATAGCCAGTGGCAGACCATCTAGCTGGCGGCAAATTTCAGCAACGATGGCAGCATTCTCACGATCGAGAACAAAACCAGGGTTTACGGCCCGGCTGCGCGTGACAAAAAGGGCAACGGCATCATAACGGGCTAACTCTTCGAACGTTGGCGCCGTGTCAGGGTCGGGCATAGGCAGCGGCGCCAGGGGATACTCATGTTCACCGTAAAGATGGAGCACTGCCCGGCTGGTCACGACTATGGCAAGGGAGGGGGCCACGCTCAATAGCTCTGCAAGCAGCGACGCCGCACCGCTCACCTGTTCGAAATTGTCCAGGATGAGCAAGAGACGACGTGTGCGCAGGTACTCTTTTAAGCTGATCAGCAAGGTGGCGTCGTTGCTTTCGCGAATACCGAGAGCACTGGCGATTGTGAGGCCGACAAGCGCTTCATCACGCACGGTCGCAAGCGACACAAAAAAATAGCCGTCGGAAAATGGGTTGGGGCGATCTTGCTGCAAGCGCGTGGCCACCTCCAGCGCCAGCCGCGTCTTGCCACAGCCGCCGGCGCCGGTCAAAGTCAATAGACGAACGGGGGCCCCTGGCGCGGTCAGAAGCGCCTTGACTGCGGCCACCTCCTGTTCACGCCCAATAAAGGTCGTCAACTGTGCCGGCAGCGTGGTGGGTGGTTGTCCAGGAGCGCCAATTGCTACGACCGGCTGGGGCGCCGGCGGTGTGGTGCGCTCACCCGGAATCACAAGCTGGCGAGCGATGGCGTCATAGAGCGCGCTTGTTTCCACCATAGGTGGCACATCCAACGCCTCGCGCAAGCGTTGGGCAAATCGCTGATAGAGCTGGAGGGCACCAGCGCGGTCACCCGATTCGTAGCGCAGGGTCATCAACTGGCGGACCATATCCTCGCGCAGCGGCTCATGGCGGAGGAGCTCCTGCGCCCAGGCGATGGCGCGGTCGTAGTCTTTGGCAGCGTGATGCTGGTAGACCAACCGGGTAAGAGTATCCAGAAAAAGGGTGCGGAGCCGTTCGCGTTGGATAATCACCCAATCTTCGTACAGATTGGGCAGCAGGTCACCGGTGTAGTGTGCCACGGCGTCGGCCAGGCGGTCCGGTTGGGCGCTTTCCTGCTCAAAGGCAATTACATCGATCCAGGCAGCGGCGGCTGGGTTCCACTGTATCGTATCGTGGTCGATCAAGAACCAGGGCTGTTCGGCAGGTGCCGGCGGTAGCGCACGGCGCAGGTCGTGGAGATGGCGCCGCAGATTGCCGCGCGCCTCGCTTTCCCCGACATCAGGCCAGAGGGTATAGGCTACGTGGTCACGCGCCGCGGGCGCGATGGCGTTGAGCAGCAGATAGGCTAGCAGGGGCGTCGTTTTGGGCAAGGCCGAGAACTTGTATGGCTGGCCATCTACCCGTAGGCGAAGACCCCCCAACAACATGATCTGGATCACAGCGCGATCGCCTCATCCAACGTTAACTTCTGCCCGGCAGCCCAGAACGGCGCCAAAGCACACGGGTCCACGCTGGCGCGCAATTTTGCCAGCGTACGCCGGTGGACAGCAAGATCGGCTGGCAGTAACTGTGCGCTTGAATCCTCGATGGCGACGGCGGCGGCGGCCAGTTGGCGGGCCGCCTTCTGCCATTCGCCCCGGCTGAGGGCACGATGGGCCAGCGCGATGAGGCCGGCAATGACCGCACGGTGGTCGCCCAGCCTGCGGTTGAGTTCGATACTGTCTCCGACCAGTTTTGTCGCCTGGTCGCCATTACCGCCGATCGCTGCGCAGATACCCAACAGCCGGAGCAGCCGGGGAGGTTGCCAGAGTTCGCCAAGCTCGTCAAGCAGTGGCAGCGCCCGGCGGGCGAATCGCTCGGTGGCTGTGTAGTCCTCGCGGATCAGGGCCAGGTCGGCCAGATTCGAGAGCGCTGTGGCGATAATGACTTTTTCACCCGAAAGCTCGCCAATCGCCAGCGCCTCCTCATAGAGATCACGGGCGCGGTCGTATTGCTGTTGCTCGAAGTGGAGGGTGTAGGCCTGGACGAGAAGCGTATAGCCGATCGACCAGCGATCCCCCAGTGCGGTAAAGATGGCCACGCTCGCTTTGGTGAGCTCTTCCGCTACCGCCATCTCGTTACGACAAATTGCCAGCCGCGCCAAAAGCGCCAACGCACGAGCTTCTCCCCAGCGGTCACCTGTGGACCGGAAGATGTTCAGGCTTTCATCCCCGTATGTCTGTGCCGCATCGATGTCGGTAGCGAGCAGGATGGTGCCTAACCCCAGGCAACCATAGGCCAGCGTGGATGAGGCGCCGGTCTGCCGGCTGGTGGCAATGCTCTCGCGCAAATAGGCTGCCGGCAGAGTGTAGTCCACATCTGTATAATTGAGTTCGGTTTCGGCGGCAGCATTGAGCGCCGCAGCACGCAGTGGGGTTGCACCCTGGGCCGCCGGCAAGCACAGCGCCCTGGCGATCCACCCGCGTCCTTCGAGCAGATGGCCGGCCTTTGCCCAGAAGTCTGCGAGCGCCGTCACCAATGGCAATGCCAGCTCGGCCTCGCCGTGCTCCAGTGCCCAGGTCAGGGCCACACGCAGATTGGCATGAGCCAGTTCAATCCGGCGCAGCCAGCGCGTCTGTTGCGGGCCGCGTAGCTTGGGTGCGGCTTGCTCAGCAAAGTTCAAAAAGGCAGCAGCATGACGGCGGTGTAAAAACGTGGCATTGGGGCTGGCTTCAAGCCGTTCGCCGGCATATTCGCGGATCGTCGCCAACATGCGAAAGTAGATCTCACCGTCGATTTCCTCCTGGCGGAGGAGACTGTTGTTGACGAGCGTCTCCAGTCCATCCAACACTGTGCTGCTCGTGGCCGGGCCACAGACGGCCTCAGCCTGTTCGAGGGTAAAAGCGCCGGAAAAGAGAGCCAACTGTACAAAAAGGCGCCGCTCTGCTTCGTCGAGCAATTCAAAGCTCCAATCGAGCGTGGCGCGCAACGTCTGCCGGTGGTCTGCTGTGGTGCGATTGCGGTCGCTGAGAAAGGTGAGGACGCGGTCGAGCCGCGCCAGGATCGCCTGGGGCGAAAAGAGCTTGCTGCGAGCCGCCGCCAGCTCGATGGCCAGCGGGAGACCATCCACCCGTGTACAGATGGCCGCCACGGCCGCAGCATTCTGCCCGTCGAGAACAAAATTGGGGTTTACGGCACGGCTACGCGCCACAAACAGGGCAACTGCGGTGTAGCGAATAGCCTCGGCGGGCTGCAGCCGCGCCGGGTCAGCGGGCAGCGCTAGCGGTGGAACGGGAAACTCCTGTTCGCCGTAGATGCGCAAGAGTGCGCGGCTTGTAACGATGATTTGGAGAGCTGGTGCGGCGACAAGCAGTTCAGCCACCTGGGGCGCGGCAGCGGTCAGGTGTTCAAAATTATCGAGGATCAACAGGAGGCGACGGCTGTGCAAATACTCTTGTAGACTTTGCAGCAGCGTCTTGCCGACCGACGGGTTGACGTTGAGGGTATTGGCGATAGCAGGCAACACCAGGTCTGGACTCTGGACCGTGGCCAGCCAGACGACAAAAATACCGGCAGGAAAGGGGACAGGGTCAAGCTGGCACAAACGCGATCCCAGTTCAAGCGCCAGACGGGTTTTGCCGCTGCCGCCGGGGCCACTTAACGTGAGCAGACGAGCGGCGGCAGCGCCCAACACTAGTTGCTGTACGGCTGCCAACTCTGCTGTGCGACCGATAAAAGTGGTCAACTGGGCGGGCAGATTGTGAGGTGGGGCCGGCGATGATGCATCCGTGATTGTAAGCGCTGGCGCAACTGGTGAGGCGGGTGGAGCTGGCACGTTGCGTGCGCCCTGGGCGGCAGCGGCCAGCGGCGGGCGGGCAATCGCATCGTAGAGTGCGCTTGTTTCCAGCATGGGCGCCACATCGAGTTCGGTGCGCAACCGCTGGGCAAACCGCTGGTACTCTTGCAGCGCGCCAGCGCGATCGCCACTTTCGTGGCGCAAGTTCATCAACGTGCGGACAACCTCTTCGCGAAGCGGATCATGGTGAAGAATTTGTTGAGCGTAGGCAATGGCCTGGGCGTATTCGGCTTTGGCGTGCGCCTGCTCGACCAGTTGAAACAACGCATCGAAGAAGCGGGTACGCAGCCGTTCGCGATAGGGGAAGATCCAGTCGTCGTAGAGGTGGGGCAGCAGCTCGCCTTGATAGAGAGTCACGGCTGTAGCCAGCCGGGCGGGGTCTGCGACATCGTGTTCAAAGGCGGCCACGTCAAACCAGGCCGGGGCAGCCGGATTCCATTGAACGGTGCTGTTGTCAGCCAGGAACCACGGTTCGCCCTCTTTTGCCGGGGGCAGTGCGCGGCGCAGATCGTGAAGATGGCGCCGCACCTTTGCCCGCGCCTCGTTCGAGCCGGTATCGGGCCACAGCGCTGACGCAAGCTGGTCACGGGCAACGGGGGCAGGATTGAGTAAGAGGTAGGCCCACAACGGCAGCGTCTTGGGCAACGCAGAGAACTTGAGCGGCTCGTCTTTATAAAAGAGGCGGAATGAGCCAAGCAGATAGATTCGCAACATAACCACGATTCCCGACTCATGTGGGCACAACTCATGTGGGAATGGCGAGGCGAACAGACCGTCAGCGGCTGCTCATGTGGCTACTCTACTGCAAAGACGAGATTGGCGCAAGATCAAGCGGTGAATATTCAGGATTATCAGCCAGTAGACGCACCCCGTGTGATTGTCCTCACTTCAGGCCGTGCGGGTGGAGGTAGGGCGAGCCTTGCGGTCTCTGGCCGTCTGTTTTTGTGCGGTCGCCCGTCGTTGGCGCAAGCTGACCAAAAATTGGCGCACAGGGGGTACTCGCACAACCAACAACAGGGTGAGAATTGCTGCATAGGTCAGCGGTTCCCAACGTTCGGCTGCCTTGGATAGCCAGAGGAAGTGCAACACGGCCAACATACCGGCCAGATAGACAAGTTGGTGCAGCCGTTTCCAGTTGCGCCCCAGCCGCTTCATCCACCCGCGCGTGGAGGTCAGCGCCAGCGGGGCGAGGATCAGCAACGCGGCCAGCCCGACCAGGATATAGCGTTTCTCCAACAGCGCATCGTCAAAGATCAAGCCCAGGTCAAAGCCATAGTCCAGCCCGACAAAGTTGAGAAAGTGAAAGCTAGCATAGAAGAAGGCATAGAGGCCCAACGTCTTGCGCACGGTCAACGCCCGGCTAAACCCAAAGAGAATATTGGCCGGCGTACAGGCCAGCGACAAAAAGAGCATGATCAACGCTGCCTTGCCCGTACGGTCGATAATATCATCGATTGGGTTGACGCTGAGATTGCCCTGGAGCAGATCCCACCCCAACCAGACCAAGGGAACGAGCGCTCCAAGAGTGGCGAGCAGCCAGAGCCAATGCTTCTGTGCATAGCGCCGCATCGACAGGGCAAGGGTGGACATAAGGCTCTCCGTAAGAACAGAAAAAATGGTCAATAGCCAATGAACAATGACTCGGCGCCGATCCAGGGCGTTAACAATTGACAATTGACCGTTGACAATTTACTTTGCTCTGTTTGAAAACGCGAGATTTTTGGCTGATTCAGCCAACCATCCTTTGCGTTTTCAAAGCAACCGCAGTTTAGTAATTCGCCCGCAGATCCATCCCATCATACAGATAGGCAACCTCCTCAGCGTAGCCGTTGAACATCAACGTTTCACGGCGCCCCAGCTCGCCGATGCGCCTCTCGGTAGCCTGCGACCAGCGTGGGTGGTTGACCTGCGGGTTGACATTCGCATAGAAACCATATTCGTGGGGCGCGGCCAACATCCAGGTGGACCTGGGCATGGTATCCACCAGTTCGATCTTGACAATGCCTTTGATGCTTTTGAAACCATATTTCCACGGCACCACCAGGCGGAAGGGCGCACCGTTGGCCGGCACCAGCGGTTTGCCGTACATGCCGGTGGCAAAGATGGCGAGGTCGTTCATCGCCTCATCGATGCGTAACCCTTCCACATAGGGCCAGTCGAGCGAGGGGCGGCGCTGCCCCGGCATCTCCTCCGGGCGCATCACGGTGGTAAACTTGACATACTTTGCTTCCGCCTTTGGCTCGACTGCCCGCAGCAGCGCGCCGACCGGGAAGCCAACCCAGGGGATGACCATCGACCACGCCTCGACACAGCGCAGACGATAGATGCGTTCCTCCTGCGGAAACTGCTTGAGAATATCTTCGATGTCAAAGGTCGTCGGCTTGTTGCAGAGCCCGGTCACTTCGACCTGCCACGGCAGGGTGGTGAAATGGGTCGAAAGCACGGCCACTTCCTGCTTGTCCATCGAAAACTCGTAATAGTTGTTATAATTGGTGATTTCGTCGAAACTATTGAGCGAATCACCCAACTCATCGGTCGTTACGCTGGCAAACGGTTCGGCATGGTCGAGCGCCGCGGGCAACTCGCCAAAGGTAACGGGGGGAGCGGCCGGCGCTGCGGACACCGGTTGCGCCGTATCACGCAAACCCGGCGCGCCGCAACCGGCGGCAAGCAGGGCAGCCGCACTCAGCGAACCAGCCGCCACCATAAATTTGCGACGAGAGAGATAGAGATGTTCCGGCGTGATCTCGGCCGGTAAGATTTTGACCATTGGTTGCCCTCCTGGTAAGAACAGAAAACGTCTCGCTCACGGCTTGGTGAGAAGTAGAGTTGCACAGTAAAGTATAGCCAGGCGCCCTAAAGGGGGGGTTAAGGATTCATTACAGGATAATTACGCCACACAGTGATTTCGATTGTACCATTCATTTCTTGATTCTCTATGGGTAACAATACACAATCTTACTAAAATCGGAAACAGGGTCTGCCCCAATTACCATAGGCGTTACACAGTTGGGAGCGCCGTTGGGAGCGCCGCCATCCTGGCGGCAGCCGGCAAGGATGCCAGGGTGCCGGGGCAACTGCGTACCTCCTATACCAGTTACCAGCCACGATCAACAATCAACTTGACTCTGCCATGTCACTACTTTCCCGTCTCCATCCAGCAAGCGTTCATTTTCCTATTGCACTCCTGAGCCTGGCGAGCGTTGCCGGCTTGCTCTTTCTCTATTGGCGCCGGCGTCCCGAATTCATTGTACTGACCTGGTGGCCCTTGTATCTGGGTTGGGCCGGCGGCGCTGTGGCCGTACTTACCGGCCTATTGGCGCAGCGTGGATTGCCACCGGCAGCCCCATATCGCGATATTCTCAACTGGCACATCAGCAGCGGATTGGCTCTGCTTGTGGTCTACGGGAGCCTGATCTATTGGCGCTGGCGCTTTGGCACCCCAAAAGCGCAACGGGCCCGTGTGCGCGCCGGCCAGCTCTATTCTGATCTACTAGACGATCCCAACGCCCGGATTGGATTTACTTTGCTGGCAATTTTGGGACTTTTGCTGGTCGTCGCCAGCGGTTGGAATGGGGGGCGCCTCGTCTACGAGTGGGGTGTCAACGTCGCCCGCTAAACTCGTTTGGTCACCCACACCTGCTCTTGGTTGGCAGGATAGGACGGCGTCTGCCCTACCCACCCGTGGATCACAACTTTACGAAGCCGGCAAGTTGCGTTATACTGTACTTATCGAACTGCGGTTGCCGACCGGGCGCCGTAAGGTGATCCAACCGAATAGGAGCTGAAACAGCAGGGCGAGAGAGCACCAGGGAAAGGCCTGGTCGCCGAAGGGGCAAGTCCGCACCAGACAGCCATACTGGGCGGGTGACACTCTCAGGCAAACGGATCGCCGCGCCAGCGTCTGTGTTGAGGTTCGCCAGCGTGTTACTCGGGCGAGCCAGGCGCAGACATCAGCACCTCTGGAAAGCTTGCCTGGCTTCGATCTCCGGGTCGATAGCCTGGGCAACACCGACGGGGCAACGTCGCCACAAGTTGACGCTCTCCCTCCCGGCCTTATGGCTGGCGGAGAACATACACCGGGCGAGCGGAATCTCTCAGGTCTGCAACAGAGGCAACGGGCATCAGGCTGGATGCCCGTTTTTTGTTGCCATTCAGAACCGCAGATTTGAGGAAAATCGGCCAATCAGCCGTAAACCTAACGAGAGGAGTCTCCATCGATGAGTATCCCATTTGCAACTATTTCCACGGCTGTCGCTGAGCCACAACAGGATGGCGCCTCACCGCGATATAGCAACGCTGAACTGCTCCAGCCACTCGACCAGTTTGCCCCCCGCCACCTGGGGCCCCGCCCGGCGGATGTGGCCGAAATGCTCCGCACGATCGGCGTCAACTCTCTGGACGAACTGATCAACCAGACAGTGCCGGCGCCTATTCGGATGAAAACGCCGCTCCACCTGCCCGGCCCGCGCAGCGAATCCGAAGTGCTGGCCGATTTGCGCGACCTGGCGCGCCAGAATCAGATCTTCCGCTCGTTTATCGGCATGGGCTACTATAACACCTTTACACCGCCGGTAATCCTGCGCAATATCATGGAAAATCCAGCCTGGTACACCCAGTACACCCCCTACCAGGCCGAGATCGCCCAGGGGCGGCTGGAAGCGTTGCTCAATTTCCAGACGATGGTGAGCGACCTGACGGGGTTGGATATTGCCAATGCCTCGCTGCTCGACGAGGCGACCGCTGCCGCTGAAGCCATGACCCTCTGCAAGCGGGCGCAGAAACGCGAGGCGCACGGCAATATCTTCTTTGTTGCGGCATCGTGCCACCCACAGACCATCGACGTGGTGCGCACGCGCGCCGAACCGCTAGGCTATGAGGTCGTCGTGGGCGACCCTGCCACCTACGAATTTGACGGCGCTACCTTTGGTGCGCTGGTTCAATATCCTGACACTGACGGCGCCATCGTCGATTTTGAAGAATTTTGCGCTCGCGCCCACAGTGCCGGTACGTTGGTTGCTGTGGCGACCGATCTGCTGGCGCTGACCCTTTTGCGACCGCCAGGCGAATTTGGCGCCGATATCGCGGTGGGTAACAGCCAACGCTTTGGCGTGCCCCTGGGTTACGGTGGGCCCCACGCTGCGTTCATGGCCACGCGCGATGAGTATAAGCGCCTCATGCCAGGCCGGCTGGTGGGCGTGTCGGTGGATGCCACCGGCGCACCGGCGCTGCGTCTTACATTGCAGACGCGCGAACAGCACATCCGCCGCGAGAAGGCGACCAGCAACATCTGCACGGCGCAGGTGCTGCTGGCGGTGATGGCTTCCATGTACGCCGTCTATCACGGGCCGGCAGGGCTGCGCCGCAGTGCAGAGCGCGTCCGGCTATTGACCGTAGTGTTGGCGCAGGCACTGCGGCAAGCTGGCTACACGCTCTATGACGGTGACTTTTTTGATACGCTTAAGATCAAGGACGGGCCGTTGACGGGGGAGCAACTGGTCGAAGCGGCGCGCAACCGGCAGATCAATCTACGCTGCTACGACGACGGCGCTGTTGGTGTAGCGCTGGACGAGACGGTGACCGTAGCGGACCTGCAAAACCTGTTGCTGGTCTTTGGCATTGCGGAACCGGTTGATCTGGCAGCGCTGGCCGACGCTGCTAACCTGGAATATCCCACACCTCTCCAGCGCACCACGCCTTACCTGACGCATCCTGTCTTCAACAGTTATCATTCAGAGACGGAGATGTTGCGTTATATCCACCGGCTCCAGGCGCGCGATCTGTCACTGGTTCACTCCATGATCCCACTGGGTTCCTGCACCATGAAGCTCAACGCCACGACCGAGATGATGCCGGTGACCTGGCCGGAGTTTGGGCAGCTTCATCCCTTTGCGCCTGTGGAACAGGCCCAGGGCTACCAGAAACTTTTCAAGCGGCTGGAGGCGTGGTTAGCTGAGATCACTGGCTTTGCTGCGGTCTCGCTCCAGCCCAACGCCGGCTCGCAGGGTGAGTATGCCGGTTTGCTGGCGATCCGTCACTACCACCAGGCGCGCGGCGAAGACCACCGCCGGGTCTGTCTGATCCCCTCTTCGGCGCACGGTACCAACCCGGCCAGTGCGGTCTTGGCGGGGATGGAGGTAGTTGTCGTGGCGTGTGACGACCAGGGGAACATTGCGCTCGACGATCTGCGAACCAAGGCAGAACGCCACAGCGCCGAACTGGCTGCGCTCATGGTGACCTACCCATCCACACATGGTGTCTTTGAAGAGGGGATCGTCGAAATCTGTCAAATCGTGCATGACCACGGCGGCCAGGTCTACATGGATGGCGCCAATTTGAACGCCCAGGTTGGGCTGACACGCCCGGGCGACATGGGCGCCGATGTCTGCCATCTCAACCTCCACAAGACCTTTTGTATTCCTCATGGCGGCGGCGGCCCCGGCATGGGCCCGATTTGCGTGGCTGCGCACCTGGTGCCCTTCTTGCCCGGACATTTTATGCTAAACGTAGAACGTAGAACACGGAGCGCAGAACGCGAGGACGACCGTTCTGGGTTCTACACTCTACGTTCCACCGTTTCGGCCGCGCCGTGGGGGAGCGCCAGTATCCTGCCGATTTCGTATGCCTACATCGCGTTGATGGGGGGCGAGGGGTTGACGCAGGCGACCCGGCTGGCTATTCTCAACGCCAATTACATTGCCGCCCGTCTGGCTTCCCACTATCCCGTGCTCTATCGAGGTGCGCAGGGGCGGGTTGCGCACGAGTGTATTCTCGACATGCGGCAGTTCAAACAGGTTGGCATTGAGGTCGAGGATATTGCCAAGCGGCTGATGGACTATGGTTTTCACGCACCGACCATGTCTTTCCCCGTTGCCGGGACATTGATGGTCGAACCGACTGAGAGCGAGTCCAGAGAAGAGCTGGATCGCTTCTGTGAGGCGATGATTGCGATTCGCGAGGAAATTGCGGCTATCGAACGGGGCGACAGCGACCCGCTCGATAATCCGCTCAAACATGCCCCGCACCCTGCCTTTGTCGTGTTGGCGGATGACTGGGCCCATCCCTACTCACGAGAAGTGGCGGCATTCCCGGCGCCGTGGGTGCGCCAGTCAAAGTTCTGGCCGGCTGTGGCGCGCATCGACAACGTGTACGGCGACCGCCACATTGTCTGCGCTTGCCCGCCGGTGGAGGCGTATAGGTAGATTGGGGAATGCGGGCCTAGCGGGCGCCCCGGAATGGGGAATGCCGGCGGCGTCTGCGACGTGATTCCGCATTCCCCATTCCGCATTTCCTACTGGACTCCCATTGCCTCCAACGGGATGACCAAGGCATCTTCGGGCGCTTCGATTTCGGGGGCGTTGTCGAAGTCGGCACTAGTGGCGTCGATCTCCAGGCTGATGAGGGCGCGAGTCGGGCTGCCGGGCGGCAGGGCGCCGGTCGTAGCCGCAAAGCTGAGCAGGTCAGAGAGGTCCCAACTAAAGTCCACCATCTGCGCGTAAGGGTAGTAGTTGTCGAGGCCGATGCTTGCGGTCGAGGAGAGCTGCAACCCCTGGAGCAGTGCCGGGCCGAGGAAGGTGATGGCCATGCGTGCCTGCTGCAACTCCTGTGCAGTGAGATCGGTATCGCTCATGGCGTTGATGGTGTCGAGGTTCTCTTCAACCAGCGTCCAAAAGCCAGGGCTGGCCAGGAAACCGGCAAAATCAAAGCCGGTTTCAAAGACGGCAACTTCGGTTCCCCCTACCTCGTCGTCATCGAGACGCTCGACCAGCACAAAGTCTTCCAATAGGTCGCGCACCTCGTCGGAGGAGAACATCGAGCTAAAGGCCATACTCTGCATCATCGCCTCTCGTTGCGCCGGGTCCTGGGAAGCGGTGCTCTGAGCAACACCCATTTCGACCATTCCAGCCAGGTCAATCCCAATCCAGTCGGCCATTTCAGGCAGCGAGGGGTCGATAAACTCAAGCCCTTCGGTTGAGATGTATCCAAATCCGTCCTTCAAGATCACATGGAAATCAAGCTCTTCTGGCACATCGACACCCGACTGCATTGCGAGTGTATCGGCAATTTCAGCGGGCATGGTGAAATTGATCATAACATCGACGCCCAGGGTGCGGTAGAGCTCCACGGTGAGTTCCATGAGCTCTTCAAAATTCTCCATCATGGCTTCAGCGCCCTGGGTCTGTAACTCGACCATCCGCCGCATGATCTCCGGGTCCATGTGGATCACTGTGTCCTGAACCCAGCTGAAAACCAACTCTTCGGCGGGCAAACCTGGAATGCCTACGATGGTAGTCGTAGCATCCACGCTGGAAGTGTAGGAGGTGGCGTCCAACTGCGCCTCTTGTGACATTACCAGGATATCACAATCTGCTTCGCTCAACTGGCCGCAAAAGGGCGCCGGCAGTTCCTGAGCGAAGACTGACCCTGTGGGGAATGCCAGCAGAGCCACGAGCAGTAAAACCAGCAATGCATTCTTTCTCATGTTCACATACCTCTTAGCTTGAGTAGGTCGAACGGTTGGATTGAATGGTGAAAATGGGTTGACGGTGGTCATCGTACTAAGAACCCACCCGAATAACGGTTGCGGGTCCGACAACTATGCCGACGAATAATCGTTGTCGCAGAGTTATTCGGATAGGCTCTAAGGTGCCACAACCGGATGCCATCATATCATGGTTCCGCCACCTTGTAAACCCTACAAGCGGCCTAACAAGGCTACATTTGATATACAATTGCAGCCGATTGCGGAACGTGTTACAAAGAGTGATACAATTTGGGTAAGGAGAAGACAAACAAAGATGGAGCATCGTATAGAGGCGGTTCCTACACCGCACATTCCCGCCAATCAGACGCATCCACATCCACAAGATAGTTCTAGAAGATACCTGCCCATCGGGATCTGGTCGATTCTGGTCGTGTTGCTGGCTACGGTGGTGCTCAGTGCCTGTGGGCCAGGTCGCGCTGCCGAACCGACGCCGGAGCCGGTAACATTGCGCTATGTCACCTTCAATGCGCTGGGGTCGGTAGAGCAGGCGTTGGTCGACCAGTTTGTGGCCGCGCATCCCCATATTACGGTCGATGTGCAATCTTATCGCCAGGCGCCCCTCCAATATCTGGCGGAGCCGACTCCACCCGACCTGATGTTGATCGTCCCCGGTGAGCAGTTTAGCACAGCCATCGACCAGGGACTCTTGACCGACGTAACCGACCTCTGGCAAGAGACAGGTCTGGACCACACCTATCCGGCTGCGTTTCGGGCGCTCAGCGAACACAACGGCAAACAGTTCATGTTGCCGGTCGGCTATACGTGGAATGGTGTCTATTACAATCGCGGCGTCTTCGAGCGCTATGGATTGCAGCCAGCACAGACGTGGGACGAATTTATTACACTCTGTGATACCTTGTTGCTCAACGGTGAAACGCCACTGGCACTCAGCGGCCGGGATTTTTTTATGGCGTCGCTCTGGATCGATTACCTGGCCTTGCGGCTCTACGGAGCGGAATTTCAGCGCCAGTTGACGCATGGAGAGATCTCCTTTTACGACGACCGGGTGCGCAGCGTGTTCGAGACGTGGCGCTCGCTCATCGAAGGCGGGTACTTTCTCGAAGATGCGCAGAGCCAGACCGGTCTCGCCGCAGCGACAACGCTGGCGCGCAACGAACAGCTCGATCTGTCGCGCGGCAAGGCGGCCATGATCCTGGCCGGCCCGGCCACACTCAGCGAGTTGCCCGAACCCTTTCGCGCCGAACTCGACTTTTTCCCCTTCCCCACCATCGACCCAACCCTGCCTACAGGAGAAGTGGTTTATACCGCTGGTTTTATGATCCCAGCTGGAGCGCCCCACCGCCTTGAGGCGCTCCAGTTTCTTGCCTTTCTCAGCAGCCAGCCTGCGCGCGACCTCGTTAGCAATGACCTGCGCACGACGGCTCTCTTTGTACCGGCGTTCGCTCAGCATGAAGCCGGCGATCTGCCGGCAGCCGTGGGGCAGGGCATGGCGCAGGTGGAGGAGGCCGACGCCGTCGTCAGCGCCCTTGCTCTGGGCGTGCGCCAGCCTGTGCAATTTGCGTTCAGCGAGGCGCTCCGCCGTCTGTTGGCCGATCCGGATGCGGGCCGGCCATTTAATCTGGAAGAAGCGCTGGCTGCGTTGGAGAATGCGCGTCTGCGTGACCAATAGAGAAACCCCAGAAAACAGGAAAGAACTCACCATGATTGTCGATGTCCACACCCATGTGTTCCCCTCACACGGCGTCTTTTCTGAAAAATTTATCGAAGAAGCCTCGCGCATGCGCGCTCAGCCGGTGGATCTGGTAACACGTTACAAAGCCTATCGCGCCACTGCAGCCGGTTGTGAGAAGAGTATCTGTTTTGGGGGCAAGGCCCGGCTCGCTGGCCTCTGGGTGGACGACCGCGACGTCGCCGCTTATGTCCGGCAAGACCCGCAACGGCTCATCGGCTTTCTCTCGGTTGACCCCACGCAACTCCGCTGGGAAGAGGAACTGGAATACGGGCATCAGGAGTTAAAGTTACAGGGGATCAAGTTGATGCCCATGTATGCCGGCTTCTTCCCCCAAGAGGCGAGGCTCAATTTCCTCTGGAATTATGCGCAACGGCATGGCCTGCCGGTGCTGCTCCACACCGGCACCACCTTTGTCTCACAAGGGTCGTTGGAGACGACGTTGCCGCGCCATATCGATGTGGTTGCACGGCGTTTCCCCGAAGTCCGCATCATCATGGCGCATCTGGCCCATCCGTACGAGGGGGAATGTGTCGCCGTGATCCGCAAACACCCGCATGTCTACGCCGATGTCAGCGCGCTCCACTACCGGCCCTGGCAACTCTTTCACAGCCTGATGCTCGTCCACGAGTACGGCGTCTGGAACAAACTCCTCTTTGGCACCGATTTCCCTATCACCGATGTGGCGGAGTCGCTGGCCGGGCTGCGCAATCTCGCTGCCATCCAGATCGACCGCTTCCGCCTACCGGCCGAAGAGATCGAAGCGCTGATCGGGCGCGATGCGCTTGCCTTGCTGGGTCTCGCCAACCCGGCGACTGGCCATAGGCCAACCGGCAGTTGAGCAGTTAGCCAGGCTGCGTGCTCTGAAAATGATTCAGGTAGAAGGTACGCAGTTGCTCAGGTGCGATGCACCTACAAAGTGCGTTGCAGCGCTGACCGGCAGATCCAACGGCGTACCTTTTACAAAGGTCAAATACGTGGCGTGGCTCGCACTGCGGCGATCAGGCGTTGGTGGTTGTGGCGCCACTCGGCGAGGTCGTCTTCGCGTGCGACCAGGGCGCACAGCGTGCGAGTAAGCGCGGTGTTGACTGGCGTGGCGATGCCTACCTCCTGCCCCTTCTCGACTATCGCGCCGTTGAGCCAGTGGATCTCGCTTTGCTCCCGGCTGCTATGGAGGTCGATGTGCAGGCTGGGCATCTTGTTGCCGCGCGCATCGGCCACCCACCTCCGCAAGATTGGGCGTAAGATCGCGTTGGGCAGCGTGCGAATGAGCGGCGCCAAGATGCGAAACGGATAGGGCCCCAGATTGACCGGCTGGATGCCGGCTCGTCTCATCACTGCCAGCGCCTCACGCCAGGCTGCTAGCTCCAGGTCCACTACGCCGGGGTGGGCAAACGCGGTGGCGGGCGATTCGTCCAGGATAGCGCAGGTGGCATTGGCGACCATATTCATCAGCAGCTTGGTCCACTTCATCGCGGCTGCGTCGCCATAGCGGCGGACGGCGAATCCGGCCGTGCGGAGGGCAGCCGCCAGATTGGTGAGCAGGGCTTTGGCTGTTGCGGGCGACCATGGGCTGAGGCCAATGCAGGGGTCAGGTTTTTCGACTACAATCACACCCGGCGCCGCCACGATGACCGGCGTTGTGATGGTGCCGGCGATCACATGTTCGGCGCCCACGGTGGTGGCGATCATGGCTTCGTTGCCGATGCCGTTTTGCAGGCTCAGTACGCACGCCGGCGATGATGCGCCTCCACCCTGCGCCGCGGCCACCAGTTCGGCGATCGCGCCCTCGGTATGATAGCTCTTGACGGTGATGATCGCGGCATCGAAGCGGGCTTCTGCGGAAGCAAACGCTTCTGCAATTGCGCCCACAGCCACTACGTTGCGCACAACGTGGGCGCCGTCGATGTCATGGAGCAAAAGCCCCTGCACCTGCACGGCCGCGGCAAAGCGGGGCCGTCCTGCCAGGGTGACCTCATGGCCGGCCAGCGCCAGCTTTCCCCCCACCAGGCAGCCAATCGCCCCGGCGCCAATGATCAATATCTTCACCGCTTCGCCTTATTGAAGGTCATGCCCAGTCGTCCAGGTTGAAGGTCGGAGCAAAGGGGTTGACAAAACGTACGCCTTCCAGTGAGGAGCGGCTGTTGAAATCTTCGCTAAAGATGACCGGGATCTGGTTCAGCTTCGCTGTGGCCCAGATTTGGGCGTCGTAGTAGGCAAGCGAATGGTCGCGCACGCCGCGAGCGGCTTCCGCAACCACAGATGATGTCAGGTCGAACACATACCAGGCCTGGATCAAGGATGTAATCTGCGTGTAGACTTGGAGTTGAGTCATCGCCAGTTTGCGCGGCGCCAAACTCGCAAACTCTGCCAACACTTGTACGCTCAAACAGGCTACATCACGTTCCCTTAAGATAGGCAGCAGATTGCGGGCCAAAGCTTGCTTGTCTGGCTCACGCGGGTTATAAAAATAGGCAATCACATTGGTGTCGAGCAGGATTCTAAACCGCTGTAACTGGTTGCGCCCAGGGGCGGCGGTAACGTTCATCATCGTATCCGTCTTCACGTTTCCACTGATAAGGTTCGCCTGGCACACCTTCTGCGCGACGTTGGTCGACAAAGGCCAGGATTGCCTGCCAAGCCGCTTCGTCGGGCGGGAGAGCCTGCTCAGTACGAATCGTGGCCTTCTGGTTGAGCAGGCCATCAATGGCGGCCCGAATCAGTTCCGCCTCCGTCGTTTCCTGTTCTTGCGCCAGGCGTTTGAGTTGAGCATCCTGTTTTGGCAATATGTAAACCTGTTTGCGCACCATGCGCTGGCGGGTTCTAGGCCGGCGTGGACGAATTGCTGCCTTTGTTGCCATCGATTCTCTCCCATTGCGTTCTGCTCCGTTCGCCTTAGTAATGTACATCTTAATATACATCATGATTATCGATTCGACAAATGCCAGCGGATCCTGAAGGGCCCCGCATGGAGAATCAGCGCCGCTGGAGGCATCCATCCTGGTAGAAGGGGTTTGTCATGTATGCTGGAGCACCGGCACGCGCCGCTCCAGGTCATACAGGCCATACGCTGCGGCCAAAATCTCGATGGGGTGGCGGCTGGGGATGCCGGTGCCATGCTCCAGTTGCCAGCGACAGGTTTCGGAATCGCAGGCAGTAAAGCGCAGGTCCTCCCCCTGTTGGCGCACAAAGCGGAAAAGTTCCTCACCCACATCCATTGCAATCTGGTACTTCTCCACTTTGTACCCATAGGTGCCGGCGATTCCGCAACAGCGGGCGTGGCTTTCACGCAGATTCAGGCCAGGGATCAGGCCCAGTATTTCCAGCGCCGGGGCGCCGATGCGGTGGGCGCGCTGCTGGCAGGGGGCATGATAGGGCAGCACCAGGTTGAGCGGCTGGAAATCGGTGCGCAGTTCGCTGCGCTGGTGCAGCTCGCGCAACCACTCAAAAATATCCCATGTTGCCAGCTTGAGTTGGGTTGTGCCCTCATCGGCCAGGTCGAGCAATTCGGGCGCTTCCTCTTTGAGCGTAAGCGTGCAACTGGTGCTCGTGCCGACAATGGGGAAGCCGGCCCGGGCAAAGCCAGCCAGACGCGCAACATTGTTTTGGTGATAAGCGGCGGCAGTCTTGAACTCCCCGTTGCTGAGCAGCGGCAGCCCACAACAATTTTGTAGCGGCACGATCACCTCGTAGCCCTGGTGCTCCAGCACGGCGATAGCGGCCTGGCCGACAAAAGGTTCGTAGTGCATGGTGGCGCAGCCGTGAAAGTAGACCACCTTTTTCTCACTCTTGAGCCGTCTGCGTGCGGTGCGTCGTACCCAGTTGCGCAAGGTTCCCTTTGTGCTCCAGCGGGGCAACGGCGCCTGACGCGCCACCCCCATGATCTTCTCAGCCAGCAGGCGGCTGAGCGGGTTGTGAAGCGCAAAATTAGCTACTTCGGGCGCGATGCTGCCAAGCTGGCCGAGTAACTCGTTGCGCCCCAACAGCCGGTTGCGCAGCGAGATTCCCCGCTCGGCGACGATCTGGGCGCGGGCGCGGCCGTTCATCTCGGCGATCCGCACGCCCGTGGGACAGACCTCGTTGCAGACCCGGCAGCCGGAACAGTAATCTACCGAATGGTCCGGCGAGCGAGGCTGGCCTGGCTCGCGAAAACGTTGCGCCTGTGGCCCCACATATTTGGGTCCAGGGAAGAGATCGGTTACCGCTGATACCGGGCAATAGCTGGTGCAGATGTTACATTTGATGCACTCGTCGAGCGTGTGGTCGACC
>QEUW01000533.1 GCA_003577005.1 Chloroflexota bacterium | reverse complement strand
CGGTCTTTGCCCCGCCCCAGCCCGAAGATCTGGAGCCGGTGGCAGACCTGCCTGAAGAGACGCCGCTGGAAGCAGAAATCCTGGCCGGTTTGCAGCCAATGGAGGACGCGCCGGCCGTTCTGGCAGCTTCGGCCACACAGAATGGCCCGCTGGAGATGGTCGCCGGTCGCATGACCAAGGTGCCGGCCGGCCATCTTTACAAGGTACAGTGGTTCTTTACATCAAAATTGCGTGTACGGGTCCTCTGCGAGCGCGAACCTTGTGATACTGGTCTGCTGGTCGTGGCTAACAACCGCTCCTGGTACAACGATGACGACCCGGAAGCGCAAGGCACCGGCAAGGGCAGCTATGTCTGCGTGACCTGCGACGCCCCTACGCTGCAAAACATGAACGCCGACATCTACGTCTTTAGCCAGACGCGTAGCTGGTCTGAGGCCGTGCTCTATGTAGACAACGGCTCGGGTTGGGTGCAGGCGACCCGGCGCCATTTTGGCGGTACGCTGGTCAAAGTGGGCCCGCTGCGACCGCTCGACTATGTCGAAGTGCAGGCTGACCGCCACGCCAACAGCAGTCTACCCTTTGATAACAACGATACACATATGGTGCTCTTTGACCCAGATCGGCCCCAGAACGGCGCGCTCTACAACAACGACCGCGCCACCGGCCAGTGGAATCCACGCATCAATGTGCCCATCTATGCTGACTGGTCTGGGTCCAACAACTATGTGCTGTTGGGCAAGACCGGTGTCTCGTCGAATTCCAACCTGGGCGTCGAGGCGCGCATCGACCTGGTGCGCGGGCCGCTCAATGCCGACCTGCGCGAGGCGGCGTTTCCGGTTGCTGGCGGCGCCGGCTCACCTATCTGGCTCAACCCTGGACGTTACTACGCCTGGGTCTACGCTCGCACCGATTCGCCGGTGGGTCATGGGCGCTTCAACAAGGCTGATCTGATGCCGACATCCAAGTGCGACGATTTTGTCAAGCTGTTCGGTTCGCAAGTCGTCGAGAAGATCGAGTACTTCCGCGGCCAGCTCAACACCTATGCCTTTGGCCTGGCTGCCCAGCGCGAAGTGACCACCAGCAGCGGCTACGCCTACTGGTCAACGGTTGGCAGCAGCCGGACGGTTCCACTGGCTGCGCTTGGCGCGGCGCCCGGCAAAGGGTGGAACCTGTTTCTTGTCGAACTCAAGGTCGATCAGGCAGCCCGCTATCGTCTCCAGGTTGTGCGACCGGCGGGGTGGCACAGTGACATTCGCTTTCACAGCCGCTGGCTGGTGCAGCGCAACCCGGATGCCAGCGAACTCAAAGTGGCGAGCTACAACACCTATCATGGTGGCGATGCGCACGAAGCGAAGATGCGCAACGCCTCCAACTTGCTGGCGACGCAAGGGATGATGTCCCGCAACCCTGCCTTTGTCCACGTCCGCTCGGACCAGGGGCCCTGGCAGTGGGACGGTGACATTGTGGGGACGCAGGAGATGAAAGCGGTCCGGCCGCCAGAACTGCCTCAGGGATATGACTCCCCACCGCTCTATTTCGCCCACGCCGATACGTTCGTCGCCGAGGCAGAACAGATGGGCTCGCTCGGCTGGAGCTATGTCAAGGGGCGGGATGAAGATTACGAAATCGGCGAAAACGGGTTGGGGCCGCTCTTTATGAGCGAGAATGTCTGGCCGGGTGGCGGCAACAGCGGTATCTACTTCAGCCCGGCCGCCAAGAGCCGCGCCGACTGCCGCGATTTTGGGCGGCTGGACTACGCCGAATGCCAGCTTGAGGGAGACGGCGGCCGCGCCACGACCAATTTTGCGATCCCCGGCAAAGCAAGCGCCCGGCGCTACGGCGCCGGGCCCGACCGGCCCATCGCCGTTTTCAATATTCACCTGGAGTTCGAGGATGACAAGTGGTACACGCTCTGGTCCACTTCCCATCACCGCTGGAAGGAGGTCAATGCGTTGATGGATACCATCGACAACCTGTTGGCCGTAGACCCGGACGCCTTCAACAGCGATGTCACAAACCCAGGTCGCCGCTCGCCTGACTTTTACGCCAACCGGATGATCATCATGGGCGACTTCAATATGAACGCCCACACCTGCGGCGAACACTACTGGATTTTGGAGAAGCTGCGCCAGCGTTACGGCTATGCGGTCGATGTTTCGATGCTGCCCATCGCCAACGGCAACCACTTTGCCATGCACGACCGCATGGGCGATCTCTCGCGCTGGGTCAGTATCGGGGAGTGGCAGGCCAATCCGATCTATAGCTGGAATTCGCTGTTCCCGTGGTGGGCGAGCACCTTCCGCGGGCAAACTCCCGGCCCCGAACGTAAGAACGAGCGCTACGACGCCATCTTCCTGGTCGGTCGCGGCTGGGCCTATGACGACCCGCTGCTCGAATACAAAGTGTTGTCGGACCGTGACCACGTTTCGCCCATGTACCCGGCTGGCGGCGGTGTCGAGATGTGGCGCGAGGCGACGGGCAGCGTCACCGACGGCGGCACAAACTATGCGCCCAACTACGACCTGGGCTATGGCCGCACCGCCGGCAAACCGGCGCTCCACACCGACCACCAACCGGTGCTGGCGCGGCTGCGCGTCTTTATGCGTTAGTACTCCGCCAAAAAAGATTTGACACCCGCGGGATTCGCACGCCCACGTGCGAACTCCGCACCCGTCAGCCCGTTGTAGGGAGCGTTCACGAACGCTCCCTACAACGGGCTAACAAACGCTCACCAGAGGGTAATCACCCGCTCTTGCTGCGCACTCAGTTTCTCCCGGTTGGGTTGTAAGGCGACCAGGACTGAGACAAGCGTGATCACGCCGTAGACCACATACGGCCAAGGTGAAAGCTCGTTGAGGGCAAGGACGAGAAAGAGGGCAAATGCGCTGGCTCCAACGCTGAAAGTACCCACCGCAGCAATGCGACTCCACCAGATGACCAGGATGCCAATCAGCCAGACGGCGCCACCGACCAGCGGCGAGATGGCCATGGTCGTAGCCGCTGAGGTAATGCCACCGGCTCCACCTTTGAAACCAATAAAGACCGACCAGTTGTGACCGATAATGGCTGCACCGCCGGCCAGCGCCGCCGCCAGTTGCAGGGCAGTAATGCGCGCCGTCGCGTCAACCACACTCATGGTCGCCGGTTCGGGATAGAGAACGCCGTAAAGCCCCCGGATAATCCAGACCGCCACGGCCCCTTTGATGGCGTCGCCGATGATGGTTGGGATCCCGGCCTTGAGACCGGCCGCACGCCACGCGTTGGTGCCGCCGGTCCGCCCGCTGCCCACAGTGCGGATATCCACACCATAGAGCCGGCAGACCAGCAACCCGACCGGCACCGCGCCGAGCAAATAACCGATGATTGTACCAAGGATGGGAAGAAGCCAGAGCATGGGTTAGCGATCAGAAATCAGGAATTAGGGACTAAGGATTAGGAATGTAGCAGCTATCATAATCGCAGACGGGTGAGAGATGCAAAGGCCTGTAGCGCGCAAATCGCAATAGAATCAGCGTTCGCTCGACTGGGCCATGCGCCGTTCGAGGCGCGCTTGTAGCCATTCAGAGATGATCGTGAGCACCCAGTAGATGGCCGCTGCTATCAGCAACATCTCCATAAATTTGATGTCGCGGCGGGCCAGCCGGTTGGCGCGATAGGTGATCTCCCAGACGCCCATGAGCGAGACCAACGCCGAATCTTTCTGCATGGCAATAAACTGGTTGCCGATGGGCGGGATCACGATGCGCAACGCCTGGGGGAGGATGATCAGCCGCATACATTGCCAGTGGCTCATGCCAAGCGCCCGCGCCGCCTCGATCTGGCCGTGGGGGATGGCCTGGATGCCGGCGCGGAAGATTTCGGTCATATAGGCGCCATAGTTGACGCTCAGCGCCAGCACCCCTGACGTAAACGCCGAGAGGATCAACAGATTGCCCAGCGCCGGGTACCCGAGCGCCCGGATCTGCTGGCCGATCTGCGGCAGCCCCAGGTAGATTATGTAGATCTGCACCAGCAGCGGCGTTCCACGTACGAGCGAGATATAGAAGCCGGAGACGCCTTGGGCAATGGGGTTGCTCGCCAGCCGTCCCAATGCGCCGATAAAGGCCAGCACTGTGGCCAACGCAATCGAAAGCAACGAAACCCAGAGCGTCGTCACCAGGCCCTGGACAACAAAGCCCTGGTGCTCCAACATGTAGCGCACATCGAGCCGTAGCAGGTAGAGCAAGCCCCCCAACACGACAAAGAGGCCAAACCAAACCAATGCAACCTGCGTCTTTTGTCGCCGGCGACCCCGCCTTGCCGCGGCCACCAGTTCACGGCTGGCCCCCGCCTTGCCGCGGCCACCAGTTCACGGCTGGCGCGCTGGTGCTCGACGCTGGTGGCCGGCGACGATGGCAAGGGCCCGGTGCCAACGCTCATAGTGTTCCTACTGCTCCAATTGCGTCACGTCAAAGGTGGCGGCCGCGCTGACCAGGTCGCTGCCGTAGTATTGCTCGGAGAGCGCCGCCAGCGTGCCGTCGGTGTGCATCGCCTGGATCTGTTCGGTCACTGCGGCGAGGAACGACTGCGGGTCGAGGGTGCTGTTGCGGTCGATAGCCGGCGCCAGGTACTCAAAATAGACCGGCTCGCCCAGTTGTTTGAGCGGGTTGCCCCCGTCGATAAAGGCCTGACCGGTCGGCAGGGCGGTCAGCACCGCATCCAGCCGGACACCATCGCCCAGCGCCAGGTCTTGCAGAGCGGATGTGTCGGTG
>QEUW01000532.1 GCA_003577005.1 Chloroflexota bacterium | reverse complement strand
GCGTGCAATGTCTCCAGATTCTGCATATCACCGATGTGCTGGCTGAGAAAGGCATGTCTATCCTGGGTCAGACAGAAGGCGCTCTTGAGTTCACCCCCCACGGCCAGCACAGGCGGGACCCCAAACGGCAACTTGACCGGGAAGGGGGCATAGCCGCGCGAGCGACGGATGGGCAACTCGTGGCCGTCTACCACCCGAATGACCGAATCGTCGCAGTGGACGTGAATGGCGCGATTGTGGAGCAGAAAGGCGTCGGCCAGTTCGGACAGATGCTCCAGCGCCTCCTCGTTCTCTTTGACAATCGGCTCGTCGGCATAGTTGCCGGAGGTCATCACGAGAATGGGGCATGGGGCATGGGGCGTGGGGAATGGGTACGATGCCTCCGACGGGTTCAAGAGCAGATAGTGGAGGGGGGAATAGGGCAGCATGATGCCGATGTAGCCGTTGCCCGGTGCAACCAGAGCAGAGAGCGGGCTGCCATCTCGTTTGCGCAGGAGAACGATGGGGCGCTCCCGGCCTGTGAGCAGGGCGAGTTCGGCGTCATCGATGTGGGCGATCTGGCGGACGGTTTCGACGTTGCGCACCATGAGGGCGAAGGGCTTGTCGACGCGGCCCTTGCGCTCGCGCAACATTTGCAGGGCGTGGTCGTTGGTGGCGTCACAGGCCAGATGGAACCCGCCGATGCCCTTGACCGCAACCACACCACCCTCCGCCAGCACCCGCTGCGCCGCCACAATCGCCGCTTCCCCCACTTTACTTGTGCCACCATTGCTATCGACAGACTGAAAAGCCATGCCATTCCGGGGTGCCCTTTGGGCCCCGAATTCCCCACTCCCCACTCCCCACTCCCTACTCCCTACCCCCCAGCAGAATTGCACCTGTGGCCCGCAGACCGGACAGGCGTTGGGCTGGGCGTGAAAGCGGCGGTTGCGCGGGTCTTCGTATTCGCGGCGGCATTTGGGGCAGAGGGGGAAATCTGCCATCGTTGTGAAGGGCCGGTCATAGGGCAGGTCGCGCACGATAGTGAAACGCGGGCCGCAGTTGGTGCAATTGGTAAAGGGATAGCGGTAACGCCGGTCCGCCGGGTCGAACAGCTCGCGCAGACACTCCTCGCAGAGGGCCAGGTCGGGAGAGATAAGTGTACGCGCCGCCGGTTGGGCTTCGCTATGGACGATGGTGAACTCGTGCGCGCCGGTGGGTGGAAGCGCCGTCGTGGCCACCGTTTCGATGTGCGCCAGTGGGGGCGGATGGGCGACCAACTCTTCTTGAAACATTGTCAGCGCCGCTGCCGGGCCTTCGAGTTCAATAAAGACACCGGAACTGTCGTTGCCGACAAAACCGGCCAAGCCCAGGCGCGTCGCCAATCCGTAAACATGGGGGCGAAAACCCACGCCCTGCACGACGCCGGTCACCAGCAGACGGCGCCGCGCCAGCCCGTCGAGCTCTATATCCCTGCGCACGATCGTGTTTTGGTCAACTCGTGTCATCATCCTCTGCCACTTCGATTGCAACCAGCGTCAACTCCTTTCCCCGCACCACCTGGACACTGGCCGTCGCACAAGCCGGACAGACGAGCAGTTCACCGTCTGGCAGCACAAATTCTTGCCGGCAGTGAGAACAATAGATGATGGCCGGTGTCTCTTCCACATCCAGGCGCGCGCCGGCAAAAGGCGTACCATGGGCCGCCACCTCAAAACCAAACCGCAATTCCTCCTGCGAAACGCCAGCTAGCGGGCCGAGCCGGATCTTGAGCGAGCGGACTTCCACCCTATCTGCATCTGGTATATTCTGGGCTGCGAGCGCCAGTAAATTGTGAGCAATACCGACTTCGTGCATGGTCATACCCTTAACTTGGTTAAGCAAGACAAACAGCGGTTCACAGAGAACACAGAGAAGGCACAGAGGACATAGAGAGCATTGAGAATAATCTCTGTGTTCTCCGTGCCTTCTCTGCGCCCTTTGTGGACTGCTTTTAGTCTTTTCATCTTAACCATCATCATCGTGCAGGATTTGTCTTAACAACCCATCCGCTACCTGTGGTGCCGCGCCAAGCAATTGCTCGACCACTGGGCTAAGACCTTCGCCGATGCCAAAATCGCCCCCACCGATAGTGACAAGCCAGGCAGGTGTCTGTTGCTCCTGGAAGAGCGCGGCATACTTCAATAACACCTCTGGATCAAGGTGATGGCCAAGACTGGGCGAGGCATTCACCCCGTTGAGCCGGCGAGTCTGGATGCCACCGCCGTTGGGCGCCTCTGCCGCATCGACAAAGATGACAGCTGCCACGTCTGCGGCGGCGATCTCGAGCGCAAGTTCGGGGGTCAATTGCGTCACGATCTGCGTACGGACGGACAATCCCTGTTCCTGCCAGCGGGCGGCAATGCGTCTGGCCAGGGCGACTCCGGCGCCGTCGTCGCGTCGGAGCATGTTCCCATAGCCGATGACGAAGAGGTAGGAATTGTGAATTGTGAATTGCGAATTGTGAACTGTGAATTGCGTCGTGTACATCCGGTCAATCTCGCTGAACCGTGTCGACAATGGCGCCGTCGGCGGTGACCAACTCGATGTGGAGCGGCATTTGGCCGATGGCGTGGGTCGAGCAACTCAGACATGGGTCAAAGGTGCGGATGCCGTGCTCGATGCGGTTGAGGATTCCTTCGCTGAGCTGGCGCCCGTTGACATAGCTTTCAGCGATCTGGCGCACAGTCTTGTTCATGGCCAGGTTGTTCTGGCCGGTGGCGATGATCAGGTTGACATGCCTTAACAGGCCATCGTCATCCACCTCGTATTCATGGAAGAGCGTCCCACGCGGCGCCTCACTGACCCCAACCCCCGCTCGTTGGTTGACGCCGGCCTGGCTCCGTACATGGGCATCGGTGATGGCCGGGTCGGCGAGCGTCTGCTCCATCTTCTCCAGCGCAAAGAGGATCTCGATGAGCCGGGCATAATGGTAATGGAAGCTGTTGGTCACCGGCTTCCCATCCGCCGCCAGTTTGCGGAACTCGCGCAGTTCGGCGTCGGCGCGCGGCGTCCCGGCGTAATCACAGATGTTCAAGCGAGCTAGCGGCCCCACCCGGTACATCCCTCGCTCGTACTCGCCCACTGGCATCTCAGAGGGAGGCCCCGCCAAATCTCCCATCCCATATCCTGGCTCCCGCTTGTAATAGGGAAACTTCAGATAGCTCCACGGCTGCACTGCTTCGCCGATGATCTCGCGGAAACGGTCGGGCGGGAAGCCGGGTTCCAACCGATTGCCTTCGTTGTCGATGATGCGCAACACGCCATCATAATGTTCCAGCCCGCCGTCAGGCGTCACCAACCCCATAAAGAGGCTGGGGAAGGTGCCATAGGATTGGATCTCGGCGTCGAGCGCCGGCAACGCATCCTTGTAGAGACGGAGACCCAGCTCCACGCCGGCAAACGCCTCGGGCAGCCCCGCCAGGATCGCAGCTCGTTTCTCTTCGCTGAGCGGCTCGCGCACGCCACCAGGTACGGCCCAAGCCGGATGGATGCTCTTGCCTCCCAACAGGCGGATCACTTCCTGCCCAAACTGGCGCAGGCGGATCCCGGTGCGCGCCACATCGGGGTAGTGTTGGATCAGACCGACGAGATTACGCTGGGCCGGATCGCTCTCCATCCCCAGCAGCAGGTCCGGTCCGCTGAGGTGAAAGAAACTGAGTGCATGGCTCTGTACGATCTGCGCCCAGTTCATCAACCGGCGCAATTTCTCAGCCGTGGGTGGAATCCGCACGCCCAACAGCGCATCGCCCGCCTTGGCCGACGCCATCAGATGGCTCACCGGACAGATGCCACAGATGCGGGCGGTGATACCGGGCATCTCCCAAAAGCTGCGCCCTTCGCAGAACTTCTCAAAACCCCGAAACTCGGTCACATGAAAGCGGGCATCGACCACCCGATCCTGCTCATCCAGTTGGATGGTGATCTTGGCGTGCCCCTCGATGCGCGTGACAGGGTCGATGGTGATGGTGCGAGTCATAACAACCTTTCTAATGATCAATAGTCAATTGGCAATGATCAATTGTTAACGAGTCAGCGAGAGTATTTCCATTAACAATTGACAGTTGGCAATTGATCATTGCCAATTAATCAGCCAAATGTGCGCATCTCCGGCTCGAATTCGACCGGTTGGCCGGCGAGCAGGGCGGTGACGGCTGACCAGATGCGCTCCGGGTCGGGCGGGCAGCCGGGGATGAAGACATCCACCGGGATCACCTGGTGCAGCGGCAGCACTTTGGGCAGCAGCGCCGGCATGACGGTGTCAGCTTCGCCGCCGCGCGGGGCTTTTCCTGGACCCTCGCGGTAGACCTGGGTAAGCAGGTCATCGACAGCAAGACGGTTGCGCAGGCTGGTCACGTTGCCGGTGACGGCGCAATCGCCAAAGCCGAC
>QEUW01000531.1 GCA_003577005.1 Chloroflexota bacterium | reverse complement strand
CTGTGGGGAATACGCCCATGATATGCTCGTTTAGCGAGAACGTCGCGGTTCACCCCCACGCCTGTGGGGAATACTGGCATGAACGCATCAAAAAGGCCGACCTCATCGGTTCACCCCCACGCCTGTGGGGAATACGTAGGGTAGCGATGCTTTCACCCTCGTCTCCTCGGTTCACCCCCACGCCTGTGGGGAATACTTGGAAGAGTTGGACGGCATGGACTGGGGGCGCGGTTCACCCCCACGCCTGTGGGGAATACATGTTGGTTGCCCATACGCCTACCCGTAACCGCGGTTCACCCCCACGCCTGTGGGGAATACACCGTGTTCTTGGTGTTTGGCTGCAAACCGTTCGGTTCACCCCCACGCCTGTGGGGAATACTTCACCGTCGAGCACCTGGCCCCGTGGACTTTCGGTTCACCCCCACGCCTGTGGGGAATACTCTATTTCGTCAGGAATCCGTAATTGGAAGCCGGATCAACTGCAAGCCTTCAAAATCTACCACTTCACGCCGGATGATGCCAAATGTGCGCAGGGTGAAGCGTTGCTCGTTGTTGGTGGACCAGAGCTGTAAGACCCCGCCTTCTTTTACTTTCTGGCAACATTTGTCCCAGAGACGGTCACGTACTGTACCCGACAGGTGGCCGACAAACACACCAGGGTGTGGTTCGATCAGCCAGCGGGTAAGTTCGCCACGTAGAGAGGTGGGTACGCTTTCCAGAATGATCACGACCATAGGTCTTTGCTCCTTCTCATGGCTCGTTGGCGCCAGATCCCGTCGTGCTATTCTCAGCAGGACCCTCTTCATCCTCTTCGCCATAATTGACGCCGCCGGCAACGCCGCCGCCTTCCTCGGGTGGGGACCAGAGACCACTCGGCTGCGCCGGGTCGCTGTCAAAATTGGGTTCGTCTTCAAAATCACTGGCGCCTGAGTGGCGGTCAGCCAGCGCCGGCATGGGGCGGGTCAGGTTGAGCAGGTCGTTGATGTCATCGATGATGCGCGCCAGCAGTCGCTCCTGATGGAAGAGGTCGCGGCAGGCATGGCGGATGCGAGTCTCCAACCGTTCACGCGATTCGGACGTCAGCTTGAAGGCCAATGGTACGGTAAGGTCGGTTTTGTAGAGGTCGGCTATATCGTAGACAAACGAGAGTTGTTTGCCAGTGTGGATAAAGCCCAATCCCGGCGAATAACCGGCCGAGACAATGGCCGCATGGCAGAGGCTGTTGAGACAGGCGTTGGCCGCCGAGAGGGCCCGGTTGATGGCGTCGCTGGCGCCCCAGTGTGCCCGGTCGTAGAAACGCCGCCGCCAGTAGACGCCATACTCCTTGCTGGCGACGGCATAGGCGCGGCGGACACGGGCGCCCTCCATACCGCGAATCTGCTCGAGGGTCAGGCTGGGGTCGAGCACTTCATCAAAGCGGAACTGGTACATGCGGTGCACGACCTGTAGCCGTTTGGCCGGGTCGCTCACCAGTTCGGCCTGGCGGATGAGCTGGTAGCCCTTGCGGGTCTCGCCCATGCCCTGGGCATAGAAGCGGACGCCCTGTTCGCCACACCAGTTGACCAGACAACCGTTGTCGGTGAGCGTCTTGATCGCCTCGTGGGTGATGGAGGTACCGGGGCCAAGCAGCAGCACGGAGAGCGAAGCCACCGGCACCAGCACACGGCCGTCTTTGTTGAAGAACTCGATGGCCCTGTGGGCCTGGTCGATCTTGCCGCGCTCAAGATAGAGATAGCTCAAGCCATCGCGCAGTTTGGGTAGTTCGTGCAGGTCGCGCAGTCGCATGGTAAGTTTGTCTCCTGATTTGTGTTTGTCTTTGCCATTGGCTACAATAGCTCGTGTATGTGACAACGAGTGAGCAAAGAGCCCGGTTGTCTGTGAAGGAGATCACTTCATGACCGTGACGATTGATGCCATCTATATCAATGGCATCTTGAAGCCATTGACGCCGCTAAACCTGCTCGACAATTAGCAGGTGACTATTCAACTGGTCATCCCCTCCCAACCACCCAGGGCAAAACCCGATCCGACCGAAGTGACTTTTCGAGGGATCTGGCCGGTCACAATGGCCGCTGACCTAGAACAAAGTCTGGCCGAATCGCGCCGAGAGCGATCAAAAATTAGAGCGCCTGGCCACTGAATTGGAAGAGGCGCTGGCGGCGAAATCCTAATGGCGCTTTACGTTCCTGACACCCGTTGCCTGATCTGGCAAGCGACTGCTGCTCCGCAACTGGGCGTACAGGCGGCAGCAATCCTTGCACAGGTCGATCAAGGTAATGCTCAATTGATCATCCCTACCATTGTTGTGGCTGAGTTGCTCTTTGCTATCGAGCGGCGCAAATTACCCCTCAATTGCGATCTGCTCCTGCAACGGTGGTTGGCGAACCCTGCTATCGAGATTAGCCCATTGACGCTCGAACTACTGTTGCTCATGCGCACGGTAACCGGCATTCCCGAAATGCACGACCGTCTGATCGCCTGCGAGGCAAAACTGCGCAACGCCACCCTGTTGACCCGTGATGCGCAGATTGTCGCTGCGCAGTTTGTGCCAACCGTTTGGTAATCCCTTCACCTCACCGGCGCCACCGAAAGCAGACCAAACCCAAAGGCTTTGCCGCTGCCGATGCCGGCATGGACCGCAGCCAGGAAACGCTCCGGGTCGGTCACTTGCAGGATGCCGTCGAACTGGACGCTGAAGAATTTGGCGTCGTGAGCTGTCTTGCTGGTCGGCTGCGCCTCTTTACGCGGGATGCGGCCCTCGATACGCTGTTGTTGGGTGGGCATCACCGAGTGGATGCGAAAGCCGTGGTCGTTGGCCTTACGTTGAAGCCAGTTGAGTTGCTCCTCCAATTTGTAGAGGCCAACCCGTTTGCCTTTGTCATAGGTTGCGCTCTTGCCCAGTCGCCTGGTGGGGTTGGCGCGCAGGCGGAAGGCGAGTTGCTGGCCTGGCTTCACCTGGAGGTCAACCATTTTAACCGCCGGATTTTCGACATTACCAGGCAGGAGATAGCCATTGTCGCGGAGATGAGCCCAGTCCGGCGCACCCTGCGATTGGACAAGTAAATGAATTTCACCGCGCCGGTTCTGATCCAGCCGGTACAGAATGCGATCGGCCTCGGTGTTCAAGTTATCGGGAAAGGCGCGCATAACGGTCTGATGCAGCGAATGAGGCTGGGCAATATCACGCTGCACCGCGCGGCTGCGTGGATTGAGAATCAGTCGGGATAGATACATGATGGCCTCCTACACGCTCAGTTCCAGATTCCGGTATTCATTGATCACCCGGCGCGGGGCAAAGCGGCGGGGATGGAAAGAGAGCGGCTGATCCGTCCGCACCTCACTGCCGGTGTAGTCTTCGATCACCATCCGCACGAGTGGGTAGGTGTTTGGTATGCCCGTGAGCCACGGTGTCGCTGATGGATGGAGTTCCGCCTCAAGCGCACCGCCGCGTAGGCCATCGCTGAGCCAGATTGGTTCGCCCGGCACAAAGGCGCGACGGCCTAAAAAGAGTGACCATTGCGGATCACGCAGCGCGGCAAAGAGTTTGTTTAGCAGAGTCTCATCACCTTCAAGCCCGACTAGAAAGGCAGCGTCAGCCAGAAAGTAACGGGTCGAGAGTTCGGTATCTTTGACCCCGCCTTTGGCGCGGTAGACATTCTGGGCTGTGTGATAGTCGCGCAACAGCACACCCTCGCGGTCGACGCGTACGCCCATCCGCAGGGCTGCCAGATCGGCGACCGGTGCCTGACGCGGTCGCCCCAAGGCAGCGGCCAGAAGGCCAACCACGCCACTTTTTGATGGCTCGCGACCCGTATCACGCACACCAAATCTGCTCTGCACACCCCAGGCTTGCATTGGCCCTGAAAGGCGCATGAGTAGCACGCTCATAATGCACTTTCCGTTGGATTGGCCGGCAGCGCCGACAACACCGCATCGATCCACGCTTCACGGCTTGCCACTGCACGATTACTGTTGAGGTGCGTGAGCGGCGGGCCATCGACATTGACCGAGGCGACGCGCACCAGGGTGTCGCCGCCATAGACGGTCTCCAGTTTGCCCCAGTAGGTATCGAGCGCAGCAATCGACTCGGCGACCAAACTGGTGTTGCGCCCGGCAACAACCGGTTTCTCAAAGGCGTTGGCGAGATTCCAACCCATGCCATCACTGCGCACCACGGCGAGCATAAAGCTCGGCGGGTTGAGCGGGGCGGTGCTGTTCTGTTTGCCGCTGGGCACAGCCACCAATGAGGCACGCAGGAAACCTTCCACGGCGCGGCGGGCAAGCTCATGGTCATTGTTCAGATTCTTCAACAATTGCCGCCAGTCGATACGGGCGTAGTGGTAGAAGCAGGAAGAGTTGAACCCCAGCGTGTTGATGTGACCGGCGCCGGTCTCTTCGTTGGCTTCGC
>QEUW01000530.1 GCA_003577005.1 Chloroflexota bacterium | reverse complement strand
CGTCAGCCTGGCCGAACTGCAAGATGCGCTGTGGGATTCACCGCGTATTGCCTTTGTACGCGCCGCCGACGGCCTGGTCGCCCTCAATGCCGTGATCGAGCTGATGCGCGATCTGGAGCGCCCCCGCAGCGACATGTGGGAGGTCGCCGTTTGGGAGGATGGGCTGGCCGCCGATGCCACCGAGGTCTATCTGACCTTTCAGGTGCATAACGAGGCAATTGTGATCCCGGAGAACATTGACTGCATCCGCGCCTTGACTGGGATCGAGACGGACGGGACGCGTTCGGTCGAGAAGACCAACCAGTCGCTGGGAATTACCAAGGCGTTCCTGCCGACCACTGCGCAGCCGGTGGCGCATGTGACGGGGCCGGAGACAGAGCACCCTGCGCTGGAGGCGGTGCGCGCCCGCCACGCCGCCTTTCGCAGCGAGGGCTTCAAGGGGGCGGAGGAGCCGGTAGACTCCAGTCCCACCGACGCACAACGCCGGTAAGAAGGTCGCCACCGGAAGGCCCAGTGATAAAATCCCCCTACAGATCTTCCGCTGGCTGGTGCGACTCCCGTACAGCGCTTGACTAACCGGCCCCTCCGATTGTGCCTACTGACGCCCCTGGCGAGACGCCAGCCGGGGTGACAGGTACCGCTCGGGTGCAGCCAGAAACTCATCGCGGCAGCCTGCGGCGCAGAAGTAGAGGGTCGTGCCGTCGTGTATAAGGTGGGCCGGTGCGTGATCCCTGCCCACCGACATCCCACAGACGGGGTCCACAGCCATCTCGACCACGTCGCGAAACTGGCCGTCCTCCATCCAGAATACCCGGTCCGCGATCTCCTGAATGCGCTGGTCGTGGCTGACGATGATCACGCTGCGGCGCTCCTCCTTGGCGAGACGGCGCAACAGGCGCATGGTCTCACGCCCGTGGTGGCTGTCGAGGTTGGCCGTGGGTTCGTCTGCCAGGATCAGGTCCGGCTGGTTGATCAGGGCGCGGGCGATGGCCACCCGCTGCTTCTCCCCGCCAGAGAGCTTCTCCGGCAGAAAGGTCAGGCGGTGGCCGAGGCCAAGCTGCTCCAACAACTCCTTGGCCCTCTGCCGTGCGGCTACGCGTGGCAGTCCCGCCAGTTGTCCTACTAGCGCCACATTGTCCAAACAGCTCAGCGCCGAAAGCAGATTAAAGTCCTGAAAGATAAAACCGATGCGGCGCAGCCGGACATCCGGAAGCTGATGCTCCGTCATTGCGGAGAGGTCATCGTTGCCGATCTGGATGTGCCCACTCGACGGTTTCAGCAACCCACCCAGCATCAAGAGCAAGGTCGTCTTGCCGCTGCCCGATGGCCCCATGATCAGGGCCACCTCCCCACGCGCCACCTGCAACGATACATCACGCACGGCCACCACTTCACTGGCGCCACTGCCAAAGCGGCGTGTGACCTGTTCCACGCACACGACCAGTTCCATGGCTGCCCCCTAGCTTCGAAAGACCCGCGCCGGGTCGAGCCGGGCCACTTGCCAGGCAGGCGCCAGGGCTGCCGCCACGCCGATCAGGAGAGAGAACCACAACACGCGCCACACCCCGGCGGGTGTCAGCACCATCGCGCTCCCTGGCATGACTACTGGTAGGATTTGCCCCATGAGCCAGACAACACCGAGGGCGGCTGTGAAGCCGAGCGCCAGGCTGCAGACCCCCTGAATGGCTACGATTCCATACAGATAGTGGTTCTTGGCACCGATGGCCTTTAACACGCCGTACTCCTGGCGTTTGCGCAGCGCCGCCGTGTAGAGGGTGAGAGCGGTCACGGACAGGCCAATAGCCAGCCCAGCCAGATTCATGATGATGAGGATTTCAGCACTCATGTCCTTGACGATCTGGCGCTCTTCCCGTGCAAACTCGTGGCGAGGCAACGCCAAGACGTTGTCATTGCGCGCCATGATGGCGGCCGCCACAGCCTCCAAATCCAAACCAGGCGTCACCGTCAACAGTCCATAGCTAACGGTGGTGACACCCTGCAGCCGCTGGAAATCATCCAGACGGATGAAGCTGACACTGTTGACGATGCTGGTCAGCCCGCGCGTGACTCCGGCGATGGTAAAGGATTCACCCAGAATCTCGACGGTATCGCCCACCTGTAGCTTCTGGGCACGCGTGACCGCCTCGTCCACAATGGCCTCGTTGCGCTGCACCTGGTGTGTCCCTGCCACCACCGTCTGCGGCCCGCCTAACGGCTCCTCAGGATCAAAACCGATGATGTAGGATAAGATCTCAGCCTGGCCCGCCTTCACTGGCGCCGATGTGTACAAGATGGGGCTGGCGCTCGTGACCCCACGGGCATAGCCAGCCAGGCGCAGATCGCGCCAGCTAATGGCCGAGGCAGCCATGTGCATGTTTCTCACGCCATCCTGAGAGACGAACACATCTGCCCCAGATTGCTCGATGTAGGCCACTAGATTCGCCTCAGAACCGGCCAAAAGTGCATCCAAGGCCAGCATCAGCACAAAGGCGAGGGCGACGCCTCCCACGCCCAGGAAGAACTGGACACGGTTCTGAGTCAGATTGCGCCAAGCCAGCAGAAGCATGGAGTGTGACCTTCAGCTACTACACCCAGGTTGCTACCGGTTGCTACCTTGGGCTCGCAATTTCTGTGCCAAGCGCATCGCTGTCCCGGATCAATCCACACACATGGCGTTGGACATGTTGCGCGGGCAGATCACAGACAGAGTTCCCTGCCTCAGGTGGGCAACGATAAGTGTCAGTCTGGCTGCTGACAGAGGGCAGCTTAAGCTACTTGCGGAATACCTGAGCAGGGTCCAGATCGGCCATGGCCCGAAGAGGGAGGAATGCGGCCAGCAGCCCCATCACCACCGCTACCAGCATAGCCTCCAGCACCATCTTCGGTGGAAGGACGAGCAGAAACTTCGGTTTTGCGGCCATGATCCACTGGGCTACTCCCCAAGCAAGCCCAGCACCCAATCCCGCGCCCAAAAGCGCTGTCGCCACCCCCTGCTGGACCACCAGCGCATAGAGTTGCAGGTTGCGTGCGCCGACAGCCTTGAGCACGCCGTACTCACGCTGGCGCTCGACCGTCGCAGTATAGATCACCAGCCCCAAAATGGCTGTCCCCACGGCAAAGGCTATCACCACCATCAGTCGCAAGGGGAGCGCGAACACCCGGATCAACAGATTGCGGTCGTTCTGTTTGACGATCGCTGTTGGCAGTAGTTCTAGCTCACGCAGGCGGCGACGGAGGCGGGACTCAACTGCGGGCTGGTCGGCGCTCGGTGTTAACGTCACCAGGACAAAGCTGTACGCGCCGGCAGTGCGTAACACCCGTTCCGCCGCGCGCTGCTCCATAAAAAGGAAGCCCGCCATCCAGGAGTTGGTCTCTGCCGCCATGCCCACCACGGTGAACGTCTCATCCAGGATCTCGATTGAACTGCCCAGGCGCAACCCGTGGGTTTGGGCCATGACGCCATCCAACACCACTTCGTCGTCGGCTGCCGGTAGCCGGCCCTCCTTCAACCGCCAAGGACCGCCGCCTTGCGTGGAGTCGTAACCGACCAGATACCCAACGACCTTCTTGTCATGCAGATCCAGAATGACAAACTGGGAGATGATGGGGATTGCCTGCGCCACGCCCGGTACGCTGCGCGCACGATCATCGGTATCCGCAGCAAGGAGCGATCGTGCCCCGAGCAGATTGGTTACGCCCTCTTGGGCTACAACGTAATCCGCCGCCACGTGATCCAGATACGCGGTGACCTGCCGATATAAGCCTGCCAAGAACGCATTGAGTAGGAGGATCAACATGATGGCAAGCGCGACACCACTCACGCTGAGGGCAAAGCGGGTCTTTTGCTGCCATAAGGTCGCAAACGCAAGGTAGGTCATCAGGGCCAGGTGTGGACGCGAGCAAACCGTAGCTACGGTTTATACAACAATTCGTAGCCAGCGGCGACCCAGGCGTTAAACCCGCCGTCCAGCTCGTAGACGTTGGTGTAACCCAGTCCAACCAGGACTTTGGCCGCCTGGGTGCTCATCGAACCACTGCGACAGTACAGGACAATCGGCGCGTCTTTGTCCGGCAGTTCGACGGTGCGGTTCTGGATCTGGTCAAAAGGAATGAAGCGATCGGTCGCCGGCAGCTCGCCCTCATAGGGCACATGCACGTTGACCAGCGTCACCTTCTCATCTTGCAGCAGCGCCTGCAACTGCTCCGCTCGGAGGTCCACATAGCCGTCGGGGTTGCGCGGCAGTTCAGCCGGCGCAGCCTGGGCCGGGGCGACAGCCTCAGCGGACATGGGTGCGGCGGGAGGGCTCGGCTGCGGGCTGCACGCCGCCAGGATCAACAGCAGAAGCAGGAGCGCACCAAACGGGATGCGGCAGTGGTTCATGGCATTCCTTTCAGGGTGTCAGTTCGGCATTTGACAGCATTCGGCAACGGTTTTGCCATCCGGTACATCACCAGGTC
>QEUW01000529.1 GCA_003577005.1 Chloroflexota bacterium | reverse complement strand
GGCTCAATCGCTGGTTATAACCCGAGAGTTCAGTGATGCGCGAACCCCTGGTATCGGCAGTTATCATTTTTCTAAACGCAGCGCCATTCATCGAGGAGGCCATCCAGAGCGTCCTCAGCCAGACCTACCGCCGCTGGGAGCTGTTGCTTGTCGACGACGGCTCCACGGATGCCAGTACGCAGATCGCTCGGCGCTATGCGCGACAACTCCCGGAGCTGGTGCGTTATTTCGAACATGAGGGGCATCGCAACCTGGGCAAGGGCGCTTCGCGCAACCTGGGGCTCCGGCAGGCGCTCGGCGGCTATGTTGCCTTTCTCGACGCAGATGATGTCTGGCTGCCAGCCAAGCTGGAGCAGCAGGTCCGCGTGCTCGACGCGCATCCGGATGCCGGTATGCTATACGGTAACACGAAATACTGGTATAGCTGGGCTGAGGGGGCTGAGGCGGAGCAAGCCGACTTTCTTCCGGCGCTTGGCGTGAAACCTGGCTCGATCGTCGAGCCGCCGCGATTGCTCCCGCTCTTCCTGCGCGGCCGGGCGGCGGTCCCGTGTATATGCAGCATTCTGGTGAGGCGCAGCGTCGCTGAAGAAGTTGGCGGCTTTGACGACAGTTTTATCGGCTATGCCAACATCTACGAAGATCAGGCCTTTTACGCCAAGCTCTGCCTGACGTCCCGTGTCTATATAGCTGACGAGTGCTGGGACTGGTACCGGCAACACCCCGACGGAAGCGTAGCAGTCGCCCGAAGGGGGAATCAAGAGCAAGCAGCACGGCATTTTTATCTGTTGTGGCTGCGCGCCTATCTGGAGCAGCACGCGATCGCCGACCCCCATGTCTGGCAGGCCTTGAATCAGGAGCTGTGGCTCAACCATGCTCCTAGCTGGTTGGCGGGGTCATCCCGCGCCCGCCGCTGGGTGCGATGGGGCAAGAAATGGGTTCTGCGCCTAAAAGGGCTCTCTCTCCTTCGCCGGCTTCAGCACGACACGCCAGCGAGGCTCAATTGACAGATACGCTCGCCAACCCACTCTCCGCGCTGCTCCCTGTCGAAGCGCGGCCAGCCGACACAGCCCCTATCGCCCCAGAGATGCCTTTGGGTGCGCGTATCCCTGCGCTGGACGGTCTACGTGGTCTGGCGATTCTGCTGGTGATGATGCATCACTTTGCGCTCTATGGAGACATGCAACCAGAGCGGCAGATGGAGAGGTGGATCGGCCGGGTCGCCGGTGCAGGCTGGATCGGCGTTGACCTCTTTTTTGTGTTGTCCGGGTTTCTGATCACTGGAATTTTGCTGGATACCAAGCGGCAAGGGCACTTCTTCCGGACGTTTTATATGCGCCGCGTGCTGCGCATCTTCCCGCTCTATTATGCCTGTTTGGTCATCGTATTTTGGGTAGCGCCGGCAGTTGTCCCGCCAAGCGCAGCCTATCAGTCGCTGCTCATGGATCAACACTGGTATTGGAGTTACCTGACGAATGTCCGAATTGCGCTGTGGAGCTGGCCTCCGTTCTATCTCATCGGGCACTTTTGGTCGCTTGCCGTCGAGGAACAGTTTTATCTCTTTTGGCCGCTCGTCGTCTATCGATTGCGACGCCGAACGCTGGCGGTGTTCTGTATCGCAATCCTCCCCTTCAGTCTGCTGATCCGTACCGGCTTGGGGATCTTTGACTATCGCACGGCGGCTTATGTCCTCACGCTCGCACGCATGGATACGTTGGCGGTGGGCGCGTTGATCGCCCTGCTCCTGCGCAGCCAAACCGACCGGCGTCGATTGCTGCGGGTGAGCCTGCTTGTGATTGCGCTGGCCGCGGCTGCTATCCTGCTGCAATTTCTGCGTAAACTCCGCCTCAGTACGAATGATGCCGCCGTATACACGCTCGGATTTCCGATCTTAGCTCTCTTCTTCGGGGCCATGCTTATCGTTTTACTTCTTTTGCCCAAGAAGAGCCTCGCCGTGAGATTCTTTTCAAGCAACACCTTGCGATTCTTCGGGCGCTATAGCTATGGCCTCTATGTCTGGCATCACATCGTCGCTATAGGCATGGCTACCTTAGGGCTGTCTGTTCCTCGGCTTTTGCCCTTCGTAGGCGCCCAGTTGCCCGCCTTGGCGGTCTACGCTGCGGTCGCAATGCTGGCGTCGATCACGCTGGCGCTCGTCAGTTGGCATCTTTTAGAGGCGCCGTTTCTTGCGCTGAAACGACGCTTTGACTATCAACCCATGCCCGACGAGAGCACGGCCAAGAAGAACGAACATTCCTATGCATGAGCAAATCGTTATGGTCTGTGAATTAAGCCCTTCCTATGGCTAGAAATGGCCCTGGCATCGCCGTCATCATGCTGACCCTGAACCAGCGTGACATGACCTTACAATGTCTGGCGAGCCTTCAGGCCCAGACAGATGTCCAATTCCAGGTTCTGGTGTGGGACAACGGCTCGCGCGATGGGACGGTGGAAGCGATCGGCGAACGTTTTCCAAATGTCCTTACCCATTACAGCCCGACAAATCTGGGTGTCGCCGCCGGTCGCAATGCAGCCGCCAATCGAGCCATTGAGACCATTCAGCCGGCCTATCTGCTCTTTCTTGACAATGATATGGTGCTGGAGCCAGGGTTTGTCAGTTCACTGGTCAAGCCGCTGGAGGGGAATTGGCAGGTCGGGCAGGTGCAGGCAAAGCTGCGCTTTATGCATGATCCCTCGCGGCTGAACGATGGAGGCGGCGCTCGGATCAACTATCTGCTGTGGCAGAGCTCCCCTGTGGGGTATAAGGAGATCGACCGGGGGCAGCATGATCAAGTGAAAAGATGTATTGCTTGTGGTGGGGCCATGATGGTACGCACAGCCATCTTCCAGCAGCTACATGGCTTCGACACCACATTCAACCCGTTTGGGCCAGAAGACTTGGACTTCTCGCTTCGTCTGCAACAAGCGGGGTATCTTGCGCTCTATGTGCCCGATGCCGTCGCATATCATGTGGTAAGCCATACCTACGGCCGGGGCTACAACCAGGCCTATGCGCGGCACAAGTCACGTCACTGGTTCCTGTTTATGCGCCGGCACGCGTCACCCTTGCAACAGGCTGGGTTCTTCTTGCTTGGCATGCCCTACTTGGCCGTTCGTACCCTGATCCGCGAAGGACGAAAGGGAAACATGGCGGCGATTCAGGGCCTGGTGCAAGGTCTGTTGGATTTACTCAATTCACCTCATTCAACAGCAAAGCACGGGCATCGCAACGGGGAACATCCTTGAGATGCTATCCAAGCTACTCAATCAGGCGCGCGATTGAGCGCCTCGCGATTGAGCATCTTAGGAGACGATAAAGGCAACCTTTGAATCCATGATCAGCAACCCTTCGACAACGGGTAGGCCGAACCCGCCATCTGACCGTATCTGTCCGCTCTTGGGGCTGCAGGGCGACCCCTCGGTTGTGGCGCGCTATCCTACCGAGGCCCACATCTGTTTTAGCCCCAAGCAGCGTCACCACCCCTCGACCGGGCATCAGCGCGCGTTTTGTCTGGGCAGCTACCGGCAGTGCCCCTATTATGTCGACTACGCCGACGGCGAGGCGCTGGCCGCGGCCAAGCGTGTGACCGGCGCGCCCCGCTCCAAGCTACAGATGAGCGTGCGGCTGGTCAGCATTGGGTTGGTGACCCTGCTTGCGGCCGCGGTCGTCACGCTGATCGGCACGCGCCCGCTCCAGAAGCTGCCTTGGTTCAATGTCAACGCAGCGGCGACCGCCGCGCCGACTGCGGCGAGTACGCCTGTACCGGCGACGCCAGCGGCGGATGTCGTCCTGCTGCCTACGGTCACGCCGACACCGCCGCGCGACATAGCGCAGGCGAGCCTGGCCGCGGCCCAGGCGAACCAGGCGACGCCGCAGCCGGAGGGCGAGGTCTACACCCTGACGCCGAAGACAGGCGAGGCCGGTTGGTGGGCCAGCGGCGAAACGCGCCCGCGCCAGATCGGCGACTCGTTCCTCTATGCGGGCCAGTTTACAGGCCAGACCTATATCGCGGCAGCGCGCTTTGACTTGAGCCGGGTGGCGCGCGGCGCGCCGATCCAAGCGGCGACGCTCCGCCTTACGGGGCTGCGCAGCGAGGGCATCACGCCCGACACGCCCAACCGCTGGGTGGTGCAGTTCGTGGCGGAAAACAACCTGCCTGTGCTGGCCTCGGCAGATTTCCTGACGATCTTCACGGCCCCGGCGGCCATCACCCTACTGCCAGAGCTGCAACCCGCCGACCTCGGGCTGGACCAGGTCAACGAATGGCAGTTGGATGAAAACGTGCGGCGCTGGCTGGAACAGCAACTGATCGACGGCGCGACCTCGGTGGCGATCCGGATCATGGCCTCCACCAACGGCGACAATGCGCTCTTCGCCTGGGACAGCGGCATGGGGTCCGAGTCCAAGGGCAATGCGCCCGCCTTGATCCTGAGCGCAGGCCCGCCGCCGCCCACGCCGCCGCCGCTGCCCAC